>JAVTWI010000047.1:0-18518 GCA_032229845.1 Rhabdaerophilum sp.
GGGGAAACGATGGCGGATCGGTTTGGGCGGACGACGGGCGCGAGGCGCTTCGCACTGCTTTCGCTGGCGATGGTTCTGGCCGGAACGGGGCTCGCGGGCTGCCAGACGACGGGCGGGAGCAACGAGGTCTCGCAGACCGAGAAGTCGATCACCGAACGTCTCCTGTTCGCCAACACCAAGCTGCCGGAGCAGAAGGACGCCGTGACCGATTACGGTTGTCCCGCCGCCTCGATCCTCGACGGCACGGCCGCCTATCGCGTCGGCGGAGACTCCGCGCGCGGCATTTCCCATCAGGCCGCCATCCATGACATTGCCCGCGAATGCAAGGCGCAGGGCGGCGTCATGCATGTCAAGGTCGGGATACAGGGGCGTTTGCTGCTGGGCGAGAACGGCAAGCCGGGGACCTTCACGGTGCCGGTGCGTGTCGCCGTCCGGTCGAACGGGCAGACCGTCTATTCGAAGCTGTTGCCGACCGCCGTGACGATTCCCGCTTCGGATACACAGGCGTCCTTCGTCGTGATCGACGATGCCGTCAACCTGCCGATCACGGCGGAAGATCCGGCCGACGCCTACACGATCCTTGTCGGGCTTGATCCACAGGGTGCGAAGGCTACGGGCGGCCGCAAGAAACGTCGCCGTTGACTCCGGCCCGCGATCGGGTAGGGGAAGGATATAGGCCATCTCCCGCGCGGGAGAGAGCGGCTCGTTGAGGGCCGCCGCCGAAGGCGCAACCGCCCCGGAAACGCTCAGGCAAAAGGACCGCGCGAGAAAAGCCGCTCTGGAAAGCGAAGGGCGACCTTCCACCGACGGAGTAAGTGCCGTCGCATGTCGCGAAAAAGTGGTCGCCGGTTTTGCGACAACGACATGCGAAGAAGTCCGGCACGAAATCTCTCAGGTTCCGCGACAGAGGGGGCTGATGCGTTCCATCCGGGAACGTATTGGACCCGTGTCACGGAAAGGCGGCGAAAGCCGAAGCGAGAGATGGCATCAGCCCCCGAAACGGAAGACCTGAAATTCACCCCGCTCAACGAGTGGCACATCGCGCAGGGCGCGCGCATGGTGCCGTTCGCGGGCTATTCCATGCCAGTCCAGTACAAGGACGGCATCATCGCCGAGCACAACTGGACGCGCGAGCACGCGGGGCTGTTCGATGTCTCGCACATGGGCCAGTGCTTCCTGATCCCCAAGGACGGGCAGTTCGAAACCGCCGCGCGGGCGCTCGAAGCGCTGGTGCCGGCGGATGTTCTCGCCCTCAAGCCGGGCCAGCAGCGCTATTCGCAGTTCCTCAACGCCGAGGGCGGCATTCTCGATGACCTGATGATCACGCGCCTCGGCTTCGAGGGGCATCACCACTGGCTCTATCTCGTCGTCAACGCCGCCTGCAAGGACGCCGATTACGCCCACATGCGCGCGAAACTGCCGGCGGATGTCGATCTGCGCATCGCCGACAACCTGGCGCTGCTGGCGTTGCAGGGGCCGGAGGCAGTTGCGGTTGTCGCGACCTATGCGCCGCAACTCGCGACCCTGCCCTTCATGATGTCGCTCGATCTGCCGCTCGGCCCGCATTGGTGTCATGTCTCGCGCACTGGCTATACCGGCGAGGATGGCGTCGAGATTTCGGTGAAAGCCGCCGAGGTCGCGGCTTTTGTCGCGATGATCAGCGCCGATCCGCGCGTGAAGCCGATCGGGCTCGGTGCGCGCGATTCACTCAGGCTTGAAGCCGGTCTCTGCCTCTATGGCCATGACATCGACACCACGACCTCGCCGATCGAGGGCGACCTCAAATGGTCGATCCAGAAGCGCCGGCGCGAGGAAGGCGGCTTTCCGGGCGCCGATCGCGTCAAGCGG
Organism: Rhabdaerophilum sp.; assembly: GCA_032229845.1. Classification (GTDB taxonomy): domain Bacteria; phylum Pseudomonadota; class Alphaproteobacteria; order Rhizobiales; family Beijerinckiaceae; genus Rhabdaerophilum. The sequence goes on from JAVTWI010000047.1 coordinate 1,849, forward strand.
GAACTGAAGGAAGGTCCTTCGCGCCTGCGCGTCGGCATCCTGCCCGAGGGGCGCCAGCCTGCGCGCGAAGGCACCGAGGTTTTCGCTGCGGAAAACGGGCAGCTCCGGAAGATCGGCGTCATCACCTCGGGCGGCTTTGGCCCCAGCGTCAGCGGCCCGGTGGCGATGGGTTACGTCGAAGCGGCGTTTGCGAAGCCGGAGACCCCCGTTACGCTCGTCGTCCGTGGCAAGGAACTGCCCGCGCGCATCCATGCGCTGCCCTTCGCGCCGCATCGCTATTTTCGTTGATCCGTTCCCGCGCGGGAACGGGCACCGGTCTTGCTTGTCAGATATGCCCCTAAAATGGAGAGCCCCATGACCACCTATTACACCAAGGACCACGAGTATCTCCGTGTCGAGGGCGATACGGCGGTCGTCGGCATCACCGATTACGCGCAGAGCCAGCTAGGCGATGTCGTGTTCGTCGAGCTGCCGGCTGTCGGCAAGAGCTTCAAGCAGGGTGGAGAAGCGGCGGTCGTCGAGAGCGTCAAGGCCGCTTCGGATGTCTACGCCCCGGTTTCGGGCGAGGTCGTCGCCGTCAACGACAAGCTCCCGGACAACCCGGCCACGATCAACGAAGACCCGGAAGGCGCCGGCTGGTTCATGAAGATCCGCCTCGCCGACAAGGGCGAACTCGCCAAGCTGATGGACGAAGCCGCCTACAAGGCGATGATCGGCTGACGGGAGGACCGGGATCATGGCTCACGAATATCGCGCCAAGGTGACCTGGGAGCGGGGAAGCCAGCCCTTCACCGACAACAAGTATTCGCGCGGCCATCTCTGGAGCTTCGATGGCGGGGTGAGCGTTCCCGGCTCTTCCGCGCCCTCGCCGATGGTGCCGGTGCCGCTCTCGCGCGAGGATGCGGTGGACCCGGAGGAGGCGCTGGTCGCCGCCGTTTCCTCCTGCCACATGCTGTTCTTCCTCGCCTTCTGCGCCATCAAGGGCTTCCGGGTCGACGCTTACGTCGATGAAGCCCTCGGCACCATGACCAAGAACGAGAAGGGCAAGCTCTACATCTCGCATGTGGCGTTGAAGCCGGTCGTCACCTGGTCGGGTGACAAGAAGCCGACGATCGAGGAGATCGATCGCATGCACCACCGCGCGCACGAGGAATGCTACATCGCGAACTCGCTGCGCGCCGAGGTCGAGATCGTCAACACCGAACCCGTTTACGCCTGAAAAGGACGCACCATGCGTTACCTGCCGCTTTCCGAAGCCGATCGTTCGGCGATGCTCGCCCGGGTGGGCGTCAGCGATATCGATGCCCTTTTCGCCGATATTCCCGGCGACAAGCTGCTCAAGGCGCCGGTCGACCTGCCGCGCCGCAAGGGCGAGATCGAGGTCGAACGCATCCTGACACGCATGGCTGCGAAGAATGTCTCGGCCTCGTCCGTGCCGTTTTTCGTCGGCGCCGGGGCCTACAAGCACCACGTGCCGGCGATGGTGGATCACCTGATCCAGCGCTCGGAATTCCTGACCTCCTACACACCCTATCAGCCGGAAATCGCGCAGGGCACGCTGCAATATCTGTTCGAGTTCCAGACGCAGGTGGCGGCGCTCACCGGCATGGAGGTTGCCAACGCCTCGATGTACGACGGCTCGACCGGCACCGGCGAAGCCGTGCTGATGGCGCATCGCGTGACGAAGCGCCGCAAGGCGGTGCTCTCGGGCGGGCTGCACCCGCATTACACCGAGGTTGTGCGCACGCTCTCGCACATGGCGGGCGATACGGTCGCCGCCGCGAAGGCCTCGCCGATGGCGGACGAGGACCTTGTGGCGCTGCTCGATGACGAGACCTCCTGCCTCGTCGTCCAGAACCCTGACGTGTTCGGCAACGTGCGCGATCTTCGCCCGCTGGCGGCAGCCTGTCAGGCGAAGGGCGCGCTGCTGATCGCGGTGTTCACGGAAGCCGTCTCGCTCGGCCTTCTCGAAAGCCCCGGCGCGATGGGCGCCGACATTGTGGTCGGCGAGGGCCAGTCGATCGGCAACGGTCTCAACTTCGGCGGACCTTACGTCGGGCTGTTCGCGTGCCGGCAGAAGTTCATCCGCCAGATGCCGGGGCGCCTCTGCGGCGAGACGGTCGACGCGGAAGGCAAGCGCGGCTTCGTGCTCACGCTCTCGACGCGCGAACAGCATATCCGTCGCGACAAGGCGACCTCGAACATCTGCACCAATTCGGGCCTGTGCTCGCTCGCCTTCACCATCCACATGACGCTGCTGGGCGAGGCGGGCCTCACAAAGCTCGCGCGCATCAACCACGCCCATGCGGTGAAGCTTGCGGACATGCTCACTGGCGTGAAGGGCGTGAAGGTGCTGACCAGGAGCTTCTTCAACGAGTTCACCATCGCCGTCCCCGGCAAGGCGGCGGACGTCGCCGAAAAGCTGGCGGCGAAGGGCGTGCTCGGCGGCGTGCCGTTCTCGCGCCTCGCGCCGGAGGCGGGGCTCGACGATCTCCTGATCGTCGCTTCGACGGAAGTGAACACGGATGAGGATCGCGAAGCCTTTGTTGCCGCGCTGAAGGAGGTTGTGTGATGAACAATCAGGGACGTCCCACCGCGCCGGGCGAAACCATCGCCGCCAAGCCCGCGACCTTCACCGGCAACAAGGCGTTGCAGGTCGAGGAGGCGCTGCTGTTCGAGATCGGCCGCGCCGAAGTCACCGGCGTCGATCTCGACGAGCCGGAGGTCTTCACGCCCCGCCTCGGCGGGCTGGAGCGCAAGGGCGCCATCGGCCTCGTCGGTCTTTCGGAGCCGGAGGCGATGCGCCATTACGTGCGCCTTAGCCAGAAGAACTACGGCATCGACACCGGGCTGTTTCCGCTCGGCTCCTGCACGATGAAGCACAACCCGCGCCTCAACGAGAAGATGGCGCGGCTGCCGGGCTTCGGCGACATCCATCCGCTCCAGCCGCAATCGACCGTGCAGGGCGCGCTCGATCTCATTGCCGAACTCGCGCGCTATCTGATGGTGCTCACCGGCACGAAGGCCGCCGCGATGTCGCCCAAGGCGGGCGCACATGGCGAACTGTGCGGCATGATGGCGATCAAGGCTGCGATCGAGGCGCGGGGCGAGGCCGCGACGCGCAAGGTCGTGCTGGTGCCGGAATCGGCGCATGGCACCAACCCAGCGACCGCGGCGCTGATCGGCTTCGAGGTGAAGCCCGTGCCGGCACGCGACGACGGCACGGTGCACGTCGAGGATGTGAAGGCGCTGCTCGGCCCGGACGTCGCCGCGATCATGCTCACGAACCCGAATACCTGCGGCATTTTCGAACCGCAGGTCGTCGAGATCGCCCGGGCGATGCACGAGGCCGGCGCCTATTTCTACTGCGACGGCGCCAATTTCAACGCCATCGTCGGCAAGGCCAAGCCGGGCGACCTCGGCATCGACGCCATGCACATCAACCTGCACAAGACCTTCTCGACGCCGCATGGCGGCGGCGGGCCGGGCGCGGGGCCGGTGGTGCTCTCCGAACGACTCGCACCGTTCGCGCCGGTGCCGTTCATCCGCGAAACCGGCGGCAAGCTCGAACTCGTCGAGCATCGCGCGGCGGCGACCGGGGCAAAGCCTTTCGGCCGCGTTACCGCTTTCCACGGCCAGATGGGCATGTATGTCCGTGCGCTCGCCTACATGCTGTCCCACGGCTCGGACGGCATGAAGCTGGCCTCGGAAGATGCGGTGCTCTCGGCCAACTACATCCGCGCCGGCCTGTCGGACCTGATGTCGGTGCCGTTCCCGGACCATCCGGCGATGCACGAAGCCCTGTTCGACGATAGCTGGCTCAAGGATACCGGCGTCACCACGCTCGATTTCGCCAAAGCGATGATCGACGAGGGCTATCACCCGATGACGATGTATTTCCCGCTCGTCGTCCACGGCGCGATGCTGATCGAGCCGACCGAAAGCGAAAGCCGCGCCTCGCTCGACCTGTTCATCATGGCGCTGCGCGATCTCGCGATGCGGGCCAAGAACAGCGAAACCGAACGCTTTGCCGGGGCGCCATTCCATGCGCCGCGCCGTCGCCTGGACGAGACGCGAGCTGCGCGCAACCCGATCCTAAAGTGGGTGCCGCCGCAGCCGGTGCAGCAAGCTGCCGAATGAACCAAGGCCGGGATGACCCGGCCTTTTTCATGGGCGCTCTCTACATGGCGCCGAAAATCCCCATCACGCGGCGGATCGCGTCCTCGCGCGCCTCCGCATTCGTGCCGATATGGACGACACCGGTTCCGTTTGCCGAAAAGGCGGCCTTGCGCGTGCGCAGCGGCAGGTTCGGGTGGTCGAAATCGTGATAGGCGCCGTCGTAGCCGATGAAGCGCACGCCCGGCAGCGCGCGGCAGGGCTCGGCGGCGGTCCAGTCATCGGCGAGGCCATGCAGGATCGTCACGGGCACGCGGGGCGCGTAGCCACGCTTCAGAAGCGCCGTGCAGCCGGGGTAGAATGCGACGGCCTGCGCGAATTCGACGCCGCGCGGCGCCTGGCCGCGATTGGTGGCCCGGAGGGTGGTGATGCCGCCGTTGGACCAGCCAAGCAGGCCGATCTTGGCCTTGTTGACGTCCGGTCGCGCGGCGAGCCATTCGGCGGTGGCGAAGGCATCGTTCGCCCGGTCGCGCGAGCGCACCTCGCGGTCACGGACCGTGCACTGCGAGCCGAGGCCGCGGGAAACGAAGCTCTCCGGGAAGACCACTATGTAGCCTGCGGCGGCGAGTCGTTCGCCCCAGTCCGCATGCCTCGGGTTGATGACGCCCTTCGCATTGCCAAGCCCGGCGCAGCCGTGAAGCGCGACAACAGCGGGGAAGGGGCCGGCCCCTTCCGGTTTGAGCACGAAAGCCTTGAGGGTGACGGTGCCGCGTCCTGGGAACTCGACCCATTCTCCGGCGTGGGCATGGGCGAGTGCGAGGAGACCGGCAAGCGCGGCGATGACAATCCTGAGATAAGTGCCCACGGGCTTTGCCTTTCACGGACATTCTGGCAGGTCCGCCTCTTCAGATCATAAAAAAAAGCCGCTCGAAAGCGGCCTTTTTGAGATCAGGTTGAAGAGGCGGCTCAGTTGAGCTGGGCCTTCACTTCCTTCAGCCCCGCGGCGAAAGCATCGTCGCCCTTGCCGGCAGCGAGGATCGTGGCGGCGGCCTTTGCAGCCAAGTCGACCGCAGCCGAGCGGACCTCGGCGGTCGCCTGCGTTTCGGCCTGCTGGATCTTGAGTTCCGCCTGCGCCGTGCGGCGCTTGACGAAATCCTCGAGCTTGGCCTTGGCGTCGGCTTCGAGGCGCTTGGCCTCGTCCTTGGCGGCGGCGACGATATCGGCCGCTTCCTTCTCGGCCGCCGCGCGTTTGCCCTCGTAGGTCTTGAGCAGCGCGGCAGCTTCGGCGCGGAGGCGCTCGGCCTCGTTCAGCTGCGCCGCAATCTTCTCGCCGCGCGAATCGATCCCGGCCAGCAACTTGCGGTGCACGCCGAGATAAGCGAGCAGGCCGATGAAGATGAAAAAGGAGACGCCAACCCAGAATTCGGCGGTCATCATGATCGATCTCTCCTTATTCGCTGCGTGCCGAGGTGACGGCCTTGCCGATGGCCGCAGCCGTCGGCGCCTTGCCGGTCAGCGTCTCGACCATGGCCGACACGGCGTCCTTGGCGATGTCATCGACATTGGCCATGGCTTTCGCCTTGGTCGCGGTGATCGAAGCTTCGGCGGCGATCATCTTGGCGGAAAGCTCCTCCTCGACCTTCTGCCGCTTGGCATCGATTTCCTTCGCGCTCTTGGCGCGCGCCTCGGCGGCGATGCCTTGCGCATTCGTCTTGGCCTTGACGAGCGCCTGCTCCAGCGCTGCTGCCTCGGCTTCTGAGGCCTTCTGCGCAGCCGCAGCCTCGCCGAGCGCCTTTTCGATCGTTCCCTCGCGTTCGGCCATGATCGAGGCGATGCGCGGCAGCGCGACCTTGCTCATCAGCAGGTAGAGGGAACCGAAGGTCAGCGCGAGCCAGAAGAGCTGACCAGCAAAGGTCGAGGAATCGAACGGCGGAAACTTCGATCCACCCGCGGCGAGCGCGGGGAGGGAAGTCGCAGCCAGAAGGATCGACGTGGCGAGAAGGCGCATTATACGCTCCTGGGTCCGGGAACGGGAACCCGCGCGGATCACGCGGGCCGGGAAAGGCGCAACCGCCGTTCCCCCTTCTTGAAGGCGAAGCCGGCCCCGATGGAGCCGGCCGGCGGCCATCAGACGACGAACAGCAGGATCAGCGCGACGACGAACGCGAAGATGCCGAGACCTTCGGCGAGCGCCGCACCGATGAACGCGCGGCCGAACTGGCCGTCGGCGGCCGACGGGTTGCGCAGCGCGCCCGAGAGGAAGTTGCCGAAGATGGCGCCGACGCCGACGGCGGCGAGGCCCATGCCGATGGCGGCGAGGCCGGCACCGAGATACTTACCGAGAACGGCGGCAGCTACGATTTCCATTTTCATCTCCTTGGTGGAACCGTGTGAACTGAAGGGGTTTCTCCGATCGCGCTCCGGCCTCAGTGGCCCGGATGCAGCGCATCGTTGAGGTAGACGCAGGTCAGGATCGTGAAGACATAGGCCTGCAGGAAAGCGACGAGGAATTCGAGCGCAGTCAGCGCCACCGCGGTCAGCAGCGGCAGCGGCGCGAGAATACTCGCAGCGCCGGCGCCGAGAAGGCCGACGGTGAAGGCGCCGAACAGCTTCAGCGCGACGTGGCCCGCTAGCATGTTGCCGAACAGACGCAGCGCGAGGCTGATGGGGCGCGACAGGAACGAGATGATCTCGATCAGCACGATGAACGGCAGCAGCAGCGCCGGCAGGCCCGAGGGCACGAAGAGGTGCAGGAAGTGGGTGCCGTGCCGCATCACGCCGTAAACGATGACCGTGCCGATCACCAGCACCGCGAACGCGGCCGTGACGATGATGTGGCTGGTGACGGTGAACGAGCCCGGGATCAGCCCGAGGAAATTCGCGGTGAGCACGAACATGAACAGCGAGAACACCAGCGGGAAGAAGCGCATGCCTTCCTTGCCGGTGACGCCGGTGAGAATATTCGCGACGAATTCGTAGGACATCTCGGCAAGGGTCTGGAGCCGTCCCGGAACGATCGAACGCTTCGAGGTGCCGATCAGCGTGACGATGCTCACCACGGCGACCACGATCACCATCCAAAGCGAGGAGTTCGTGAAGGAAAGGTCGAGGCCGAAAAGCTTGAAAGGCGCGATTTTCGCGATTTCAAACTGATGCATCGGATCGATTGCATTCCCGCTTGCCACGTCCGCTCTTCCTTCATTCGTCCGCGCCGGAGGCGCTGTTTTTCCTGTCTGCCGCCGGCAGGCCCGGTTTGCGGGTCGCCATTCGATAGACGTTCCAGAACCCTGCCGCCATCCCCATCATCAGGAAGATGATGAGAAAGATCGGCGACGTACCGGCCTGACGGTCGATCACATAGCCGATCCCGCAGCCGACGAGGACCCCGGCAACCAGTTCCGACCCGGCCCGGAGGCCCATGCCCAGAGCTCCGCCGTTCGAAGTCGGATCGGAACGGGATTTGTTCCGGTCGCTTTCGGCGGCATGGGCTTGCCCGATGCCGGCCTTGAGCGCTTCGAGGCGCGAGCGGAGTTCGTTCGCTTCGGCGATCGGATCCTTCGGGCCCTTTTCGGGCGACTTCGGCTCCGGTTCGCGCATCGCGTCCCAACACCTTGTCCTGAGAACCGGAGCGGGCGCTCCGGCGCATGACAGATCGAAACGAGAACCGGAAACCCCGGATATCGTCGAGGCGCTGTTAATCAGGCGGAATTCGGTGTGTCAAGGTGAGATCGCGGCAGAAACGCGGCGGCGCTCTCAGGCAATAGTCCAAGTCGGGCCTCTTGTTGCCGCATTGCAGCACAGAACGGCGCGGCAAGGGTGCCCGGACGGCCTCAAACGGCTTCCGCCAGCTTCTCGGCCATGGCGAGATCGACCGAAACGAGCTGGCTCACGCCGCGCTCCATCATCGTCACCCCGAACAGGCGATCCATCCGCGCCATCGATATCGGGTTGTGGGTAATCACGAGAAAGCGCGTCTGCGTCTCGTGCGCCATGTCGGTGAGGAGGTCGCATAGCCGTTCCACGTTCGAATCGTCGAGCGGAGCATCGACCTCGTCGAGCACGCAGATCGGCGCCGGATTGGTGAGAAACACGGCGAAGATCAGCGCCGTCGCCGTCAGGGCCTGCTCGCCGCCGGAGAGGAGCGAGAGGAGCTGCGGCTTCTTGCCGGGTGGTTTGGCGACGATTTCAAGCCCGGCCTCCAGCGGGTCGTCAGCCTCGACGAGCTGCAGTTCGGCGGAACCCCCACCGAATAACCGCTGGAACAGCGTGCCGAAATGGCTGTTCACGGTCGCGAACGCGGCACGCAGCCGCCCCCGCCCTTCGCTGTTGAGCGTATCGATCGCCCTGCGGAACTTGCGGATCGCCTCTGTAACGTCCTCGCGCTCGCGGGCCAGATCGCCGCGTTCCTTCTCGATCTCGACGAGTTCGACATCGGCGCGGAGATTGACCGCGCCCATCCGGTCGCGGTCCTGCCGAAGGTCGGCCAGCCGGGCCTCGATCTCGGCCGGGTCGGTCAGCTTCACCGCGCCGCCCTCGGCGATCCGCGCATCGAGCTCGCCCGGCGGCGCGTCGATCCGATCAGCGATGGTCTGGCGCAACTGTGCGAGGCGCGTCTCGGCACCTTCCGCGAGCGCATCGAGCCGTGCCGTGGCTTCCCGCGTTTCGGACAGGCGGCGGAAGGCTTCGCGCGCCGCTTCGTCCGCCGCGCGATGGCGTGTCTCGCCCTGCGCAAGCGCGTCCTGGGCCGCGCGGGCCGTTACCTCGGCGGCTTCGATCCCGGCTTCGATTTGGCGCTTGCGGGCCGCGATCTCGGCCGGAAGGCCTTCAAGCTGCCGCGCCTGAGCGTCGAGTGTGGCGAGGCGCTCGTCGAGCTGGTCCTGCGACTGCCGCGCCTTGGCCGCACGTTCGCGCCAGGCTTCGTTCTCGCGGGCGATCGCCTGCTGCCGGGCCGTCAACGCGGCGATCCGCTCGATCCGCCGGCTCTGCGCGAGGCTGCATTCGGTTTCGTGGTGACGGGCCTCGGCGAGCGCGGTGGTCAGCCCGGCTAGCCCGGCATCGGTCTCGTTGGATGCCGCCGTGGCGTCGAGCGCGAGGCGCGCGTCACAGGTGAGCCCCTCCGCTTCTTCGAGATCGGATGTCAGGGAGGCGACGCGGTTGCGCGCGCTTTCGAGGCGGAGCCGCGCCTCCTCCGAGCGGCGCATCTCGCGCTGAAGTTCGGCGTGGGCGGCATCGCGCGCCTGCGCGGCCTTGCGAGCGGCATCGCGCGATTGGGCCTCGGCCTCCTGCGTCCTGCGAAGGTCGAGCTGGGTGGCATCGAATGCCTTGCGGGCGACCTCGCGTCGCGCACGGGCTTCCTCGATCTGCGTTTCGATATCCGCGAGGCGATTGCGTTCCGCTAGCCTTCGGGCGGCCGAACTCGGCGCTTCCGCTGCTGCGGTGAAGCCGTCCCATCGCCAGAGATCGCCCTCGCGGCTGACGAGGCGCTGGCCCTGGCGGAGCTGCTTCTGCAGCGCCGGACCATCCTGCCGCGCCACGAGACCGATCTGCGAGAGGCGCGGATGCAGCGCGGGCGGCGCCTTGACATAGGCGAGAACCGGAACCGCACCCGTCGGCAGGGAGGGGGCGTCACCGGCCCGGACCTCTCCGCCCCAGTGGCGAGGCGCGCCGGCCTCGGACGCGGCCCCGAGAGCCTCACCCAGCGCGGCGGCGAGCGCCGTTTCGAGGCCCGGTTCCACAGAAATGAGGTCGACGACCGGGGTCCAGAGCCCAGGCTCGCTGTTCTCGACGATCTTGCGGATCGTGCGGGCCTCGGTTTCGAGCCGTTGCAGCAGTCGGTCGGCCTCGCCGAATTTCGGCCGTGCCGCCTGTTCCGCGCTCCGTGCCTCGTGCGCGGCCTGCTCCGCTGCCGAAGCCGCGGTGAGTGCTGCTTCGTATTCGGTGCCGCGCGCTTCCGCCGCCGCTTCGAGCGCACGCAGCCTTTCGAGCGCCGCGCCGTCGGCCTCGATGGCAGCGAGTTCGCGCCGCGCATCCTGAAGCGTGCGCGTCAGCCGTTCGAGCCGGGCCTCGGCCTCGCGAAGCCGCGTTTCGGCGGCGCGGCGCATCGCCGTCCGCTCGGCGATCTCGGCCTGGAGCGCGGTCAATGCGGTCTCGGCGGCGGTGCGGGCCGCCTGCGCGGCGGCGACGGCCTGCGTGTCCTCGGCGGAGCCCGCCTGATCGGCCGCGAGGCGTTCGGTGATCTCGCCGTTTTCAGCCGCAAGGCGCGCGGCGGATTGCTCGGCATCCGCGAGAACCTCGCGCGCGGCCTCGGCGTCGCGCAACGCTTCGGCTCGCCGCGTGGCGATATCCCTGAGGCGCTGTTCGGCGAGCTTTAGTTCGTTGTCGAGGTTTTCCCGTGCGATCTGCTGGCGCTGGAGGGCAGCGGCGGCTTCGCCTGCCGCCCGGCGGGCCTGATCGAGTTCATGTTCGGCGACCGCACGGGCCCGCTCGCTTGTCCCCTGCGATGCCATCGCCGTTGCGATGGCGCGGACGGCGCCGGCGTGTTCGGCGCGGGCTGCCTTCGCTTCCGTTTCCGCCTGCGCGAGCCCGGAGGCGAGCAGCACGAGTTCGAGCTGGCGGATTTCGGCCGCGATCGCCTTGTAGCGCTCGCTCTGGCGCGCCTGCTTTTTCAACTCGCCGATCTGCCGGTCGAGTTGACCGAGCACATCCTCGGCGCGGATCAGGTTCTCCTCGGCCTGCCGGAGGCGCAATTCGGCCTCGTGACGGCGGGCATGAAGCCCGGCGATGCCGGCGGCGTCCTCGAGGATACGGCGGCGATGCTGCGGCTTGGCGGCGATGATCTCGCCGATAAGCCCCTGCCGCACCAACCACGGAGAGCGCGCCCCGGAAGCGGCATCCGCGAACAGGATCTGCACGTCACGCGCACGCACCTCGCGGCCGTTCATGCGGTAGGTGGAGCCCTGCTCACGCACGATCTTGCGCGCGATCTAGATATGGTCGGACCCGGCGAGGTGGGCCGGGATATCGTCCGGCGGATCGCTGAGACGGATCGAGACTTCGGCGTGGTTGCGTTCGGGGCGGGTTGTGGACCCGGCAAAGATCACGTCGTCCATGCCGCCGCCACGCAGCGACTTGGACGAGGTTTCGCCCATCACCCAGCGCAGCGCCTCGACGAGGTTCGACTTGCCGCAGCCGTTGGGGCCGACGACGCCGGTCAGTCCAGGCGCGATGACTAGCTCCGTCGGTTCGACGAAGGTCTTGAAACCAGCCAGACGAAGGCGTTCGAATTTCACCCGTCGTTCCCGTTCCTTGACGAAGCCGGCGGATGGGCCCGGCCGGTCACTTCGCGAGTTTGGCGTCGATCAGCTTCGCGAGGTCTTCGATCGGCATGTCGCCGCTCTTCTTTTCCCCGTTGATGAAGAACGTCGGCGTCGCCTCGACGCCATGCACCTCGGCGCCGCGCTTCTTCACCGTGTTCAGGCCGTCATAAATCTTCTGGTCTTTCAAGCAGGCCTCGAAGCTTTCCTGTGTGAAACCGGCCTGACGGGCGATCGCGAGCAGTTCCTCGAGCGGCTTTTCGGAGCCGGCCCACTGCCGCTGCGTCTTGAAGAACACCGAGACCAGCGGGAAATAGCGCTCTTCGGTGGAGCAGCGCGCGATCATCGAGGCTGCGGTCGAAAGCGGATCGAGCGGGAATTCGCGGAAGATCAGCCGCACCTTGCCGGTGTCGATGTACTGCGTCTTCAGGGCCGGAAAGGTGTTCTCGTGAAAGTTCGCGCAATGCGAGCAGGTCAGCGAGGCGTATTCGACGATCGTCACCGGAGCATCGGCCTTGCCGAGGATCTTGTCGCCGAGAGGGCCGGCCTGAAGCAGCGCGCTGGTATCCGATTTGGCCGGCGCGGACGACGAAGACTTGGGCGCCTCCGCCTGCTTCTGGTCTCCACAGGCCGCAAGGCCGAGGGACAGCACGGCGGCAACCGCGAGCGGCTTCAGGAAGGGTTTCGTGCCCCGGAACATCGTCGATCTCTCCTCGTAGCCGTTTCCGCCGCATGGAAAATCGGGCGGGCGCTGGCGTTCTGTCTGTTATGGCGAAGTCGCGTCGCCGCGCAAGTCGTCCAGCAAACCTCGTCCGATGATCGCTTGCGATGCCACTGTGCCGGAATCATGGCGCGGAACGAAGGCGATCATCGGCTTCGTCGTGCCCGTTGCGCGATTCCCGCGCCGAGTTCCGCAAGTGCCCGGCGCAGATCGTCGGCTTCGATCCGGGAAAGTCCGGCTTCGATCCGGCGGACGAGCGTCGGATCAAGTTCGCGTGAAGGCGGCGGAGGCGGCGGCTCGGGGCGGGTCATCTGCACGATCTGGAGCCCGCCAATGCAGCCGAACCCGAGCCGGCGGTTAATCGCCTCGATAATCGTCGCGGAGGCCATCTGAACATCGAGCGCGAAGGCGCCGGGACAGCCGATGACGAGCGTCGCCCGCTGGGCCTTCTCCTGCTTCGTCGTCGTCGGCCTGCCTGTCGATGCGGCCTCGCCCGGCCGCCGCGGCCAGCGGATCTCGATCGGATGCGTCCACTGCGACAGATGCGGGCCGACGATCTCCCGCCATTCGGTGAGGATGGCGGTGGACGCGAACCCGCGTTCCCGCAAGGTCGCGGCCACCGCTTCCGGCACGAGTTCGCCGAGCGCGATCGCCCCTTTCCGGGGCGGGCGGGTCGGTTTCGAAGCCGGGCCGGTCATGGAGCGGAATTCCTGTTGGGAAAGCGGGGAGGGCGCTTGGTCGCGCCGGGCGATCCTGCCATGTTCCGGCGATGGTTGAAAGACGTCCGCCAGAAGACGGCCAGCAAGCCACGCCGCAAATCGCGGCCGCTTTGCTCGCCTGGTACGACCTGCATCGCCGCGACCTGCCCTGGCGCGCGAAGCCCGGCGAGCGGGCCGATCCCTATCGCGTCTGGCTGTCCGAAATCATGCTCCAGCAGACGACGGTCGCGAGCGTACAGCCCTATTTCGCGAAGTTCCTCGCGCTCTGGCCCGATGTCCATGCGCTGGCTGCTGCGGAGGATCAAGCCATCCTCGCGGCCTGGGCCGGGCTTGGCTACTACGCCCGCGCCCGCAATCTCATCGCCTGTGCCCGCGCGGTTTCGGCGGCCGGCGGCGTCTTTCCGGAAACGGAAGCGGAACTTCGATCCCTGCCGGGCATCGGCGCCTATACCGCGGCGGCCATCGCCGCGATCGCCTTCGGAGAGCCAGCGGTTGTCATCGACGGCAATGTCGAGCGCGTCGTCACGCGGCTTTACGCGATCGCCGAGCCGTTGCCGGCGGCGAAGACCGGGGTGCGCGCGGCCCTCGAACCGCTGGTTCCTCGTCGGAGGCCCGCCGATTTCGCGCAGGCGATGATGGACCTCGGCTCCGGCATCTGCACGCCACGCTCGCCCGTTTGCCCGGAATGCCCGCTTGCGACATTCTGCGCCGCGCATCGAGCGGGTGAGGAAACGCGATATCCGGTCAAGGCGCCGAAAAAGGCGAAACCCGTCCGGCACGGCACCGCCTACCTCGCCCGTCGCGCGGACGACGCCATCCTGCTCGCGACCCGCCCGGCGAAGGGCCTGCTGGCCGGCATGGCGGAAGTGCCGAACTCGGGCTGGCAGGAAGGCGAAGCGCCGGTTTCGTCACCACCGGTGAAAGGCAACTGGAAGCGGCTTAATCGCGAGGTCGTTCACGTCTTCACGCATTTCGAGTTGCGTCTGGCGGTCGAGAGCGTCCGCGTCGGCAATGCGCCCGCGCCGCCCGGTATGCGCTGGGTGAAGCCGGACGCCCTCGAAGAGGAGCCGCTGCCGACCCTGTTTCGCAAGGTGATCGAAGTGGCCGGTTAATCAGGCCGCCTTGAGGCTGGCGCGGATTTCGGCGCGGAAGGTGTCGATAGCGACGCGTTCCTTACCCTTGGCGAGGTGCCAGAAGGTCCAGCCGTTACAGGCCGGCAGGCCCTGCACCAGCGCGCCGATCTTGTGGATTGAACCGACGATGCCGTTCGATTGCAACTGCCCGTCCGGCCGCACCACGGCCTTGTAGCGCCCCTTGGCGTCGGTGAGTTCGGTGCCCGGCGCGATGAGGCCGCCGTCCACCAGCGTCACGAACGCCACACGCGGCTCGTCACGCTTCGCGACCGGCTGGGTGAGGAGCGCGGGGTCGAGCGGCTGAACCTCGGCGATGCGCGCGCTCGCGGCCGCCGCGTAACCCGGATCGCGCTCGATGCCGACGAAATGGCGGCCGAGCTTCTTCGCGACCGCGCCGGTCGTGCCGGTACCGAAAAACGGGTCGAGCACGAGATCGCCGGGGTTCGAGGCCGAGAGCAGCACGCGCTGCAGGAGCGATTCGGGCTTCTGGGTCGGGTGGGTTTTGGCGCCGCTGCCGTCCTTGAGGCGCTCGGCGCCGGTGCAAAGCGGCAGATACCAATCGGAACGGGCCTGACAATCCTCGTTGCCGGCCTTCAGGGCCTCGTAATGGAAGGTGTATTTCTTGGCATCCGCGTCGCGCGCAGCCCAGATCAGCGTCTCGTGCGCGTTGGTGAAGCGCCGGCCGCGGAAATTCGGCATCGGATTGGCCTTGCGCCAGACGATGTCGTTGAGAATCCAGAAGCCGAGATCCTGCAGGATCGCGCCAACGCGGAAAATGTTGTGATACGAGCCGATGACGAACAGCGTCGCGTTCGGCTTCATCGCGCGCCGGGCGCCGGCGAGCCAGCGCCTCGTGAAATCATCGTAGGCGGCGAAGCTCGCGAACTGGTCCCATTCGTCGTCGACCGCATCGACGACGCTCTGGTCGGGCCGCGAGAGCGTGCCGGCGAGCTGGAGATTGTAGGGCGGATCGGCAAAGACGAGATCGACGGATTCGGCCGGAAGACGCGCGAGCGCTTCGAGGCAATCCTCGTTCAAAATCTGGTCGACGAAAGACAGGCCGGTGCGATCAGCCAAGCTTCGGGTACGCGATACCTGATCCCGAGGCCTGAGGCTTGTCGCTTCCGAGCGGGAAATACGCATGACAACCGCACCGGTAGAACAACAACGGCGCCGACTATGCCGGCCTCAAGTGAAGGTCAGGTTTACGGGGGAGTAACGCTGGCTGTCCCTTTTTGGGAACGCCTCAGACGAGGTCGCGGCAGGGGCCGTAACTCAGCCTGTGCAGCGGGCAGAGGCCGCGTTCCGCGAGAGCGGCACGATGCGCTTTCGTGGGATATCCGGCATGGCCGGCGAAACCGTAGCCGGGGTAATGCCGGTCCGCCGCGACCATCAGCCGGTCGCGCGCGACCTTGGCGATGATCGAGGCCGCGCCGATCGCCACGACGCGGGCGTCACCGCCGATCACCGCGAGACCGGGACAGTCGAGGCCGCCTGGCACGAACTTGCCATCGACCAGCACCGCCTCGGGCGGCTGGGGCAGGGCCGCGATGGCACGGGCCATTGCCAGCAAAGTCGCGCCATGAATGTTAAGCCGGTCGATCTCCGGTGCCGGAACATAGGCAATGCCAACCTGCGCCTCGCGCAACAGTCGCGCAGAGAGGGCTTCGCGCCGGCTGGCACTCAGTTTTTTCGAATCGGTAATGCCGGTTGCGTCGAAACCCTCAGGCAGGATTACGGCCGCCGCCACAACAGGCCCGGCGAGCGGTCCACGCCCGACTTCGTCCACCCCCGCGATGAGCCGGAGGCCCTGTTCCCGCCATTGCTGGAGCCTGTCTGCGAGATCGTCCGTGCCCGGCTTGCCCACGCAAGTTATCCTTCCGCTGGTCCTGCTTCCCTGTGCTATAGAGCGCGCCAACGGGCAAGACGCGTGACGACCGGGAGCAGACAGCATGCAGGAGAAAGCCCCGGAGACCGGAACGGCGGCGCTTTCGGGCGCCAGCGAGGCGGATATCCTGCGGGCTTTCGGCGCCGAGGCCGACGATGTCGCCGCGCTCGCTGCCTATGCGCTGCATCGCCGCGTGCGGCTCGATTTCGAGGCCCGATTTGCGGAAAAGCACGGCCGCGAACCCGAGCAGGCCGAACGTGATGCGTTCCTGCTCGGCGAGATTACGGCGACACGCATCGCCGCCTATCGTGCCGAGGCGGAACGGCTGATGAAGCCGGGCACACCGCAAAAGCCGGCGCGCAAGGCGCGCTGGCCGTTCTTCGGCCTGTGGGTCGATGCGCCGATGGCGCCTTCGCTCGCGCCCGAGCCGGTGAACTGGCGCGGCCTCTTCACCCGCCTTCTGGTGCTGCTGCTCGCGGTTGTCGCTACCCATCCACTGATATCACCGTCAAAGCGGTCCAATTTTTTGTTGCGAATGCACCTGAACTCGCCGCACTGGTACAGGCGTCACCGGAAAGCCTTGGCTGGGTCACGCATCTGATCCGCTGGATCAGAATGCGGCTCAAGCTCTAACCCCTCACCAACTCCCCACGTTCGGCGCGCTGGCCCAGGGCTCGGCGACGGGCAAGTTGTCGCCCTTCTGGAGAAGTTCAATCGAGATTCCATCCGGCGATTTGACGAACGCCATGCGGCCTTCGCGCGGCGGGCGGTGGATCGTGT
>JAVTWI010000048.1:0-3164 GCA_032229845.1 Rhabdaerophilum sp.
GATCGAAACCTAATCCCGCCAGCCCCGACCCGCCGTGCGCCAGCGCACCCGGCGAAATCTGTCAGGAAAAGCGGTTCGCGCTCTTTGCGCTTCGGCGCGAACCGCCTATTTCTCGCTCCATGTCTTCCCGTCCTCCCGCTCCGCCGCCGGAACTGCCCGATCTCGACGATGAGATCGAGGACGAGGTCGTTGTTGCTGAGGAAGAAACGCCGGAGATCGAGGCGACGCCACAACGTCTGCAATCGGGCATGGCGGTGATCCGCGCCTTCTGGGAGACCTTGCCCGGCTCGCCCGGCGTCTACCGGATGCTGAACGGCGATGGCGAGGTTCTCTACGTTGGCAAGGCGCGCAACCTGAAGGCCCGCGTTTCGGCCTATGCGCGCGGCGATGCGCCCAACAATCGCATCGCGCGGATGATCGCCGAGACGGCGGCGATGGAATTCGTCACCACGACGACCGAAACCGAGGCGCTGCTGCTCGAAACCAACCTCATCAAGCAGCTCAAGCCGCGCTACAACGTGCTGATGCGGGACGACAAGTCGTTCCCGTTCATCCTCATCACCGGCGATCACACCGCGCCGCAGATCCTGAAGCATCGCGGCGCCCGCAACCGCAAGGGCAGCTATTTCGGCCCGTTCGCCTCGGCGCAGGCGGTCAACCGCACGCTGAACGCGCTCCAGCGCGCCTTCCTGCTGCGCACCTGCGCGGACAGCTACTATGAGAACCGCTCGCGTCCCTGCCTGCTGCATCAGATCAAGCGCTGCGCCGCGCCGTGCACTGGCGAGATCTCGCTCAAGGATTATGCCGGGCTGGTGGACGAGGCGCAGGCCTTCCTCTCCGGCAAGAGCGGGACGATCCGCGAAAAGCTCGGCGCGGAGATGATGACGGCGGCGGACGATCTCGATTTCGAGCGCGCGGCGCGGCTGCGCGACCGTCTCGCCGGCTTGTCGGCGGTTCAGGCGAGCCAGGATATCAACCCGGCAGGGGTCGAGGAGGCGGATGTTTTCGCGATCCATGCCGAGGCCGGGCAGTTCTGCATCGAGGTGTTCTTCTTCCGCACCGGCCAGAACTGGGGCAACCGCGCCTTCTTCCCGCGCGCGGACAGGACGCTGGAGCCGGGCGAGGTGCTCGATTCCTTCCTCGGCCAGTTCTACGACGAGCGTCCCGCGCCGCGCCTCGTGATGCTGAGCGAGGAGGTCGAGAACCGCGAACTGCTGGCCGAAGCGCTGACGATCCGTGCTGGCCACAAGGTCGAGATTCTCGTTCCGAAGCGCGGCGAGAAGCGGGACATGGTCAACCACGCGCTGACCAACGCGAAAGAAGCGCTCGGCCGCCGCCTGTCCGAAAGCGCAAGCCAGACGCGGCTGCTCGAAGGGGTCGCGGCCGCCTTCGGGCTCGAAAAGGCGCCGCGCCGGATCGACGTGTTCGACAACTCCCACATCATGGGCACCAACGCGGTCGGGGCGATGATCGTCGCCGGGCCGCGCGGCTTCTCGAAGACGCATTACCGCACCTACAACATCCGCTCCGAGGAGATCACGCCCGGCGACGATTACGGGATGATGCGCGAGGTGATGCAGCGTCGCTTCTCGCGCCTCGTCAAGGAAGCGCCGCGCGAGGAAAAGCTCGACGATCCCGAAAGCCTGCCGCAATGGCCCGACCTCGTGCTGATCGACGGCGGCAAGGGGCAGCTGGAGGCCGTGCGCGGTGTGCTCGCGGAACTGGGCATCACCGACGTGCCGCTGGTCGGTGTCGCCAAGGGGCCGGACCGCGATGCCGGGCGCGAGACCTTTGTCATCCCCGGTCGCGCGCCGTTCAAGATGCCGCCGCGCGACCCGACGCTCTACTTCATCCAGCGCCTCAGGGACGAGGCGCATCGATTCGCGATCGGCACGCATCGGGCGAAGCGGAAACGCGAAATGGGCAAGAACCCGCTCGACGAGATCGCCGGCATCGGCCCGGCGCGCAAACGGGCGTTGCTCTTGCATTTCGGCACGGCGAAGGCCGTCAGCCGCGCGAGTTATGCCGATCTTGCCCGCGTTTCGGGCATCAACGAGACGACGGCGCGCCTTGTCTACGATTTCTTTCACGAGAAGCTGAACTGACGGGCCGGAATTGTCGCGCCGTGACGCTTGACCCCGGCCCGCTCGCATGGTGCTAAGAGAACATGACCGACGGTCCTGCCAGCGAAGCGATCTCCCCGGCGAAGCCGAACCGGCGACGCCTCGCCATCGCGTTGCCCAATCTGCTCACCTACGGGCGGATCATCACCATTCCGCTGATCGTCGGACTCCTGTTCTGGCCCGGCGACCCGGTGATGCGCTGGTATGCGCTTGGCCTTTACGCCATCGCCGGCGTCACCGATTACCTCGACGGGTATCTGGCACGGGTCTATGCGCAGCAATCCTCGCTCGGCCGGATGCTCGATCCGATCGCGGACAAGCTGCTGATCGCCGCCTGCCTCCTGATGCTGGTGTCCGACGGCTCGATCCGCTCCTGGTCGATCTGGGCGGCGATCGTCATCCTGAGCCGGGAAATCCTCGTTTCGGGGCTGCGCGAGTTTCTGGCGGAGGTGAAGATTTCCGTCCCGGTTTCGCGGCTTGCGAAGTGGAAGACGACGGCGCAGATCGTCTCGGTCGGGTTCCTGATCGCCGGCAAGGCGGGCGACGACATCCTGCCCGCCGGATGGACCAACTGGATCGGGATCATCCTGCTCTGGGCCGCCGCGATCCTGACGATCGTGACCGGCTACGACTACATGAAGGCCTCCGTCCGCCATCTGATGGACGAGGAGGGGTGACGCGATGAAGGTCGTCTATTTCGCCTGGTTGCGCGAGCGTGTCGGCAAGCCGGAAGAGGAGATCGCCTTCCCGGGGACGGTGCGGACGGTGGCGGATGCGCTTTCCCACCTGATCTCGCTCGGTGAGGAATATGCCTATGCGTTCGAAAAGCCGGAGATCGTCCGCGCCGCGCTCGACCGCAAGCATGTCAAGCCGGACGCTCCGCTCGGTACGGCGCGGGAGATTGCGTTCTTCCCGCCAATGACCGGCGGCTGAAGGGGCATGCCGTGACAGCGGAGATCCGCATCCAGCAGGACGATTTCGATCTGTCCGGCGAAATCCGGCGCCTGACCGAAGGGCGCGCGGATGTCGGCGGGGTCGTCT
>JAVTWI010000049.1:0-3119 GCA_032229845.1 Rhabdaerophilum sp.
TGTTCAAATACGAGTGGGAACTGGTCAAGAGTCCGGCCGGCGCGCACCAGTGGCTGGCGAAAGACGTCGCGGAGGAGGACATGATCCCCGACGCGCACGATCCGTCGAAGAAGCATCGTCCGATGATGACGACCGCCGACCTCGCCATGCGCTTCGACCCGGCCTATGAGAAGATCTCGCGCCGCTTTCTCGAAAACCCGGATCAGTTCGCGGACGCTTTCGCCCGCGCCTGGTTCAAACTCACCCATCGCGACATGGGCCCGCGCGCCCGCTACATCGGCCCGGAAGTGCCGGCCGAGGTGCTGATCTGGCAGGATCCGGTGCCGGCGGTCGATCACAAGCTGGTCGATGCCGCCGATATCGCCGACCTTAAGGCGAAGATCCTCGCCTCGGGGCTTTCGGTTGCCGAACTGGTCTCGACCGCCTGGGCCTCGGCCTCGACCTTCCGCGGTTCGGACATGCGCGGCGGCGCCAACGGCGCGCGCATCCGCCTCAGCCCGCAGAAGGATTGGGCGGTCAACCAGCCCGCTCAACTCGCCAGGGTGCTCAAGACTCTCGAAGGCATCCAGCAGGCGTTCAACGCTTCCGCGAAGGCCGGCAAGAAGGTTTCGCTCGCCGATCTCATCGTCCTCGGCGGCAGCGCCGCCATCGAGGCGGCGGCGAAGAAAGCCGGAGAGGCGGTCGAGGTGCCGTTCACGCCGGGTCGCACCGACGCCTCGCAGGAGCAAACCGACATCGAGAGCTTCGCGGTTCTGGAGCCGGAGGCGGACGGGTTCCGCAACTACCTCAAGAAGCGCTACACGGTCCCGGCCGAGGCGCAGCTTGTCGACCGCGCCCAGCTCCTGACGCTCACCGCGCCGGAAATGACGGTTCTGGTCGGCGGCCTGCGCGTTCTCGGCGCCAATGCCGGCGCCTCGCCGCATGGCGTTTTCACCAGCCGCGCCGGCACGCTGACGAACGACTTCTTCGTCAATGTCCTCGATATGGGCACGGTGTGGAAGCCGGTCGCCGGTCAGGAAGGCGTTTTTGAAGGCCGCGACCGCAAGACCGGAGCGGTGAAGTGGACCGGCACCCGCGTCGATCTGGTGTTCGGCTCGAATTCGCAGCTCCGCGCGCTGGCCGAGGTCTACGGCCAGAACGACGGCCAAGCGAAATTCGTCCGCGACTTCGTCGCCGCCTGGACCAAGGTAATGAACGCCGATCGCTTCGACCTCGCCTGACGAGGCTCGACGGGACAATGAAAGCGCCGCCTTCGGGCGGCGCTTTTTTATGTCCCGCAGAAGGTGCGGTAGGGGCCATCGGTCGCTGGCGTGGGGCCCCCAAGCGCCTCCAGGAAATCGTCCTTGCCGGGCCTCGCTTCGAACGGCGACTGCAGGGCGGCCAGCAGCGCATCGAAAGTCGCCATGTTACCGGCATAGGCGTCGTCCAGCGCCGCCTCGACCCGATGGTTGCGGGGAATGTAAAGCGGATTGATCCGGTTCATCCGGGCCGAGATTTCAGCCGGCGCAATGGTTTCCGTCGCGAGGCGTTCTCGCCAGCCGAGCAGCCATGCGCGCGCCTCCATGTTGCGCGCCTCCATGCCGCCGCCGAGCGCCGCGACGACGCTCTCGCCGTCACCGGAAACGGCTTCGGCAAGCCGCCGGAACAAGCTCGTGTAGTCGGCGCCGTGTTCTGCCATCAGTTCGAGCAGGCGTCCGGCGAGGGCGCGATCCTGCTCGTCCTCGCGGGCAAGCCCCAGCTTCGCGCGCATGCCGGCGAGCCATTCTGCCCGGTAAAGCCCGCCGAACCGGTCGAGCATCTCGGTCGCCGGGCCGACGGCCTGCTCGGGATCGTCGGGCGAAATCAGCGGCAGCAGGCTTTCGGCAAAGCGCGCGAGGTTCCACACCGCGATGCGCGGCTGGTTGCCATAGGCGTAGCGCCCCTGATGGTCGATCGAGGAGAACACCGTCTCCGGGTGATAGCGATCCATGAAGGCGCAGGGGCCGTAATCGATGGTCTCACCGGAAATCGCCATGTTGTCGGTATTCATCACGCCGTGAATGAAGCCGACGAGCATCCATTGCGCGATGAGTCGCGCCTGCCGCTCGGTCACCGCGCCGAGGAGGGCGAGATAGCGATCGTCACGCTCGGCGAGGTGGGGGTAGTGTCGCCGGAGCGCGTAATCCGCGAGTTGCTTCAGCCGGGCATGATCGCGCCGCGCCGCGAAGAACTCGAAGGTGCCGACCCGAAGATGGCTCGCGGCGACGCGCGCCAGCACCGCACCCGGCAGCAGCGCATCGCGGTAGATCGTCTCGCCGGTCGTGACCACGGCGAGGGCGCGCGTCGTCGGAATGCCGAGCGCGTGCATCGCTTCGCCGATGAGATATTCGCGCAACACCGGCCCGAGCACGGCCTTGCCGTCACCGCGCCGCGAGAATGGCGTCGGGCCGGACCCCTTGAGGTGGATGTCGCGTCGCCGGCCGTCGCGGTCGATCACCTCGCCGATCAGCAGCGCCCGACCGTCGCCGAGCTGCGGCGAGAACTGCCCGAACTGGTGCCCGGCATAGACCATCGCCAGCGGGCTGGCGCCTTCCGCGCTCTCCACCCCGGTGAGCAGGCGGGCCGCATCTGCGCGCGTCTCGAACCCGGCGGGCAGGCCGAGTTCATCCGCCAGCGCGCGGTTGAAGCGCAGCAGGCGCGGTTCGGGCACTTTCGCGCCGGTCCACGGCACATAGAACCCTTCCATCTCCCGCGCGAACTCACTTTCAAGGAGCCTGGACGTATTCATGCCGTGCTCCTACCCCTTCCGTTCATCGCGCCATGTCAAGCGGTAGAGATCGAAGCGGCGATCACGCAGGTTGCGCACTGTCCCTTCGCGCCGGGCCCAGGCGAGATCGGAGAGATCGAGATCGGCTACCGCGATGGTTTCGACGTTCTCGGTCGTCTCGGCGGCGACACCGTCGCGCGCGAACGGAAAATCGCAGGGCGTGAGGATACAGGACTGGGCATATTGAACATCCATGTTCTCGACGCCCGGCAGATTGCCGACGTTGCCGGACATCACGACATAGCATTGGTTCTCAATGGCGCGGGCCTGCGAACAATACCGCACACGAAGGTAACCCTGTCGGTTGTCCGTG
>JAVTWI010000050.1:0-18177 GCA_032229845.1 Rhabdaerophilum sp.
GACGCCGAAATAATCGCGCACTTCCGCTTCGCCGATGAGGCGCTCGTCACGCTCTCCGGAAGCGGGATCGTACATCACGACGCCGGGCTCGATGAGCTGCATCAGGTCCTTATCAGCCGACACGATGGTGACTTCCGCGCCGAGATCGACCGCCTGCCGCGCATAGGTCGCGATGAGATCGTCCGCCTCGTATTTCGCCATCTCGACCGGCTCGTAACCGAAGGCGCGCACCACGGCGCGCATCAGAGGAAACTGCGGCACGAGGTCTTCCGGCGGATCGGAGCGGTTGGCCTTGTAGGCCGGGTAGAGCGCCTTCCTGAAACTGTCCTCGCTCTTGTCGAAGATCATCGCGAGATGCGTCGCCTTGCGGCCGCGCGCGCCCTCACGGATGAACTGGAACAGCTTGGTCGCGAAGATGCGCACCGCGCCGGTCGGCAGCCGGTCGGAGCGGTAGTTGTAGCGCTGGTCCTGCCGGATCGACTGGAAATAGGCGCGGAAGACGAAGGACGAGCCGTCGACGAGAATGACATGATCGCCGGCTTCGGGTTTTCTCGGGCCGGGCGTGCGCGGCGGAAGTTCGTTGCTCATGCCGTTGTTATAGGGTGCGCAAGCGCCCCCGTCAGCCTGATCTGCCTGCTGGTCACAGGTTTAGGGGCAGGACTCTAGGCGCGCGCGTCCCCGCCCCGAACTTCCGGGTTGATCATGTGGATCGGATTGCCCGCCGTGTAGGCATTGATCTGCTCGTAGATATCCGCGAACTGGAGATCGAGCTCGTCTTCCGTCACATAGCCGATGTGGGGCGTGCCGATGACATTGGGATGGCTGACCAGCGGATCGTTACCGTCGGTCAGCGGCTCGACATCGAAGACATCGAGGCCGGCCATGCCGGGGCGTCCGGCTTGAAGCGCGGCCAGCAACGCGCCGGGCGCGACCAGACCGGACCGCGAGGTGTTGACGAAGATCGAACCGGGCCGCATCGCCGCAAAATCCTGCGCCGTGACCAGACCGCGCGTCGTCGGATGAAGCCGCACATGCAGGCTCACCACATCGCAGCCGCCGAAAAAGGCTTCGCGGCTCTCCGGCACGCTTTCCCCGGCGGCCAGCGCCCGCGCGCGCCCGTCTTCGGACCCCCACCAGATCACCTTCATGCCGAAAGCACGAGCATATTCGGCCACCGCGTTGCCGATGCGGCCGTAGCCGAGGAGACCGAGCGTGCGTCCGCGCAATGTCTTGCCGACGCCCATCTGCCAGCGCCCCGCCTTCAGCGACGCCATCTGCTGCGGCAGCTGGCGCGCGCAGGCGAGGATGAGCGCCATGGTCAACTCGGCCGCGGCATAGGAAGGGGTATCCGAATGCATGTTCGAGCACAGCAGCACCCTGTGCTCCGTGCAGGCCGGAACATCGACATGCGGGTAGACGCTGCGCTGGGAGATGAGCTTCAACCCAGGCAAGCGGGCCAGCAGCGCTGCCGTGACGGGCGTGCGCTCGCGAAACAGAACCAACACCTCGGCATCCGCGAGGCGGGTGGCGAGCGTGTCGACATCCTCGCAATGGTCGTTCCAGACCTTGACGTCATGCCCGGCGAGCGCGGCAAAGCTCGGCAGATGCCGCAGAGTATCGAACCAGTCATCAAGGATATGGACGCGCATGCAATCTCGCCGTCTTGCGAAGCTTTCAGCGAGATCAATAGCGCGCGCCCTGTCAAAAGAAAACCGGCGGGTCGCCCCGCCGGTTTCGCGTTCTGCAGCGTGAAGCGGAAAACCGCTTGCTGGCCGTTCGGCTTACTTGCCCTTCTTGAGGGCGGCGCCGAGGATGTCGCCGAGGGTCGCGCCAGAATCGGCCGAACCATACTGCGCCATCGCTTCCTTCTCTTCCGCCATTTCCAGCGCCTTGATCGAGACCTGGATCTTGCGGGCCTTCTTGTCGAACAGGATCACGCGGGCGTCGAACTTCTCGCCGGCGGCGAAACGGTCCGGGCGCTGGTCGCCACGATCACGCGCGAGTTCCGAACGCTTGACGAAGGTGGTGAGGTCCGAACCGGCGATCTTGACCTCAAGGCCACCGTCCTTCACCTCAAGCACTTCGCAGGTCACGACGCCGCCCTTGCGGATGGTGTCGCCGGCATCCGCGAACGGATCCGAGCCGACCTGCTTGATGCCGAGCGAGATGCGCTCCTTCTCGACATCGACGTCGAGCACCACGGCCTTGACCATGTCGCCCTTCTTGAACTCGTCGATGACCTGCTCGCCCGGGCGGTTCCAGTCGAGATCCGAGAGGTGGACCATGCCGTCGACATCGCCTTCGAGGCCGATGAACAGGCCGAACTCGGTCTTGTTCTTGACCTCGCCCTCGACGGTCGAGCCGATCGGGTGACGATCCACGAAGCTTTCCCACGGGTTGTTGAGGGTCTGCTTGAGGCCGAGGGAGATGCGGCGCTTGGCAGGATCGACCTCGAGAATCTGCACTTCGACTTCCTGCGAGGTCGAGAGGATCTTGCCCGGATGGACGTTCTTCTTCGTCCAGGACATTTCCGAAACGTGGATCAGGCCTTCGATGCCCGGCTCCAGTTCGACGAACGCACCGTAATCGGTGATGTTCGTGACGCGACCGGTGAACTTGCCTTCGATCGGGTACTTGGCCTCGATGCCCTCCCAGGGGTTGCCCTGGAGCTGCTTCATGCCGAGGCTGATGCGGTGGGTGTCCTGGTTGATCTTGATGATCTTGACCTTGACGGTCTGGCCGACGGTGAGCACCTCGGTCGGGTGGTTCACACGGCGCCAGGCGATGTCGGTCACGTGCAGCAGGCCGTCGATGCCGCCGAGATCAACGAACGCACCGTAATCGGTGATGTTCTTGACCACGCCGTCGATGATCTGGCCTTCCTCGAGGTTCGAGACAAGTTCCTGACGCTGGCCGGCGCGGGTCTCTTCGAGGACCGTGCGGCGCGAGACGACGATATTGCCGCGACGGCGATCCATCTTGAGGATCTCGAACGGCTGCGGCATGCCCATCAGCGGGCCGACATCGCGGATCGGACGGATATCCACCTGCGAACGCGGCAGGAAGGCGACGGCGCCGTCGAGATCGACGGTGTAGCCACCCTTGACCTGATTGAAGATCGTGCCGGTGACCTTTTCCTTGGCCTCGTAGGCCTTCTCGAGCTTGACCCAGCTCTCCTCGCGGCGGGCCTTGTCGCGGCTGATGACCGCTTCGCCCATCGCATTCTCGACGCGCTCGAGATAAACCTCGACCATATCGCCGATCTTCAGGGTCGATTCGCGGTTCGGACCGGCGAATTCCTTGAGGGCCACGCGGCCTTCGGTCTTCAGGCCGATATCGATGACCGCGACATCCTTCTCGATGGCGATCACCTTGCCGGAAATAACGGAACCTTCGGCGGTATCGGCAGTGGCGAAGGATTCTTCGAGCAGCGCCGCGAAATCCTCACGGCTGGGGTTGGTGTGAAGCGACATTAAAACTCCAAAAGCGCCCTTGTCTTAGAGGGCATTCGCGCCGGCACGGCTGGTTGATGATCGTCTCTCCCCGCCAGCCAATCCGGGATGGATTGTCGCCCTTGACGGGCAGCCGACGCGAGAAAACCGGCAGGTCGAGACGGTGTTCCCTCCCCTAGAGCCCGTGCGCAACCGGCACCGGGAATCCGGGGACCGGGCGCGACTAGCAGAAAAGCCGCGTTCCGGCAAGCAAAAGCGGGAAGAATCGCCGGATCGGCGACAGGAATCGGTCCGTGATCTGCACGTGATCAGCACATGGGCATGGCCCGGAGCCGCGCGCCGTATTCCTTCTGCGAGAACGCATCGAAATCGCGCAGGACCGGCACATATCGCACGGTCTCGATCGTTTTGAGATAGGTCGAGAACGGCAGGGTCTCGCGCGGCGGGGTCTTTTCGTAACAGAAATCAGGTTCGAGCGCGATGCTGAGACTGCCCTTCCGCTTCTCGCGTTTCGCCTCGAGTGCCCGCTTGCGATGCGCCTCGAAGCGGGCGACAGCCTCCGCCGGCAACCGGAACGCGGCGAGCCGGACGCCCGGTTTGCCCTCGCCGGCAAGCTGCATCAATTCCTCCGGATCGTTGACGGCCTCAAGGGCGAACTCCTCGCGGACGTCCGGCATCCCCTCGATGAGAACCTTCACGATCATCCGGCTGCCGCGGGTGCGATAATTGTCCGGGAACCGCATCGCCGCGCGGAAGGCGGAAAGGTCGGTTTTCTCGAAATCGATCCGCGCGAGCGCGACCATCGACGTGACGGGAACATGCGAGCAGGCTTGCAAGACGAGAACCGGAACAAGCCCGGCGAGGGCGAGACGCGACATGAGGACTCCACAGGGTTTGACATTAATATTTTTATGACTTACATTAAATTTAACATCCAGAGCAATAAGGAAATTGCATGTCCATGCCTAAGCGCCATCCGACGGAAGAACGCCCGCTTCCCGAGGCCCTACGCCGTCTTTCCCGTCACGTGGAACTTGTCGTCTGGCTGTCGGTCGGGGTGGCAATCGCCGGAACGGCTTACTTCCTCGCCTACCCGCTCGAAGCGGGACCGGCGTTCGGCCTACCCTCCGCCGTGAAGACTTTCGGCGGCGACGAGCAGGCATTGCGGCTGCGGCTTTTCGTCGCGCTCGTTCCGGCACTGGCGTTGTTCTTCGCAACCGCCTTGCAGATCCGAAACCTGTTCCGGCTCTGGGCTCGCGGCCCGGTGCTGGATCCTGGCCATGCGCGCCGCCTCGTCACCATCGGCTGGCTTCTGCTCGTCGGCACCGCGCTCTCCGTCGCGACGCGGACCTTCATGGCGTTGGCCTTGACGATCGGCAATCCGCCGGGACAAAGGCACCTCGTGATCGGATTTTCGCTGCACGAATTCGTATTCGTCCTCTTCGGGCTGTTCGTCTTTGCCTTCGCGCGGGTGATGCGCGAGGCCGCGCGACTCGCCGACGAGAACCGCGCGTTTATCTGAGGTCGCCATGCCGATCGTCGTCGAACTCGATGTCATGCTGGCGCGGCGGAAAATGAGGTCGCGCGAGTTGGCCGAGAAGATCGGCATTTCGGAGGTGAACCTGTCCCTGCTCAAGTCCGGCAAGGTGAAGGGCATCCGCTTCGAAACGCTTTCACGCATCTGCGCCGCGCTCGATTGCCAGCCTGCCGACCTCCTGACCTATGTGCCCGGACCGGAGCCGGACAGCCCGGACGAAGATTCCTGATCCGTCAGAGGTGATGGGTCGGCCGGCTTTTTCGTCGCCGCTTGATGTCGGCGATCTTCTCCTGATCGTCTTCCTGCAGGTAGATGCCGCGTTCGAGGATTTCGAGCGTATATTCCTCATAGGTCAGTCCGAGGCTGTCCGCCTTCTCCTGCCGGCGCAGGAGGACATCCGTCGAGGCCGGCCGCCAGGCCGCGCGATGCTTCGCTTTCCAGGTAAAGTAATGCCCGACCCCGCCGCGCCCCCAGGGCGGCACATGACGCTTCTCCCGCGGTTTTTCTTCCAGCGGCGGCCCGCCGTTGTGGCCGATGCCGATTTTCCGCCGCCGCGCCATACACCCGGGACTCCCTCGGTTCACAGTTCGCAGGTCATAAAGGTCGAGTTCGGGTCGGGGTGATACCCGGCGAACGGCGGGCACTCGGAAAAGCCGTGGCGGGCATAGAGCGCGCGCGCCGGCGCGAAATAATCGAAGGAGCCGGTTTCGAGATAGAGCCGCCTCAGACCGAGGGTCCGCGCATGGCCGATGAGATGCCCCAGCATGGCCGCCGCGACGCCGCGGCGAAGGGCATGGTCCGCCGTCCGCATGGATTTGACCTCACCGGTGCCATCGCCGAAGCCGCGCAGCGCGCCGATCCCGAGCAGATCCCCCCCGTCCCAGAGTGTGAAAAAGGCGATCTCTGGCCGCTGCAGCGCGGAGATGTCGAGCACATGCGCCGAGCCTGCCGGCGTGACGGCGCGATTCTTCTCGAAATGATGGCGGATCAGCGCGATGACGCGCGGGTCCGAAAAATCGCCGGGCCTGATCGTGAACATGAGCCTCACACCATCGCGAGAATGTAATGCGCACCCGCGCTGGGCGGGGTTCGGAACCGGCTGCCGCCGGAAAGGAGAAAGCGCAGGCAATCGCCCGGACCAAGGCTGAATTCCGTGCCGTCGACGTCCATTTCAAGCCGCCCTTCCAGGAGAAAGAGGTGGTGCTCGATGCCCCGGCGCGGCGGCATGTCGTAAGCGATGGTCCGGCCCGGCGCGATGCGGCATTCAAGCATTTCCGCCCGGAGCCCCGCCGAGGGCGGCGAGATCACGCGGCGCTGGAAGCCGAGGTCGGTGTCCTCGTATTGCGCCTGATCCGCGCGGCGCACCAGCGGCGTCAGCGCCTCTTCCGCTTCATGAACGATGCGGGTCAGCGTGAGGCCATATGCGGCGGCGATGCGCGCCAGAACGAGGGTCGTCGGGCCGGTTTCGCCGTTTTCGAGCCGGGACAGCGTTGCGCGGCTCACGCCTGAGTGCGCCGCGAGATCGTCGAGCGACCAGCCGCGCTCGGCCCTCAAGGCACGAAGGCGCGCGGCGATGCGGTGGTCGAGGGTTTCAATCAGATCTTCCATAAACGGGAATATTTCCCATTTATGAGAATACTACAAGTCCCTATTCGAAAAAGCTGGCGATATCCGAGAGCGGCTTCTTCTCCGTCGCGTGACGGGGGATGGTTGCGTCCGGCGCGGGATACCCGGTGACGACGACGAAGTAGGGCTTCTCGTTCGCCGGGCGCTCGCAGATCTCGTTGAGAAAACCCATCGGGCTCGGCGTATGCGTCAGGGTCGCGAGGCCGGCCTGATGCAGGGCCGCGATCAGGAAGCCGCAGGCGATCGAGACGGATTCGGGCACGTAGTAATTCTTGCGCATCACGCCGTCGGCGCTGGCGCTCGACCGGGCGCCGAACACAACGACGAGCCAGGGCGCGGTTTCGAGGAAAGGCTTCGAGGGGTCGGTGCCAAGCGGCTTCAGGGCAGCGAGCCATTCCTCGCCAGCTTTGCCGGCGTAGAAGGCGCGCTCCTCCTCTTCCGCCGCCGCGCGGATGCGCGACTTCCGGCCCGGATCACCGATGACAGCGAAGTGCCAGGGCTGGTGGTTGGCCCCGTTCGGCGCGGTGCCTGCGGCGCGAAGGCAGGTCTCGATCAGAGCGCGCGGGACAGGACGGGACGAAAAATCCCGCACGGTATGCTGCCGTGCGATTTCCGCCCGGAAAGCCTCCGCCCGCGCCTGCATAAGGGCTGGCGGATATTCGACATAATCCGGCAGCGGAACAGGCTCGAAATCCTTGGTCAGGAAATCCTTGGTCGTCTCGCTCACGGCTGCGCATCCTCCTGAAGGGGGCGCGGCCTTTACTTCCGCGCGTTATTTCTGCGCGAGGCGCCCCTCGACCGCAGACAAGGCCGCCGCGAAGGCTTCGTCAATCCCCATCGCCGAGGTGTCGATGCGAACCGCATCGCCGGCGATAATCATGTTCGGCGCGTCGCGTGCGTCGCGCTCCGTGAGATCGGCGAGAATGTCGGCTTCGGTCACCGGTTCGCCGCGCGCGGCGAGTTCGCGGAACCGCCGGCCGGCGCGGATCTCCACAGCGGCGTCGACCCACAGCTTTGCCGTCGCATCGGGAGCGATGACGGTGCCGATATCGCGGCCGTCGAGCACCGCGCCACCCGGCTGATGCGCGAAGTCCTGCTGGAACTTGCGCAGGGCATCACGCACCCCGATCACCTTGGCGACGCGGCTCGCGGCTTCCCCCGCAAGGCGTTCGCGCAGGCGCGGATCGTCGAGCCAGGCAGCATCGAAGCGTTTCGCGATGGCGATGGCCGCCGCCTCGTCATCGAAATCATGGCCGCCGTCGCGCATCTTCTGGCCGACGGCGCGATAAAGGAGGCCGGTGTCGAGCGCGGGCAGCCGGTATTGCGCGGCGAGCTTCTTGGCGAGCGTGCCCTTGCCCGATGCCGCCGGGCCATCGACCGCGATGATCGGCCCGGTCATCAGGCAAAATTCCCGTCAACGAACTCCCCACCAAGCCGCGTCATCAGCGGCACGAAATCGGGGAAGCTCGTGGCGATGAAGCTCATGTCGTCGACCGCGACCGGCCTATCGGATGCGAGGCCCATGACGAGGAAACTCATCGCAATGCGGTGGTCCATGTGGGTCGCGACCGTGCCGCCGCCGGCCGCGGCTTTGCCATGACCCGAGACGATCAGGTCGTCGCCGACAATTTCATGGGCGACGCCGTTGGCCGCGAGCCCGTCCGCGACCGCACGAAGCCGGTCGCTCTCCTTGACGCGCAGTTCCTGCAAACCGTTCATCCGGGTTTCGCCCGTCGCGAAAGCCGCCGCGACCGCGAGGACCGGATATTCGTCGATCATCGCGGGCGCACGCTCGGCGGGAACATCGACGCCCTTGAGCGCGGAGTGCCGCACGCGGAGATCCGCGACCTCCTCGCCGCCCTCGATCCGGCGATCGAGTTCGACGATATCCGCGCCCATCTCGATGAGCGTGGTGATGAGGCCGATGCGCAGCGGATTCATCATCACCGAGCGCACGACGATTTCCGAGCCCGGCACGATCAGTGCCGCGACCATCGGGAAGGCCGCAGACGAAGGATCGGCCGGCACGACAATCGGCTTCGGCGCCAGTTCCGGCTGGCCCTTGAGCGTAATGCGCCGGCCATGCGTGCCGTAATTTTCCGAGCGGATATCGGCGCCGAAATAGGCGAGCATCTTCTCGGTGTGGTCGCGGCTCGCTTCGTTCTCGATGACGACCGTCTCGCCCGGCGCATTGAGGCCGCAGAACAGCACCGCCGACTTGATCTGCGCCGAGGCGACGGGCGTTTCATAAACGATGGGAATGCAGGCGTCGGCGCCACGGATCGTCAGCGGCAGGCGGTCGCCGGGCGCAGCCTCAAGCACCTCGACGCCCATTTGGCGCAGCGGATTGAGGATGCGGCCCATCGGGCGCTTCCGGAGCGAAGCATCGCCATCGAAGGTCGCGCGGATCGGATGACCGCCGACAACGCCCATCATCAGGCGAGAGCCGGTGCCGGCATTGCCGAAATCGAGCACGCCGCGCGGCTCCAGCAAGGTGCCGACGCCCATGCCATGAACGCACCAGTGTCCGGGGCCGAGATGCTCGACATTGGCGCCGAGCGCGCGCGCCGCATCGGCGGTGCGCAGTACGTCCTCGCCTTCGAGCAGGCCGGTCACCGTCGTCTCGCCGACCGTCAGCAGGCCGAGAATCAGCGCGCGATGCGAGATCGACTTGTCGCCCGGAACCGTTACGGTGCCGGAGAGCGGCCCCTTGCGCCGCGCCTGCATCGGACGCACCTCAAAGCCGTGAGCCATGATCGATCCCCGTTTGACTGCCATCCCGCTTATCCCCTGCCTGGCGGAAACGGGGACAAAAAACACTCTTGCGCAATTTCATCGCAACAAGCATTTGACACAGGTGATTGAGGCCACTAACGGGCTTCATCCCGACTTTGCAAGCGGAAGTTTTTGCCCCGGTCCGCTCCCCGGGCCTTTCTGACAGGAACGCTAAATTGCCCAAGGATGAACTCGGCACAAAGCGCATTTGCCCCGTAACCGGCAAGAAGTTCTACGATCTCGGCCGCGACCCGATCGTCTCGCCCTATACCGGGCAGAGCTACGCGCGCAGCTATTTCGACCCGCAGCCCAAGATCGCCAAGGTCGAAGAGGAAGAGGCGAGCGACGACGAGGCGGTGGATACCTCCGCCGAACTCGTTCCGCTCGAGGATGCCGAAACGGACGAGAAGGTCGCGGCCGGCACCGATGACGATGTCGATCTCGGCGATGACGATGACGACACCTTCCTCGAAGCCGACGAGGACGAGGACGACGGCGACGTCAGCGACCTCATCGACAACGACATCGACGAGGACGAGGAGGGCTGAACCCCTCCCTGAAGAGATTCGCGGAGCCGGCCGAAGCCGGCGCTGAAATTCGCGGAACTCTCCTGAAACCCTCTTGCGGCGCGGAACGTCTTGTGACATTACCGCGCCTCCGGTCGAAACGCCGGGCCGACATGCTCCCAGGCATGTCTTTTGGAACGGGGCTATAGCTCAGCTGGGAGAGCGCCTGCATGGCATGCAGGAGGTCAGCGGTTCGATCCCGCTTAGCTCCACCAAATCTCCCGCTCACATGGCCTGTCTGCCGGCGCGATAGCGAATCCGGCTTTTCTGTTCACGGCAGGTCTCGCGGCGAGTCCCGCCCATCCGAAGCCCCGTGGGATCACCCCGATGCGCTTTTCAAACTGGCGCGGATGACGACGACGCGGCGCCCCCCGGCGACAAGGGCCGCGATTCCGGTCTCCATCTCCTGCACGGCGATTTCGCCGGGCACACCTTGGCGGCCCGGTCTAAGGCGGGTAGCCTCGCGGCGGTAGAAGACACGGATCGTCGGCGCGATGCCCTCTTCCTCGATCAGGACATCGGCGGATTGCAGGCGTTTCACGTCACCAAGCGTGAGATCATCGCTGCTTGCCGGAGCGACGATCTCACTGAGGGCACCCTCCATCTCGGGAAGACGGGCGGCCAGATCACCGATACCGGCCCGGATCTCCGCCTTGATGCTCTCGTCGAGCGCGCCGGCCATGGCACGCCCGGCGAAGGCCTCCCAGAAGATGCGGCGCTGATGCCCCGGCGCCAACCGCGCCATCACCTCCCCGCGAATGTCTCTGGCGAACCTGGCCCAGCCCTCCAGCCAGTCCGGCACCGCGATCTCGGTCGCCCGGCGGATGGCCTGCCCCAGAATCGGCGCTGCCCCGTCCGTCGAGATACCGATGACAATCGGCGAGCGGCTCACGATGGCGCCGAAGTAGAAATCGCAGGTCGCGCCCTTGTCGACCGTGTTGACAATGACACCCGCCGCCTCGCCCGCCGCCTTGAAGGCCGCCGCATCCGACACCCTCGGAAGATCGGCGACGGCGATGGCCGCGCCTTCGAGATCGGCCGGCTGCCAAGCGCGCTGTTCGAGTTTCAGCCTGCCGGCAGCGCTTCCGCGCGCCATGAGTGCCCGGAGTTCCTCCGAAGGCGAAGGCGCGAGAATCAGCGCATCCGCGCCGGCTGCCGCGATCAGTTCCGCCTTCCAGGCAAGACCCGGCGTATCGCCTGCCAGAACCGCGCGGCGCCCTGCGAGATCGAGGAAGACCGGCAGCTTCGACAGCGCCGGGAGCGCGACCGGCGGCCCGTTGTTCATGAAGTCGGAATCGTCGTCGCCCGCCATGGTCCGCCCTCTGTGAGTCCGGCCCATTCTGATGATCCTTACCGCCGCGGGCAACCGGGGCGGTGGTCGATCTCAACGCGTCGTCCAGTCGTCCTCCCGATGCACCAGCTTGCCCAGCAGGCGATCGAACTCCCGCCGCTCCTGCGGCGTCAGCGGCGAGAGCATTTGGTCCTCCCGACGCGAGAAGCGGGGCAGAATCCGTTCGACGGTCTCGCGGCCGGCCGCCGATAGATCGAGCAGCGCCTGCCGAGGGTCCTTCGGCGCAGCCACCCGCGAGATGAACCCGCGTGCCACCAGCCGATGAACCGCGCGGCTCAGGCTGTTCTTGGGCCGACCGGTCATGTTCGAGATGTCCTGTGCGGTCAGCCCCCCGCAATGGGCGAGGCAGAGCATGGTGATAAACTCCGGGCGCGTGAGGTCCTCGACGGCCTCGAGTTCGCGATAGATCGGCCCGGAGAAGAAATTGGCGAGATAACTCACGCGGTAGCCAATCCGGATCGCCGTCTCGTCGAGAATGATGCGCGCCGGATCCGGATCTGCCGCCGCGCCGGGCAGGCGCTGCTTCTGCGTCTTGATGGCCATGCGATCCCTTTCAACACCGGTCGCGGAGCTTACAAAAATTACAGTTCCATGTCGAACTCTCTTCTGTTAGAGTTCCATATGGAACCCAACGCAATCGACAAGTTGGGCAGGCCGCTTCTGGCCACTTGAGGAGGACACCATGTTGAACCGCCGTGCGGCGCTGGCCGCTGCTGCCCTTGCTGCCTTGTGTTTCCAGTCGCCCGTACAGGCGCAGAACCGCGAGATCCGAGCCCTGTCGGGTTTCGATTCGAACTTCGTCTTCACGCGCGAGATCGCCAAGCCGTTCATGGAGAACGTAACCAAGGCCACCGGCGGCGCGCTGACCTTCAAGTTCAACGGGCCGGAAACAGTGCCGGTGTTCGAGCAGTTCCAGCCCACCGCGGCCGGGGCCTTCGAACTTCTTTTCACCCATCCGGCCTATCATTCCGGAACGACGACCGTCGGCCTCGCCACCGATGCCATCGACTACGATCCCGCCAAACGGCGCGAGAGCGGTATCTGGGACTTCGTGGATGCGCATTATCAGAAGTCCGGGCTCAAGCTGATCGCGATGACGCCGACCGGTTCCAAGGGCTTCCAGTTTGTGCTGAAGCGACCGATCACCGCGGCCAAGAGCTTCGAGGGCATGAAGATCCGCGGCACAGTATCCTACCATCCGATGATCCGCGCCATGGGCGGCGCGCCGGTGGTGATGGGCGGCGGCGAAGTCTATTCGGCGCTGGAGCGCGGCATCATCGACGGAGCGGCCTGGGGGCTGACCGGCGTCGCCGATTTCAAGTGGAACGAGGTGGCGAAATATCTTGCCCGCCCGGTCTTCGGGCAGGTCAGCCTGCTGATCGTGATGAACAAGCGTGCCTTCGACGCCCTGCCGGCCGCGCAGCAGAAAGCCCTGCTCGACGAGGGCCACAAGCTGGAGATCGCGACGGTCACCCGCTTCGACGCGCTCGCCGCTGCCGAACTCAAGCTGCTCAAGGAAAAGGGCATGCAGGAAACGGCCTTTTCGCCGGATGACGCCGCGCGGCTCGAAAAACTCTGGAACGATGGCGTCTGGGAAGTGGCTACCGCCAAGAACGAGGATGCCCGCGCGCTGAAAAAGCTGGCGCTGGAAAAAGGCGTGACGCGGTAAATCCGTCGGGAGGCGGGAACAATGGCCTGGATCGAGACCTTTCTCGCCCGCCTGACACGCGCGAGCTTCGCGCTCGCCTGCGTGGCGCTCGTGGTCATCCTGAGCGCGTATGTGATCGAGGTGGTTGCCCGCTACGGGCTCGGCCGGCCGACGACATGGTCGGCCGACCTCGTCAACTACGCGCTATGCGCTGCGATCTTCCTGGCCCTGCCCGAAATCACCCGCGGCTCCGGCCATGTCGCCATCACCTCGATGATCGAGAAACTCTCGGGCGAGGATCAGCGACGCCTGGCCCGTGTCCTGGCGTTCGTCGGAGCCGTGCTCTGCGGCCTCGCAGCCTATATCGCCGTGGTCGCCGCACTCTCGCAGGCCGCCGCAGGCATCGAAACCGTGGCGGCCTTCGCCATCCCGAAATGGTGGCTGACGGCGCTCATCGCCTACGGCTTCGGGTTGAGCGCACTGGCTTTTCTCCTGTTGACACGGCGCGCGACGCGCGCCGGCGTCGAGATGTGAGGCGAACATGGACTGGCTCCTCAGCCTCGGGATCGGCCTTGGCCTGCTGATGATGGTCCTGATGGCCGGCATGCCGATCTTCCTCGGCTTCCTGGCGCTTAATCTTGCCGGGGTCCTGATCTTCTTCGGGCCGTCCGGCTTCGGGCTGTTCATCAACAGCGTCGTGGATACCTCGACATCCGGCTCCCTGACCACCATCCCGCTCTTCATCCTCATGGGCGAAATCCTGTTCCGCTCCGGCGCGGTCGATGTCCTGTTCGACGGCGTTGACCGGATGATCGGCGGCGTGCGCGGGCGGCTCTACCTGCTGGTGGTGACGCTCTCGACCCTGTTCGGCGCGTTGTCCGGCTCTGCCGTCGCGGTTGTCGCCATGCTGGGACGCACGCTGCTGCCGCAGATGATGGAACGCGGTTACGACAAGAAGCTCTCGGCGGCGCTGATCCAGGGGGGCGCCAGCCTTGCGCCGATCATCCCGCCGAGCCTGCTCGCGGTCATCATCGGCTCGATGGCCGATGTCTCGATTTCCGGCCTGCTGCTGGCCGGCATCCTGCCCGGACTCCTGCTGGCCGGGATGATGATCGCCTGGGTGTTCATCGAGGTCTGGCGCAAACCGTCGCTCGCACCGGCCGACACCGGCGAGCGGGAGCCGATGTCCTGGCCGGAACTGGGGCTGATCATCATCCGCATGCTGCCGTTCGGCATTGTCATCTTCTCGGTGATGGGGCTGATGCTGCTGGGCGTCGCGACCCCTTCGGAAGCAGCCGCCACCGGTTGCCTCGGCGCGATGATCACCGCGGCAATCTATCGCAAACTCTCGCTCGGCATGTTGCGGGCCGCACTCGTTTCGAGCGTCGCCGTCAGTGCCATGATCCTGATCATCGTCGCGGTGTCGGTGCTGTTCGGCCAGTTGCTGGCCTTCACCGGCGCGACCGGCGATCTCGTCCGCTTCACAGCCGGGCTGACCCTGCATCCGATGGCGATGTTCCTTCTGCTGATGCTCGTGCCCTTCGTCCTGTGCATGTTCATCGACCAGATCGCCTTCATGCTGGTGGCGATCCCGATCTACGCGCCGCTGGTCAAGGCACTGGGGTTCGACCCGATCTGGTTCTGGACGCTGTTCTCGATCAACCTGACCGTCGGCAGCCTGACACCGCCGTTCGGCTACACAATGTTCGCGTTGCGCGCGGCAGCGCCACAACACATCACGTTGCAGGAGGTGTTCTCGGCGTCCTGGCCGGTGACATGGCTGTTCCTGCTGGGCATGGCGATCATGACGCTGTTCCCCCCGATCATCACCTTCCTGCCCGCCTTGCTGCGATGAACAACCGGCCCGCCCGCCTCGCCGCACTGGACTTCGTTGCCCGCACCCACCGCATCGCCAGCCGGCACGAAAACTGGCTGGCGCTCGCGGTGCACGAAAAGCGCCGGGCGGATATCACGCCTGCCAACGCCGTCGGGGTGGTGCTTCTCGTGCACGGCGCGACACTGTCGTCGGTCCTGTTCGACATTCCGGTGCCCGGTCGCTCGTGGGTCGAGCATCTCGCCGAGGCGGGCTTCATCGTCTTCGCGCTCGATGTGCGCGGCTACGGCCAGTCGTCGCGTCCGGCCGCAATGGACCAGCCCCCGGAAGCGAACCCGCCGGTCGCGCGCGCGGCCGAGGCTGTCCTCGATATCGACGACGCGGTCCTTTTCATCCGGGAGACGACGGGCCGGACGCGCATCGACCTCATCGGCGGCTCGTGGGGGTCGGTCACCTGCGGGCTTTACGCCAGCAGTCCCGGCGCCGCGCACATCCGGCGGCTCGTGCTCTACGCGCCGTTGTTCAGCGACCGGAACCCCGGCTGGCTCGAATGGATCGAGGACCCCGAAAGGCCGGGCGCGTTGCATCCGGCGATCGGCGCCTACCGGCTCGTGAGCGTGGAAGCGAACCACACGCGCTGGCTCTCCGAGCTGGACGGGGCGGGAAACCGGAACCTGCTGGAGCCGACCACGTTCGACGCGCTCATGGCCGCCTTTCTCGCCACGGACGACACGGCCCCGAGCCGCCGCCCCCCTGCCGTCCGCGTGCCGAACGGCACGCTGGTCGACCTGCTCGACGTTTTCACGAGCAGGCCACTCTATCGCCCCGAGGATATCCGCTGCCCCGTGCTCCTGATCCGCGGCGCGAACGATCCGACCTCGACGGCGCGAGATGCCGAGGGTCTGCTTGCGCGCCTCGGAACACGGAAGACTTCGCTTGTCACCATCACGCCGGGAACGCATTTCGTCAGCGCCGAGGTGAACGCCCCGCAGGTCTATGCCGCATCCGAAGGCTTCCTGAAAGAATAGCGGCACGGACCGCGAAAGCCGGCCCCAGAGTATTTTCCGATCAAGTGGATACCGGTTGATCGAAAGAAAATGCGTTAAAACAAGAAGATGGAGCGGCCGATCTGACTCACGCAGATCGGCAACCGCTCTAGGACGCCGCAGGAAGGGCCGGGAGACGAATGGAAACCTCGAGACCGCCCTGCGGCCGGTTCCGAAGCGCGATCGTCCCGCCATGGTCGGTGATGATGGCCCTTGCGATCGTCAACCCGAGACCCGTGCCGCCGGTTTGCCGGCTTCTCGAATCCTCGACACGATAGAAGGGCTCGAACACCCGTTCCAGCTCTCCGGTCGGAAGGCCAGGCCCTTCGTCCGCCACCTCGACGAGGACCTGATCGCCTTCCAAACCGACGCGAACGCTGGCGGTGCTGCCGTATTTGAGCGCATTGCCGATGATATTCCACAGCGTGCGCCGGATCGCGACCGGCTTCCCCCGGATCGGCGCGTGCATCACCCCCTCCAGCCCGATCGATTGCCCGCGATCCGTCTCGTCGTCGACGATGGTCTTGAGCATTGCCGCGATGTCGAAGGTCTTCGGCACCTCGTTGACGACGCCCATCCTGAGATAATCGAGCGTTGCGTCGATCATCGTCTCCATCTCGGAGAGATCCTCGTCGATGCGCTCGCGCGTCGGCTCATCGTCGAGAAGCTCCGAACGGAGACGCAGGCGCGTGATCGGCGTCCGCAGGTCGTGACTCACGGCGGCAAGTGCCATGGTGCGCTCGGAAACGAGCCGGCGCACGCGTTCGCCCATGGTGTTGAAGGCCCTCGCCGCCCGTCGGACTTCGGCCGGTCCGGTTTCGGATACCGGGGCGCGCGCCTCGTCGAGGCTGAACCGCTCGGCAGCGACCGCGAGATCGCGCAACGGCCGTGTCACCCAGCGCATGAGCAGGATCGCGATCAGAACGATCAGCGTTCCGATGATACCGGCGATGATCGGGATGTGTTCGGCCATGGTGTGCACGGCGCCGAGGGTCGGTGAAGCGAAATTGAGCCAGCTTCCGTCTGAAAGCCGCACCGAAACCAGCAGCATGTGGCGATGGGCTTCCTCCATGCCCTCGCTGTGCGCACCATCGTCCGCGTAGCCGACCCGGAAGAATTCCGCGCCGATCTCCGGCACGAGGCTCCTGAGGCGGGCCTCCAGGGTGCGCGCGCGCAAGGTGAGCGGCACATTGTCGGGCACAAGCTCGACCTTGCTCCAGTGGACGTCGAGAGACGGCGTCGCCAGGGCATGGGCTGCCTTGTCCCGTTCAATTTCATCGGGAATGGCGCTGACGGCCCGCTTGATTGAAACGATGCGCTCTGTGAGGTTGCGGTCGCGCACGGCCGTCGCGAGCCCCTCGGCGCCGATCTGATAGACCCAGTAGCCGACGAGGCTCATGGCGATCAACGCCCCGGCGAGAATCGATACCGCGCGGGCAACGACCGTATCGGGAAGGAACCGGGCGAGACCCCGTTTCATCCGAACGTGACCTTCGGCACGAAGACGTAACCGGCGCCCCGCACGGTCTTGATGATCTGGCCGGCGTTCCCCGCCGCCTCGAGCTTGCGCCGAACCCGGCTGATCTGGACATCGATCGTCCGGTCGAACGGATCGCTGGTCCGGGTCTTCGCGAGTTCCATCAGCATCTCGCGCGAAAGAACGCGGTTGGCGTGTTCGAGAAATGCGACAAGGAGATTGTATTCTCCCGTCGAAAGATCGATCAGGACGCCGGAGGGCGTATAGAGTTCCCGGCGTGTGGTATCGAGCATCCAGCCATCGAAGCCGATGCGGTTCTGCGGCAACCGGGCCGCATTCCTGTCCTGCCCGCGCGACCGCCGCAGCACGGACCGGAGCCTTGCCAGCAGTTCCCGCGGGGAGAACGGCTTCGTCACGTAGTCATCGGCGCCGCCTTCAAGGCCGGAAATCCGCTGGTCTTCCTCCGAGCGCGCGGTGAGCAGGATGATGGGCACCGTCGAAACCTGCCGGACCTGCCGGCAGGCCTCGATGCCGGAGGTTCCCGGCAGCATCACATCGAGGATGATGGCGTCGATGGTGAAACTGGCGAGCGTCTCCAGCAGCGTGTCGGCCCTTCCGACCGAGTGAACGTGGTATCCGTGACGCTGGAGGAACCGGGTCACGAGCAGGCGGATTTCCGAGTCGTCGTCCACGACAAGGATGTTGCCGTGATCGCTCGGCGACGATGTGGTGTCGACGTCCAAACTCACCTCCTGCCCGCCTCACCCTGTCGGGCGAAGCAGCCGCCGCCCCGGTGAACGGGCCGGCTTCCCATCAAACGACTTCCCTGTCTCGGCAACCGGACAATCCCGCCTGGATCAGCGTC
>JAVTWI010000051.1:0-3101 GCA_032229845.1 Rhabdaerophilum sp.
GCGTCGCTGACGCGCCGGGCATTGCCCGCATCCGCTACTCCACCAGCCACCCGCGCGATATGGACGACGATCTCATTGCCGCCCATCGCGATCTGCCGCAGGTGATGCCCTTCCTGCATCTGCCGGTGCAGGCGGGTTCGGATCGCATCCTCGCGGCGATGAACCGCAAGCATACCGGCGATGAATACCGCCGCCTGATCGAGCGCATCCGCGCCGCCCGGCCCGACATCGCCCTGTCCTCGGACTTCATCGTCGGCTTCCCCGGCGAGACCGATGCGGATTTCGAGGACACGATCCGGCTCGTCGACGAGATCGGCTTCGCTTCCAGCTATTCGTTCAATTATTCGCCGCGCCCCGGCACGCCCGCGGCCGATCTCGAAGCGCAGGTCCCGCGCGAGCTGATGAACGAGCGGCTCTACCGTCTGCAGGAGCGCATCGAGCACCACAGGCAGGCCTTCAACAGGGCCATGGTCGGACGGACGGTGGATGTCCTCCTGGAAAGGCTGGGACGCTACCCCGGACAGCTTGCCGGCAAGTCGCCCTATCGGCAGGCTGTGCAGATCGAGAGCGACGCGAATCAGATTGGTGATATCGTGCGGGTGACGATCGAGAAGACGAGCACGAATTCCCTGTTCGGCCGGCTGGTCGAGTCAGGCGAGACCGATGGAAAGGGCCTGGCCGCTTGAGCGCGCCGCGCCTCATTGCCATCTTCGAGGGACGGGCGGCGGCCTGTCATCAGGCTGAAATCGTTGCGTCCGGTTATGCTGCGAGACGACCCGGCCGGGTGCTCCTGCCCGGCTGGAACAGGCGCGGGGAGCGAATCATCCGCCACCCCGGCATGAAACGAGGCGACGCATTTGGCACAGGCTGATTCGACGCAGAGACCCGACCGGAACCCGCGGCGCGACCTCGCGCCTGCCCGCCCCGAGGGTGGTGTGCGCGAAAGCGCGGGTCGCGAAGGGCTTTCGGCGACGGAGGTCGTGCTCTCCTTCGACGACAACCGCCTCGCGAGCCTGGTTTTCGGCCAGTACGACCAGAATCTCGCCCATCTCGAGCGTCGCCTCGGCGTCGTGGTCAGCCCGAACGGCAACCACGTTACGGTGAAGGGCGCCCGCGAGACCGCCGAACAGGCCGGGCGCGTGCTGAAGACGCTCTATTCTCGCGCCAAGGCCGGTGCGCCCGTCACCCTCGGCGAGGTCGACGGCGCGATCGAGGAAAGCAACGTCCAGCGTTCGTTCTTCCCCACGGCCGATGCCGGCAAGACCTCCTTCGATGCGGTGGTGACGCGCAAGCGTGGTCCGGTCCGGGCGCGAAACGCCGCGCAGGATGCCTATCTGCGCCAGCTCAAGCGCCATGAACTCGTGCTTGCCGAAGGGCCGGCCGGCACCGGCAAGACCTGGCTCGCGGTCGGGCACGCCGTCTCCCTGATCGAGCAGGGCGTGGTCGAGCGCATGGTCCTGTCGCGCCCGGCTGTCGAGGCCGGAGAACGCCTCGGCTTCCTGCCCGGCGACATGCGGGAGAAGGTCGATCCCTATCTGCGCCCGATCTACGACGCGCTGAACGACTTCATGGAGGCGCGCCATGTCGAGCGCGGGCTGCAGACCGGCATGATCGAGATCGCGCCGCTCGCCTTCATGCGCGGCCGCACGCTGTCCAATGCGGTCGTGCTGCTTGACGAGGCACAGAACGCGACCTCGATGCAGATGAAGATGTTCCTCACCCGCCTGGGCGAGGGCTCGCGCATGATCATCACCGGCGATCCCTCGCAGATCGACCTTCCTCCGGGCCAGCGTTCGGGCCTTGTCGAGGCGGTGAAGCTGCTCAAGGATGTCGAGGGCGTCGGCTATGCCCGGTTCGAGGAAGGCGACGTCGTCAGGCATGAACTGGTGCGACGCATCGTCATGGCCTATGAGAGCGCTGCGCGCCATGAGCGCGCGGAACGGGAAGAGCGCTTGCGCAATCCCGAAATGCCTCCGGATCCCAACCGGGAAGGCGACAGCGAAGGGCTGAAGCGAATGTTGGCGCGGGAGCGGCCGCGATGAAGGATCGACCTCGCGGGCGGCGCCTGGCGCCGCCACCCGAGACGACGTCTCCCGAGATCCATCTCGACGTCAGGGCGCAGTCGCGCCGCTGGCATGAGCTCGGCAAGCTGCCGGTCCTGCGTGCATTGCTGAACGAGGCGCTTGAGGCTGGCATCGCGGTATCCCCGCGCAAGCCCATGGCCGGCGCGGAGCTCAGCCTGCTGCTCACCGACGACAGGCGCATCCGCATCGTCAACCGCGACTGGCGCGGCTTCGACAAGGCGACGAACGTGCTGTCCTTCCCTGCCGCGCCGCCGGAGCGCATCGGCCAGAGCCCGCTGCTCGGCGACATCGTCATCGCCTATGAGACGGTGCTGCGGGAGGCGCAGGCCGAATCCAAGGACGTGGCGGACCATCTGCGCCATCTCGCGATCCACGGCTTGCTCCATCTCCTCGGCGAGGATCACGAGACGGATGCCGAGGCGCGCCGCATGGAGGCGCTCGAAGTCGAAGCCCTCGCCCGCCTCGGCGTGGCCGATCCCTATGCCGGTGCCGAACTCGTCGAGGCACCTAGCTCTTCTCCCGTATAAACCCGCACGATCATGAGCGACGACAGTCGAATATCCCAGAACGAAACCGCCGGCCGTGGCCTTGGTCACTGGCTCGGCCAGTTCCTAGACCGCCTCGGCCTGCGAGGCGGCGGCACCGCCCGCGAGGAGATCGTGGAGGCACTGGCCGAGGAGAATGGCGAGCTCGCCGATCTCTCCGTCCAGGAACGCGCGATGCTCACCAATGTGCTGAGCCTGCGCGAGCGCCGTGTCGGCGATGTCATGATCCCGCGCGCCGACATCGTCGCGGTCCCGGCCGAGGCGACTCTTGACGAATTGCTCGCGCATTTCCGCACCGCCGGCCATTCCCGCCTGCCTGTCTTCGACGACACGCTCGACGATCCGCGCGGCATGGTCCATATCCGCGACTTCCTCGAATACATCGCCGAGAAGGCCCGGCCCGGGGAGAACAGGCCGCCTGACGAGCACGGCAAGCTCGGGATTCCACATACGCTGTCCGCCGTCGACCTCG
>JAVTWI010000052.1:0-3098 GCA_032229845.1 Rhabdaerophilum sp.
TCGCCCGGCGGCAGGCTCTTTACGCCGCCGCGAAACCTGCCACACTCGTGCTTCCGGATGGAGGCGTCGATGCTCTCGGCTTGGCGTTTGAGTTGGCGAACAGGTCTCGCGGTTCTGATGCTGGCGCTCTCCGGCGGTCTGGTCGTTGTCGCGCAATCGCCACCTACGGAAACACCAACTGAGGTCTGGCCCGACAAGGGGGCGGATGTCGATGTCGCGCTGGTGCTGGCGGTCGATATTTCCTACTCGATGGACCCTGACGAACTCACCCTCCAGCGCGAGGGTTATGTGGCCGCCCTCACCTCGCCACAGCTGATCGAGGCGATCCGCAAGGGCATGGTGGGGCGGATCGGCGTCACCTATCTCGAATGGGCCGGCACCTTCTCGCAGCACGTGATCGCCGACTGGGCGATCATCGAGGACGAAAAGAGCGCGAAGGCCTTCGCGGACACCATCGCCGCCGCGCCGATGCGGCGCGCCCGACGCACCTCGATCTCCGGTGCAATCGATTTCTCGATGCGCCGGCTTCAGGAGGCGCCCTACCGCCCCTTGCG
Source organism: Rhabdaerophilum sp. (assembly GCA_032229845.1). GTDB lineage: Bacteria > Pseudomonadota > Alphaproteobacteria > Rhizobiales > Beijerinckiaceae > Rhabdaerophilum. The sequence goes on from JAVTWI010000052.1 coordinate 555, forward strand.
GCGCGTCATCGATATTTCGGGCGACGGCCCGAACAACGAGGGCGGAACGGTGACGCTGGCGCGCGACAAGGCCGTGCGGCGCGGTGTCGTCATCAACGGCCTGCCGATTATCTTCAAGCGCGGTTTTTCCTCGCTCTACGATGTCGATACGCTCGACGAATATTACGAGGACTGCGTGATCGGCGGCCCCGGCGCCTTCATGATTGCCATCAACGAGCGCGAGCAGTTCGCAAGCGCCATCCGCTCAAAAATCCTGCGCGAGGTCGCGCAATCGACGCAATCCGATGCAGGGGCCGGCGGCTCGCGCGGACGTTCCGATTGCCTGATCGGCGAGAAGATGTGGCGCCGCAACTGGGACGGCGGGAATTGAAATCAACTTCCGCGCGGCTTGGCGCGCGTGGTCGGCGGTGCCTCGGCCGGGTTCTCGGGCCAGGGATGCTTGGGGTAGCGGCCCCGCATCTCGGTGCGGACCTCCGCCCATGACCCCTTCCAGAACCCCGGCAGATCGCGTGTGATCTGGATCGGCCGGTGCGCGGGTGACAGCAGTTCAAGCGTCAGCGGCAGTTTTCCGTGCGCGATGCTCGGATGCGTCTTCAGGCCGAACAGTTCCTGCACGCGGATGGCGAGAAACGGCGCGCCTTCGCCCTCGTAGCGCAGGGGGTGCGCCTGCCCCGTCGGTGCGACGAAATGCGTCGGCGCCTCGCGGTCGAGTTCGGCGCGCAGGGAATACGGCAGCAGTCCGTCGAGCGCGGCGCCGAGCAGCCCGGCGTCGATGGCCGAAAGGCTGGTGACGTCGTGGAGGTAGGGCGCGAGCCAGTCTTCGACCGTGCTCGCCAGCTCCTCGGCGGAAAGGTCCGGCCAGCGGTCCGGCTCGGCCTGTTTGAGGAAACCGGTGCGGTCCCGGAGTTGCTGCTGCGCCTTCGACCACGCCAGCCGGTCAATGCCGGTTTTCGCTGCGGCGCGGGCGAGCGCACGGGCGCTGGCCTCACCGGGCTGGACGGGCAGGATCTGCGTTTCGAGCACGAGCGCGTCGAGGCGTGTCACTTTGCGCCGGCGAAGCGCGCCGGCGTTGCCGTCGAAATGTGTCTCGTCCGACACGCGGATGCGGTGCGCGAGCAGGGAGCCGATCTCCTCGCGGTTGATGCGTGCCGCGAGCGTGATCCGCCCGCGCGCCGCGTTTCCCGTCAGGTCGAGCGCGACGATGAAGGCTTCGCCCGCGAGCGCATCCGCCGGGTCGAGCCCGGCCATGCGCCCGTTCGAGAGGTTGAATTGCCCGTTGCCCGCCGCCTTGCCGATCCGGTCCGGGAAGGCGAGCGCGCAAAGTCCGCCGAGACTTGGCCCGCCGAGACTTGGCCCGCCGAGACTTGGCCCACCAAGGCTCGCGGCTTCCGTTTGCCCCTCGACCGAAGCGGCGTCCCGAGCGAGTGCGGCCCAGCGCGCGGCCATCGCCTTCACCGCCTGCGCTCGCGGGGACTTCTCGCGGCGCAGCCGGTCGAGCCGATGCGCGATATCGACATCGCTGCCGCCGATGCCGCGTTCGCCGACGAGCGCGGCCATCTGCGCGGCTTCCTCGCCCATGTTCGCCTGGTTCTTGCCGGACCGAGCGCCCTCGACGACCAGCGCGCCGAGACGGGGGCTGAGCGGTAGGCGCTGGAGCAGCCGACCATGCGGGGTGATCTGCCCGGCCTCGTCGAGCGCCTCGAGCCCGGCGAGGAGTTTTTCCGCTTCCTGAAGCGTCGCGGTTGGCGGTGGGTCGAGGAGCTTGAGCACCTCCGGCTTCGCGCCCCAGACCGCGCAATCGAGCCGGAAGGCGGACAGATCGGTGTCGAGGATCTCCGGGCGGTTGAAGGCGACGAGGCCCTGATCCTGCGCCTCGTCCCATAACCGGATGGCGATGCCCGGCTCGGTGCGTCCGGCGCGCCCGCGCCGCTGGTCGGCGGAAGCGCGCGAAACGCGGATGGTTTCGAGCCGCGAGAGCCCGAGCGCGGGCTCATACCGGGGGGCACGCTGGAGGCCGCTGTCGATCACGATCCGCACGCCTTCGATCGTGAGCGAGGTCTCGGCGATCGAGGTCGCGAGCACCACTTTGCGGCGGCCTGCCGGCGCTGGCCGGATCGCGGCGTCCTGACGCTCGGGCGGCAGCGCGCCATAGAGCGGGCAAATCTCGACATCGGCTGGAAGTCTGGCTTCCTCCAGCAATCGCGCGACGCGCTCGATCTCACCCTGGCCGGGGAGAAAGGCGAGAACCGAGCCCTTGTCCGAGACGAGCACGGCGCGGATGGCGGTCGCGACCTGATCCTCGATCCGCGCGTTCGGATCGCGGCCGCGATAGCGGGTCTCGATCGGGAAGGCGCGTCCTTCGCTGGCGATGACCGGCGCGTCGCCGAGCAGGGTGGCGATGCGCCGGTCATCGAGCGTCGCCGACATCACGACGAGGCGCAGGTCGGGGCGCAGCGCCTCGCGCGCTTCGAGCGCCAGCGCGAGACCGAAATCCGCGTCGAGCGAGCGTTCGTGAAACTCGTCGAACAGCACCGCGGCAATGCC
>JAVTWI010000053.1:0-17941 GCA_032229845.1 Rhabdaerophilum sp.
GAATGTCAGCCATCCCATCCCCTCCGGGCGTGCCTCCGGACGACGGAAGACTCTGGCGACGTGACCAGCCTCGTAGGCGAGAAATATCGGCACCTTGCGACTGCCGTGGCACTCTCGTCGAGTTCGATCAAGCGTCTTGCCAGGACTTCTGTCTCTCGGTCGATGCGACGAGGACAAATTTCGTGCCACGGTCTCGTTTCTCGGACGATTTCCGCTATCTGGCCGTTTTTATTAGGTTATCGGATCAAGTTGGCAATCCGATGGCAGGTGAGGCACCCGCCTGGACTTGCAAAGAAATTCCCGGAATGAAACAGGTTGTCCCATAGTGTTACTCTCGCACCGTCCTGGTTGTCCCCCACCATGCCGCGCCATATCGTCTTCGACATCGGCAACGTCCTGATCCGCTGGGATCAGGAGATCCCCTTCCGCACCCTCATTCCGGACGACGAGGTCCGCGCGGCATTCTTCCGCGACATCCTGCCGTCCGAGTGGAACCTCGAACAGGACCGCGGCCGGACATGGCAGGAGGCGGAAGCCGAGCGGATCGCGCTGTTCCCGGATCATGCGGACCTGATCCGCGCCTATCGCGCCCGCTGGCACGAGATGGTTCCGCATGCGATCGAGGACAATGTCGCCGTTCTTCGGGATGCACAGCGCGCCGGCATCCGCTGTTTCGCGATTACCAATTTCGCGACCGACACTTTCGCGGAAACGTTGGAACGGTTCCCCTTCCTGAAGGCCTTCGAGGGCACGGTCGTCTCCGCACACGAACGGTTGATCAAGCCGGACCCAGCGATCTTCCGCCTGTTCGCGGATCGCCATGCGGTGACGCCGGCGGAATGCCTTTTCATCGACGACAGCGCGAAGAACATCGCCTCCGCAGCCGCGCTCGGTTTCGCGACAGTGCACGTGACGCCGGAAACGGACCTGCGCCGCGAAGTAGCGGCGCATGGATTTGTTCTCTAGGCCTCAGATCGTCTGGTTGTAGGCGCCGACTTCCGGGTTCTCGCGCAGGATCGTGTCCACGGCCTTGAACATCTCACGCATCCGCGCTTCCGACACCGGGCTTTCGACGACGACGACGAGTTCCGGCTTGTTCGAGGAGGCGCGTACGAGCCCCCAGGTGCCATCCTCGGCCGTGACGCGCACGCCGTTGACCGTGACGACATCGCGGATTTTCTGGCCCGTGATGGTCTCGCCCTTCGCGGCCATGCCCTCGATGCGCTTCACTACCCGCGCGACGACCTCGTACTTGATCTCGTCGTCGCAATGGGGCGACATCGTCGGCGAACCCCAGGTCTTCGGCAGATCACGGTAGAGGTCAGCCATCGACTTCGTTGGCGCGCGATCCAGCATGTCGAGCACCGCGATCGCGGTGACGATACCGTCATCGTAACCCTTGCCGACCGGCGCATTGAAAAAGAAGTGGCCGCTCTTCTCGAAGCCGGCGAGCGCATTGAGCGCGGTGACCCGCTTCTTGATGTGCGAGTGCCCGGTCTTCCAGTAATCGGCCTTGGCGCCGAGGCGCTGCAATTCAGGATCGGTCGCGAACAGCCCGGTCGATTTCACGTCGACCACAAAAGTCGAGTTCGGATGCAGTTTCGAAAGGTCGCGCGCCAGCATCACGCCGATCTTGTCGGCGAAGATCTCGTTGCCCTCGTTGTCGACCACGCCGCAACGATCGCCGTCGCCATCGAAGCCGAGGCCGACATCGGCGCCATGCTCCTTCACCGCATGGGCGATGGCATGGAGCATTTCCATGTCTTCCGGGTTCGGGTTGTAGCGCGGGAAGGTGTGATCGAGCGTCACGTCGAGCGGGACGACCTCGCAGCCGAGCGCTTCGAGGACCTGCGGCGCAAAGGCGCCCGCGGTGCCGTTGCCGCAGGCCGCGACCACCTTGAGCTTGCGCTTGAGCTTCGGGCGCGTCGTCAGGTCCTTGTAATAGAGGTCGTAGAAATTCTCTTGGAACGTGTAGCTGCCGCCGCCATCGAGCGCGAAGTTCCCGCCGAGAACGATCTCCTTGAGGCGGTTCATCTCCTCCGGCCCGAAGGTCACCGGGCGCTGGCAGCCCATCTTCACGCCGGTCCAGCCGTTGTCGTTGTGCGAGGCCGTCACCATCGCCACCGCCGGTACATCGAGCGCGAACTGCGCGAAATAGGCCATCGGCGAGAGCGCAAGGCCGATATCGACCACTTTGCAGCCGGAGGCCATCAGCCCGGCGATGAGCGCCAGCTTGATCGAGGCGGAATAGCCGCGAAAATCATGGCCAACGACGATCCGCCGCTCGACGCCGCGCTCCTTGAGATAGGTGCCGATGCCCATGCCGAGCGCCTGGATGCCCATCAGGTTGATTTCCGGCGCCTTGTCGGAGGCCGGATGCCCGAACCACCAGCGCGCGTCGTATTCGCGGAAACCCGTCGGCTTCACGAGCGGATTGGATTCGAACTCGCGGGTATTCGGCGCGATCGAGGTTTGCGGCTTGGGGAAAGAAGATACCTTGGGGAAGGAAGACATCACGGATCATCCGGTTGGGTTGGACGAGCGCTCATAGGCGAGGGCCGATGAACGGCGCTGTAACAGGAGTTGCAACAAACGCCTAGCGCTTGAGAACAAGCGTATTGCCGTTCATCTCGAAACTGGCAAGGCGCCGGAGAAAGCTCATCCCGAGCAGCGTGTGGTTGAGCGCGCCGGGCGGCATCACCATCACCTCGACATCCCGGATCTCGATGGATTGCAGCTTGAGCGAAGGCACCCGCGCCTTCGCGGCGCGCACCACGCCGTTCGCGGTGTTGACGGGGATCGAGAAGTCGCCCGGCATCGGCTTCAGCCCCGCCTTGCGCGCATCCTCCGAGGACATCGCGACCAGCGATGCGCCGGTATCGACCAGCGCCCGGATGAACTGGTTGTTGATCTGGATATCGGTGATGAAATGCCCGCGCCGGTCGGCCTGCAGCGCGACGAGCCGCGGCGAGGAGGCCGGCGCCGGAACGGTTGCGGCACGGCTTTCGGGGGCAGGCTGCTCCGCGCCGAACCGGTCGGCCAGCGATGTGCCGAGCAGGGCCGTCGCCAGCGCGAGGCCAAGTCCGATGAACAGGATACGCAACATCGCCGTCACCTCGTGCCTGTCACATGCCGCGCAGGGCCGATCATGCAGGAGGCGGTTGTGGCACGAATGATTTAAGATCTTCAAAAGCCTCGCGGGGCTCAGCGCTCGAAGGCGGCGGCGAAGAGTTCCTGCGTGTATTCCGTCTTCGGATTGCGGAACAGCTCGGCCGAGGCGCCTTCCTCGACCACCTGCCCGTTGCGCATCACGATGACATGGCTCGCGAGCGCCCGCACGACCTTGAGATCGTGGCTGATGAAGAGGTAGGCGAGGTTGCGCCGCTTCTGGAGATCGCGCAGCAGGTCGACGATCTGCGCCTGCACACTCATATCGAGCGCCGAGGTCGGCTCGTCCAGCACCACGAATTTCGGATCGAGCGCCATGGCGCGGGCAATGGCGATACGCTGGCGCTGCCCGCCCGAGAACTCGTGCGGATAGCGGTCCATCGCGAAGGGGTCGATCCCGACATCATGCAGCGCCTGCGCGACGATTTCACGGGCCGCCTCGGTCTCCAGCCCCGGCGTCTGGATATAGAGCCCCTCGGCGACGATTTCCGCGATGCTCATGCGCGGAGAGAGTGAGCCGTAGGGGTCCTGAAAAACGATCTGCATGTCCTTGCGCATCGGCCGCAGCGCCTTGCGATCGAGCGCCTCGACATTTCGCCCCAGCACGACGATCGGCCCCTCGGAGGCGATCAGCCGCAAAATCGCCTGCCCGAGCGTTGTCTTGCCGGAGCCGGATTCGCCGACGACGCCCAGCGTCTCGCCGGCGCGGATCTTCAGCGAGATGCCGTCCACCGCCTTCACATGCCCCGTGACACGCTTGAACACACCGCTGCGAATCGGGAAATGGACCTTGAGGTTATCGACCGCGACGATGGTTTCCGCATCCGGGTGCGGCAGGGCCGGCTCGCCTTTCGGCTCGGCGGCGAGCAACATCTGCGTATAGGGGTGCTTCGGCGCTCCGAATACCTCCGCCACCAGCCCCTGCTCGACGATCTCGCCGCGCTGCATGATGATGACGCGGTGGGCGATACGCCGCACGATGCCAAGATCGTGGGTGATGAACAGCATCGCCATGCAGGTCTCGCGCTGGAGATCGGCGAGAAGGCGGAGAATGCGTGCCTGAACCGTCACGTCGAGCGCGGTCGTCGGTTCGTCGGCGATCAGCAGATCGGGCTCGTTGGCGAGCGCCATCGCGATCATCACGCGCTGACGCTGGCCGCCGGAAAGCTGGTGCGGATAGGCCCCCAGCCGCGTCTCGGGATCGCGGATGCCGACCTTGGTGAGAAGATCGAGGATGCGCGCCCGCGCCGCCTCGCCCGAAAGGCCGCGATGGACCGCGAGAACCTCTCCGATCTGCCGCTCGATGCTGTGCAGCGGATTGAGCGAGGTCATCGGTTCCTGGAAGACCATCGAGATCTTGTTGCCGCGCACCGCCCGCAAAGCCGCGTCGTCGGCCGTGAGCAGATCCTGCCGCTCGCCCCCTTCCCCGAATTCGATCCTGCCCGAGGGGTGGAAAGCGGCCGGATAGTTGAGCAACCGCACGACGGAAAGCGCCGAGACCGATTTTCCCGAGCCGGATTCGCCGACGAGCGCGACCGTCTCGCCGCGCTCAACCGTGAAGCTCACGCCCTTGACGGCGATCGTCTCCTTGCCACCCTGCCGGAAGCCCACCGAAAGGTTCTCGACGGAAAGAAGCGGCGCGCTCATGCGAAACTCTTTCTCGGATCGAACGCATCGCGCACGGCTTCGCCGACGAAAATCAGCAGCGAAAGCATCGTCGCGATGACGACGAAGCCGGAAATGCCGAGCCAGGGCGCCTGAAGGTTCGCCTTGCCCTGCTGGAGGAGTTCGCCGAGCGAGGGCGAGCCAGGCGGCAGGCCGAAGCCGAGGAAGTCGAGCGAGGTCAGCGTCGTGATCGAGGCGTTCAGCACGAACGGCATGTAGGTCAACGTCGCCACCATCGCGTTCGGCAGCATGTGGCGGATCATGATCTGGCGATCGTTGAGCCCGAGCGCCCGCGCCGCCTTGACGTACTCGAAGTTGCGCGCCCGCAGGAATTCCGCGCGCACGACCCCGACAAGCGCGGTCCATTTGAACAGCAGCAGGATACCGAGCAGCACGAGGAAACTCGGCGTGATGACGGCCGACAGGATGATGAGCAGGAACAGCAGCGGCATCGAGGTCCAGATCTCGATGAAGCGCTGGAAGATCAGGTCGACCTTGCCGCCGAAATAGCCCTGGATCGCGCCGGCGGTCACGCCGATCAGCGAGGAAGCAAAGGTCAGGATCAGCCCGAACAGCACCGAGATGCGGAAACCGTAGATCAGCCGCGCCGCGACATCCCGGCCCCGATCATCGGTGCCAAACCAGTTCCACTCGATATCGGCGCAGGTCTTGCCGCCGCGCTTCTCCGCCACCGGCCGGCATTGCTCGTCGGTGAGCTTCCATGTTGGTGGCGAGGGTGCGGGCACCGGAAGGTCGCGCTGCACCGTGCGGTGGTGGAAGCGGATCGGCGGGAAGATCATGAAGCCATGCGCGCGGATTTCCGCAGCGATCACCGGCGCGCGATAATCGGTGACGGCGAGAAACCCGCCGAACTTCTCCTCCGGGTAATCCACCAACACCGGAAACAGCCATTCGCCCTTGTAGCGGGCGATGATCGGCCGATCGTTGGCGATAAATTCCGCGAAGAGGCTCAGGACGAACAGGACCGCAAAAATCCAGAACGACCAGTAGCCGCGGCGGTTGGCCTTGAAATTGTCGAGCCGCCGCCGGTTGAGCGGCGAGAGCCGGATGAAGCGCCCCTTGTCCGGCAGGGGCGGTGCCAGAACCGTCACGTCAGACATCGCGCGCCTCGAAATCGATGCGCGGGTCGATGAAGGTATAGGCGAGGTCCGTCACCAGCGTCAGGACGAGGCCCATCAGCGAGAAGATGTAGAGCGAGGCGAACACTACCGGATAATCGCGGTTGAGGGCGGATTCGTAGGCAAGCAGGCCCAGCCCGTCGAGCGAGAAGATGCTCTCGATCAGCAGCGAGCCGGTGAAAAAGGCATGGATGAACGCGCCGGGAAACCCCGCGATCACGATCAGCATCGCGTTGCGGAACACGTGGCCGTAAAGCACGCGGCTCTCGCTCAGGCCCTTCATGCGCGCGGTCAGCACGTATTGCTTGCGGATTTCGTCGAGGAACGAATTCTTGGTCAGAAGCGTCAACGCCGCGAACTGCGAGATCACCATCGCAGCGAGTGGCAAAGTGATATGCCAGAGATAATCGAGAGCCTTCCCGCCAAGGCTCAGTTCTTCGAAATTCGGCGAGGTAAGCCCGCGCAAGGGGAAAACCTGCCAGAACGAGCCGCCCGCGAACAAAACCACCAGCAGCACCGCGAACAGGAAGCCCGGGATCGCATAACCGACGACGATCACCGCGCTGGTCCAGATATCGAAGGCGGAGCCGTCATGAACTGCCTTGCGGATGCCGAGCGGAATCGAGATCGCATAGGCGATCAGCGTCATCCAGAGCCCGAGCGAGATCGAAACCGGCAGCTTCTCCTTGATGAGGTCGATGACGCTCGCGTCACGGAAGAACGAGCGCCCGAAATCGAAACGTGCGTAATCGCCCAGCATCTTGAAAAAGCGCACATGGGCAGGCTTGTCGAAGCCGAACTGCTTTTCGAGATCCTTGATGAAGGCCGGGTCGAGCCCCTGCGCACCGCGATAGGCCGATGTCGCATCGCCCGCCTGCGCCATCGCACCGGCACCGACATCGCCGCTCCCTCCGCCGATGCGGGAGCTGCCGGAATCCTGCCCCTGCAGCTGGGCGATGATCCGCTCCACCGGCCCGCCCGGCGCGAACTGGATGATGACGAACGACAAGGCCATGATGCCGAACAGCGTCGGCACCATCAGCATGAGGCGGCGGATCACATAGGCGAGCATCAGCAGGACCGCCTCATTTGCCGAGCTTCCGCGCCTTTTCGGCGTCGTGCCACCAGAGCGAAGCCACCGCCCCCTCGGTCGAGCCGGCGAGCGGTGGAATAGGCCCCGGCATCCCGAACATATCCCAATAGGCGATCTTGTGTTCGCCCGAATACCACGCCGGGACCCAGTAGCGCCCGGCACGCAGCAGCCGGTCGAGACAATGCGTCGCGACCGTCAGCTCCTCGCGGGTCTTTGCCGCGATGATGCGCTCGATCATCGCATCGATCGCCGGATCAGCGACCCCCGCGAGGTTGCGCGAGCCGACCGTCCTCGCCGCCTCGGACCCGAAGATCAGTCGCAGGCCCTCACCTGGCGTCAGCGACATCGTGTAGCGCTGCATGACGAGGTCGAAGTCGAAATCCTGCCGCCGCCGCGCGAACTGCGCCGGATCGATAACCCGGATCGCAGCCTCGATACCGATGAGCTTGAGGTTGTTGACAAAGCCGGTGGTGTGCCGGTTGAGGCTGTTGTCGTCCTCCAGGAATTCGACGGTCAACGGCTGCCCGTCCGGCAGGCGGATCTTGCCGTCCGCGCCGCGCTTGCAGCCGGCCTGCGTCAGGAGGTCGACCGCCTTGCGCAGGACCGTCCGATCCTGCCCGGAACCATCGGAGACCGGCGCGACGTAAGGCGCTGTGAACACCTCCGCCGGAAGCTTGACGCGCAACCCTTCGAGCAGGGCCTTCTCCTCGGCCGAGGGCATGCCCTCCGCCTTGAGAACCGAATTCTCGAAATAGGAATTGGTGCGCTTGTAGAGCGCATACATCAGGTTCTTGTTGGTCCACTCGAAATCGAAGCACAGCCCGATCGCCTCGCGCACACGCGGATCGCTGAACTTCTCGCGGCGGGTGTTGATGAACCAGCCCTGCGTGCCGGAGGGGCGCGCATCCGGCATCGTCGACCGCTTCACGCGTCCGTCCTTCACGGCGGGAAAATCGTAGCGCGTCGACCAGATGACCGAGGTGAACTCTTCGCGGAAGTTGAAGGCACCGGCCGTGAAGGCCTGGAACGCGGCCTCCCGGTCGCGGAAGTACTCGTAGCGAATAACGTCGAAATTTCCCTGCCCGATCGAAACCGGCAGGTCCTTCGCCCAATAATCCGCAACGCGGCGGAAGCTGATCGACCGCCCCTGATCGACGCGGTCGACCTTGTAGCCGCCCGAGCCAAGCGGTGAGGTCAGTGTCGCCGCCTCGAAGTCGTTCGCCGTGTAAAAGGCTTTCGAGAAAATCGGCAGCGTTGCCGCGATCTGCGGCATCTCACGCGAGCGGCCCTTGGCGAATGTGAACTCGACCGTCAGCGGATCGAGCGCGCGCGCGCCGGTGATCTGCCGCAGCAGGAGCCGATAGCTCGTATGCGCCTTCGCGCTCTTGAGGAGCTCGAACGAGAAGACGACATCCTCCGCCCTGAGCGGCGAGCCATCGTGAAATCGCGCCTCGGGGCGCATCGCAAAACGGTAGGTCAATCCGTCGGCGCTCGCCCGCACCGACTTCGCCACAAGGCCGTAGAGCGAATCCGATTCGTCGCTGGAGCCAACCATCAGCGAATCGAAGATCAGCCCGATCCCCGCCGCGCCGTTGCCCTTCTGCGAGAACATGTTGAGCGTGTCGAACGTCAGGAATGTCTGGTTGCCGCCGACGCTGGAGACCTGAAGACCGATTTCGCCGCCCTTCGGCGCTTTCGGATCCACATAGTCGAAATGCGGAAAATTCACCGGATACTTGAGATCGCCGAATACCGACATCCCGTGGCTTTCCGGGCCGAACGCATCCTTGTCCTGCGCACGGATAGAACGCGGCGGAAGCAGGGTGGCGACACCGAGCGCGGCGCCAGCCACGAGAGCCGCCCGCCGCGTCAACGCTGGTGTCCGCCCGATCATCCGCATCCGCTGGCCATCTCCGTCCGAATCAGCCGTCCCACCGAGCCCTCACTATGACGGCTCGGGGGCCCAAAAAAAAGACCGGAGCCCGATCTCTGCACAATACGAAAAAGGGGCCGGAAACGGCCCCTTTCAACCCGATAGACGGCTTTGTGTTATTGCGGCAGCGGCGCGGGATTGTCCGAGAGCGAACGCAGATAGGCGATGATGTTGGCGCGCTCGTCAGCTCGCGGCACCCCCGCGAAACCCATCGTCGTGCCGCTGACGAAATCCTTGGGCTTGTTGATGAACGCATCGAGGGACTCGTAGTCCCACTTGCCGCCCTTGCCGCTCATGCCGGCCGAATACTTGAAGCCCTCGTGCTTGCCCTTGTCACGGTTGACGACGTTCCACAGCCCGGGGCCGGTGCCATTCTTGCCGTCATTGGTGAAGGAATGGCAGCTGGCGCACTTCTTGGCGGAGGTCTCACCCTTCTTCACATCGGCGGAAGCCAGACGCTTGGCGATCGGCTCGGCCTTCTCGGCGGCGGCCGGCGCGGCGGCGCCATGCCCGTCACCCGAATCGTCCGGCAGCTCGTAACCCGCCTTCACGATCGGCTTGGGAGAGACGAGCGCGCCGGAAAAGAAGCCGATCCCCATCGCCAGCGTCGCCATGCCGAGGATCGCACCGGCAATCTTGTTGACTTCATTCGCGCTCATGCCCGCAACCTCTGTCTGGACGGCTAACGGTTTCCGCACCTGGAACCGTTCGTGAATTCAAATGGCTGATTACCCGCTTTCAATAGTGAAAGGCAACCCGTATAAGCGCGCCGCGATTGCTACTTTTTGCGCGCGTCGACAAGCCCCCTCGCGAGGGCCTTCGAAGGAGTGCACAGGCGAATGTCCAATCCGGTTATCATCGTTCCGGCGCGCATGGCCGCCCAGCGGCTTCCCGGCAAGCCGCTCGCCGACATTCACGGCGAGGCGATGATCGTCCACGTCTGGCGGCGGGCGATGGAAACGGGGATCGGCCCCGTGTTGGTGGCAACGGATTCGGACGAGATTGCCGCCGCCGTGCGCGCCGCGGGCGGCATCGCCGTGATGACGCGGGCCGACCACCCTTCCGGCTCCGACCGTATCCATGAGGCGGTGGAAAACTTCGACCCCGAGGGCCGCTACGACATCATCGTCAATGTGCAGGGCGACCTGCCGACAATCGATCCGGGGATTATTGCAAGGGCGCTCCAACCGCTCGCCGATCCGGCCGTCGATATCGCGACCCTCGCCGCCGTGATCGTGCGCGAGGAGGAAAAAACCGCGATGCAGGTTGTGAAGGCCGTCGGCTCGCCGCTCGGCGGCAACCGCTTCCGCGCGCTCTATTTCACGCGGGCGACCGCCCCCTGGGGCGAGGGCGATCTGCTTCACCACATCGGCCTCTATGTCTATCGCCGCGCGGCGCTGCGGAAGTTCGTTTCCCTGCCGCCCTCTGCGCTCGAAAAGCGCGAGAAGCTCGAACAGCTCCGCGCGCTCGAAGCCGGGATGCGCATCGATATCATGCAGGTGGAGACCGTTCCCCTCGGCGTCGACACGCCGGAGGATCTCGAACGCGCCCGCCAGATTCTCAAGAAGTAGCGTCGGAAAGATATTGCGATGGCCAAGGTTATTTCGTTTCAGGGTGAGCGCGGCGCCAATTCCGAGATCGCCTGCAAGGAAGTATTTCCGGACTGGGAGGCCCTGCCCTGCCCCACCTTCGAGGATGCCTTCGCCGCGCTCGCCGACGGCTCGGCCGATCTCGCGATGATCCCGATCGAGAACTCGATCGCCGGGCGCGTCGCCGATATTCACCACCTGCTGCCGGCCTCGGGTTTCCACATCATCGGCGAGCATTTCCTGCCGATCCACTTTCACCTGATGGCGATCAAGGGCGCGCATCTCGACACGCTCAAGGTGGTGCAGAGCCATGTCCACGCGCTCGGCCAGTGCCGGCGCTTCCTGCGCAAGCTCGGCCTCAAGGCCGAGGTCGCGGCCGATACCGCCGGCTCGGCCCGGCAGGTGCGGGACATCGGCGATCCGACCCGCGCCGCCATCGCGCCGCGCCTCGCGGCGAGCGTCTACGGCCTCGAAATCCTCGCCGAGGACATCCAGGACGAGGACCACAACACCACCCGCTTCGTCGTGCTCTCGCGCGAGCGGAACGATGCGCAGCAAGCTGCCGGCCCGGTGATGACGAGCTTCGTTTTCCGCGTCCGCAACGTACCGGCGGCGCTCTACAAGGCGATGGGCGGTTTTGCGACCAACGGCGTCAACATGACCAAGCTCGAGAGCTACATGGTCGACGGGATGTTCACCGCGACGCAGTTCTACGCCGAGGTCGAAGGCCACCCCGAGGATCGTCCACTCCGGCTCGCGCTGGAGGAACTCGCCTTCTTCTCGAAGGAACTGCGGGTGCTCGGCACCTATCCGGCGCACCCCTACCGCAAGAAGGTGCTCCCGCCGGGGGAATAGGCAAAGGCGGATTTACCGGAGTATCGCGGCATATTCGTCATGCCGCAGGCCGAAGGGCTCCATCGCGCGCGCCTGCGCCTTCGTGCCGAGAAACCCGGAAAGTTCGCGGTCAACGTCACCTAGCAGATCAACATCCTGCAGTCGTAACGCAAAGGCTCCGGGGGCCGGTGGCTGCTCGGATTGGGGGACCTCAACGACCTCCAGCCGATCGGAGTGTGCGGATGCAAATGCGAGGTGGGCCCGGGCAACACTTGCGAAAGCGTCAGCATCTCCCTTGATCACAGCGTGCGCCGCCGCTTCGTAACCTGGACAGACCAGGATTTGCTCCGGCAAGACGCCAGCGGCGGATGCATTCAGATGCTGCACCTGATCCTGTACGACGACCAGCCGCGCTCCCGCTGAGGCAATCGAAGCATAACCGCCCAACCCGACCGGATTCCCGCGCGCGACGAGGAGGCCGTCAGTCAAAGTCCAGATCGGGCGCGAAAACGCCGCAACCTTGGCGCGTTCCGCGGTGATGAACAGCCCGGTGGTGATATCCCATTGATGCTCGCTCAGCCCCGGCAGCAGTTGCGAGAAGTCCGTTTCGACGAACGTGATCTCGCGCTCCAACCTCGCCGCAATCACGCGGGCCAGTTCGACATCGCACCCGGTCGGCACGCCCTGCCGACCCCGGAAGCAGAATGGCGGCTCGTTGAGAAAAGCAAACCGGAGCATGTCACATCCCGACAAAATGCCGGATGAGGTGGCTCGCGATCGACATCTTCGCCGGCACGCCAAGCCCTTCCGGATGCGTTCCGGCGAGCATCTGCCGGACCTCGTCGCGGCTGAACCAGCGGCAATCCTCCAGTTCGTCGAGATCGACCGCGATCGTCGTCGATTTCGCCTCGACATAGGCGCCGATCATCAGGCTCATGGGGAACGGCCAGGGCTGGTTGGCCATGAGCGTCACGCGCCCGCCGATGATCCCTGCCTCCTCGAAGGTCTCGCGGCGCACGGCGTCCTCAATCGTCTCGCCCGGCTCGACGAACCCCGCGAGCGTCGAATACCAGCCGGGCGGAAAGCGCGGCGAACGGCCGAGCAGACAGCGATCGCCGTCGACAGTCAGCATGATGACAACCGGGTCCGTGCGCGGGAAATGCTCGGTCGAGCACGCCGGGCAGAGACGCTTCCAGCCGGCATCGGCAACATTTGTCGGCTGTCCGCAATGGGCACAGAAGCGGTGCCGGGCATGCCAGTGCAGCATCGCCTTGCCCTGCGCGATCGCGCCAAGCTCCTGCGGATTGGTGCGATCGTCGAGCGCCAGCGCCCTCAGGCCGATGAGCTTCAACGCCTCGTCGGCTTGCAGGGCCTCCTCCTGTTCCGGCGCGATCAGGATCGCGAAGCGCGCCGCTTCGCCGTCACGGCCGAGGAACACCCTTTCCTGATGGTGGCCGGTCGCGGGCAGATCGGAAACGCGAAACAGCGGGCTCAGGCCGCCTTCAACCCGCTTGAGCACCGCATTGTCGCCGCAGAATGCATAGATGCGGGCCTCGTCCGCATCGAACAGCGCCTCGATCAGGTCGGGCCGCGCCCGCATCTGCGCCGAGCGGTCGAGCGCGCCATGCGCGAAGCCGAGCCCTCCCGGCGGGCGATCTTCCATGAGGGGAGAGAACAGGTTTTCCGGTGTCTCTGAATTCATCGTCGGCCTCACGATCCGAAAGCCTGCCGCATCCGGTCCATCAGCGGGCCGACCATATGCGCGGGGTAGGGCATCCGCTCGCCGTGCCCCCACACCGGCCCCGGCCAGGCGGGATCGGACTGATAGCGCCCGACCACATGCACGTGGAGCTGGCGGACCATGTTGCCGAGCGCGCCGATATTGAGCTTGTCGGGTTTCGCGACCGCGCGCAGCGCCTCGGCCGCCTTCATGGTCTCGTCGAACAATTGTTGCCTCTCGGCCGGCGCGAGATCGAGGATTTCGGCGACATTGGCCCGGCGCGGTACCAGCATCAGCCAGGGAAAGCGCGCATCGTCGAACAGGAAGACGCGGGAGAGCGGCCATTCCGCCAGCGGATGGCCGACCTCTTCGAGACGCGGATCGAGTTGGAAACCGGTTTCGGGCATGGAATCCTCAAAGTGCTTCGGCCTTCGTTGTAGCGGCGGCGATGCCGGGAAGCGAGAGGGCTTCGCGCTTTCTTCCGGCACTTGTAATCGCCCGCCGGATAGCCGATATAGCGAGCGGGAGGTTGGCGATGGACGCATCCCTCGCCAACCGGGTCAGGTCCGGAAGGAAGCAGCCCTAACGAGACCGGGCGGGTCATTGTTCCAGCCTCCCACCCTCGGCTCGCGCCGGCGCCCGCAAGGGCAGGCGGGCCGTGTCGGGCCAAAATCCGAACAGGCGAAACCCTGCATGAGACGGAAGGCCGCGGCAGGATGAGTTCCGAGACACCCGATCCCGAAAACCGCCATCTCGAAGACGGTCATTCAGGCCAGGGCGCCTATCGCGTCCTCGCGCGCAAGTATCGCCCGCAGAGCTTCGCCGACCTGATCGGCCAGGAAGCGATGGTCAGGACGCTCTCGAATGCCTTCGCCGCAAACCGCATCCATCAGGCCTATATTTTCACCGGCGTTCGCGGGGTGGGCAAAACGACCACCGCCCGCATCCTCGCCCGCGCTCTCAACTACGAGACCGACAAGGTTGACGCGCCTTCGATCGAGATGCCGGAACTCGGCACCCATTGCCAGGCGATCATGGAGAGCCGGCATGTCGACGTGATCGAGATGGACGCCGCCTCCAACACCTCCATCGACAATATCCGAGAGATCATCGAGGCGGCGCGGTACAAGCCGGTTTCGGCGCGCACCAAGGTCTACATCATCGACGAGGTGCACATGCTCTCGAAGGCCGCGTTCAACGGCCTTCTGAAGACGCTGGAAGAGCCGCCGCCGCATGTGAAGTTCCTGTTCGCGACCACGGAAATCCGAAAAGTTCCGGTGACCGTGCTCTCGCGCTGCCAGCGCTTCGATCTGCGCCGCATCGAAATCCCCGCCATGACCGCCTATCTCGATGCCATCGTCGGAAAGGAAAACGTCAAGGTCGATGCCGAGGCGATGGCGTTGATCGCCCGCGCGTCGGAAGGTTCGATGCGCGATGCGCTCTCGCTGCTCGATCAGGCGATCGCGCATGGCGGCGGTCATGTCCGGGCCGAGGAGGTGCGTGCCTCGCTCGGCCTCGCCGACCGGACGCGCGTCATCGACCTGTTCGAGGCGCTGCTGGGCGGCCGCATCGCCGAGGCGCTTTCCGCCTTCGAGGCGCAGTATCACGAGGGTGCGGACCCGGCGGCGATCATCGCCGATCTCGGCGAGTTCGTACATGTCGTGACGCGCCTGAAGCTCGTGCCCGACGCCGAGAAGGACCCCGGCCTGAGCGAGACCGAACGCCAGCGCGGTCTCGCCTTCTCGAAGACGATCCCGATCCGCGCCCTTTCGATGGCGTGGCAAATCCTCCTCAAGGGATTGCAGGAAGTTCAGGCCGCTGCGCGCCCCAAGGTCGCCGCCGAGATGGTGCTCGTGCGTCTCGCCTATGCGGCGGATATGCCGAATCCGGCCGATCTGGTCCGCGATATGCGCTCCGGCGCCATGTCATCTGCCATGTCTTCTGCGATGCCCTCCGGCGCATCCGCGATGCCGGCCGGCGCGCCCTCGGCGCCGCAAGCGAGCGCCGCGCCAGTCCATGCCCCGCGGCTGGTGTCGGATCGCGGAGCAGCCGCCTCGGCACGGCTACCTGAAACACAGCCTCAAAACACTCCGGCCATGCCGATGCCGGCGAGCCTTCCGGAGCTCGTCGCGCTGGCCGACCGGATGCGCGATATCCGCCTCAAGACCGCGCTGGAACGCGATATCCGCCTCGTGAAATACGAGATCGGCCGCATCGAGATCGCGCTGCTGCCGCGCGCCGAGGCCGACTTGCCGAACCGCCTCTCCCGTGCGCTGATGGACTGGACCGGCCAGCGCTGGGGCGTATCCGTCGCGCGGGATCCCGAGCCGGAAGCCGTGGCGCCCACGCTGCACGAGGTCGCCGAGCAGGCCCGCGAGGAAGACCGCCGCGGCGTGCGCGCCAACCCCGCCGTCCGCGCGCTGCTCGAAACCTTTCCCGGCGCGGAGATCGTCGATGTCCGCGCGCCGGCCGAAATCGCCCCGCTCGGAGACGAGGGCACGGGCGGCGAGGATGTCATCACGGACGACGATCTCTGATCCGATCCAACCGAACAGAAGGAAAATCCCATGCGCGACATCATGGGCATGATGAAGGAAATGGCCGGGCTCAAGGCCAAGATGGAACAGCTCCAGCAGGAACTGGAGACGACGCTGGTCGAGGGCCGCTCCGGCGCCGGGCTGGTAACGGTCACGCTGACCGCCAAGGGCGCGCTCAAGGCGCTCGCCATCGACCCCTCGCTGATGAAGGCTGACGAGAAGGAAATCCTCGAGGACCTGATCGTCGCCGCGCATGCCGATGCCCGCGCCAAGATCGAGGATGTCGTCGCCGCGAAGACGCAGGGACTGATGGGCGGCCTTCCCTTGCCGCCGGGCTTCAAACTGCCGTTCTGAGCGAAAAATCGTCTATTGGACTCACGCTTTTTTTGCCGAATCGTGGCAGTTAATTGCCTTTCATTGCGTGATTTTCAATCACAGGAATCTTCATGGCGCAGGCCCTTGCCGGACCGGAAATCGAACGTCTGATCCAGCTTCTCGGTCGTTTGCCCGGTCTTGGCCCCCGCTCGGCCCGGCGCGCGGTACTGCATCTGATGCGCAAACGCGAGGAATTGCTCGCCCCGCTCGCCGATGCGATGCGCGTCGCGGCGGATCGCATCGTCACCTGCGAGACCTGCGGCAATCTCGATACGCAATCGCCCTGCGCGATCTACCGCGATCCGCGCCGCGATCCTTCGATTCTCGTCGTCGTCGAGAACGTGGGCGATCTCTGGGCGCTCGAACGCGCCGGCGCGATCCGGGCCAGCTATCACGTGCTGGGCGCAACGCTCTCGCCGTTCGATGGCGTCGGGCCGGAGGATCTCTCGCTGCCGAAGCTCGTCGAACGGGCGACGGGCGGCGCGGTGAAGGAGGTTATCCTCGCGCTCAACGCCACTGTCGAGGGGCAGACCACCGCGCATTACATCACCGATCTCCTGACCGAGGCGGGCGTCAAGGTGACGCGCCTCGCGCATGGCGTCCCGGTGGGCGGCGAACTCGATTATCTCGACGAGGGCACGCTTTCGGCGGCGCTCCTCAGCCGCACCGCGATCGGCTGAGGAAGGGCAATGCGCAACATTCACCGCTTCCTCGATGTCGAGACCTGGATCTTCGATCTCGACAACACGCTCTATCCGCCGCATGCCGACCTCTGGCCGAAGGTCGACCAGAAAATCACGGCCTATATCTCGCAATTCCTGGGCGTCGACGGGCTGACCGCGCGCGCGATCCAGAAATACTATTACCAGACGCACGGAACGACTCTGAACGGGCTGATGAAGGAACACGGGATCGACCCGCACGCCTTCCTCGAATTCGTCCACGACATCGACCGCTCGAACCTGTCGAGCGATGCACAGCTGGCCGGCGCCATCGCGCAGCTTCCGGGGCGGAAATTCGTCTTCACCAACGGCTCGCGCCGGCATGCCGAGGACACGATGCGCCAACTCGGCATCGATCATCTTTTCGAGGACGTGTTCGATATCGTCGCCAGCGAGTTCGTCCCCAAGCCTGCCCGCCGCCCCTACGAGCGCTTTCTGGAGACGCACGCCATTTCCCCGACCACGGCGGCGATGTTCGAGGATATCCCGCGCAACCTCGAAGTACCGGCAGAACTCGGCATGCGCACCATTCTCGTCGTGCCGGATCACCGGGGAGACCACAAGGACGAATGGGATCGCCTGCTCGAGCAGGGGCCGGGCGCCGACGGCATCCGTATCGACGCGGTGACGCCCAACCTGCCGGAATTTCTCGAAACGCTGGCGAAGCGGCTTCTGCCCGATACCGGCGCTTGACAAGCCTCGCGGAATGCAGCCCTAACCTTGGTTTCCGATCGGAATTCCGTTCTCGCAAATCAGGGAAACAGCATGTCTCTTGCCGCCATTATCGATGCCGCCTGGGAAGATCGCGCCAACGTCAACGCCTCGACCAAGGGCGCCGTGCGCGAAGCCGTCGCGGAGGCGCTGAACGGTCTCGACAGCGGCAAGCTGCGGGTCGCGACCCGTGAGGCGGGCAAGTCCGGACCCGAGGCCTGGACCGTGCATCAGTATCTCAAGAAGGCGGTGCTGCTCTCCTTCCGCCTCAACGACATGGCGCCGATTTCCGGCGGCCCCGGCGGCGCGACCTGGTGGGACAAGGTCGATTCGAAGTTTCTCGGCATGGATGCCGCCGCCTTCGCCGGAGCCGGCTTCCGCGCCGTGCCGAATTGCGTCGTCCGCAAGTCTGCCTTCATCGGTCGGAACGTCATCCTGATGCCGAGCTTCGTCAA
>JAVTWI010000054.1:0-3057 GCA_032229845.1 Rhabdaerophilum sp.
TCATGGTATCGGCGCCGGTCTGGCTCGGCCCGCCGAGCTGATGGAGCCCGCGCCAATCGACCGTCAGCAGCCCCACCGCGAAGGACGGCGTCTCGCCGACGACGCCGAACACCTCGGTGGTGCCGGAAATGTTGTAGCCAAAGCCCGCGCGCATCGCCCCAAGCCCGGCGGCGGCGACCCAGGTATCGCTGGACGAGACCAGCACCGGCACGCCGGCGAGCCGATCGAACGGCGCGGGAAGCCCCGCCGCGACCGGTGCCAGCACCTCCCACGGCTCCAGCAGCGGCGGAACGATGGAACGCGGCAGGCCGAGAACGGCAAACAGATCGACCGTTCCCTGCGGCTCGGCCGCCGCCGCAAGCCGTGCCATCGAGACCGGGTCGCTCGCCAACCGGCCCGTGAGGCGGAAATTGAGGTAGTCCTTCGGCTCCACCACCATCGCCAGCGCCCGGAAACCCGCCTCTTCCTCCTCCTTGAGGAAGGCAAGGCGCGCGAGCGGGTGAAAGGCATTGACCCGTTCAAGTTCAGGATGCTCGCCCTCAACGCGAGCCCGGAAACGGGCCGCCGCGCCCTCGCTCCGCATATCCTTCCAGGTGATGGCCGGGCGGATCTGGCGGTTGTCGCGCCCGAGAAACACCTGCGTGCGCGTGACTCCGCAGATCGCGATAGCGCCGATCCCGGCGAAAAGCCCGGGCTCGGCCTCCGCCAACTGGCCCGCCGCCTCGACCAGCACGCGCCACCATTCCTTGGCATCGACCTCGGCACCACCCATGCGGTCGAGGATCACCGGGCCGCGGATCGTCGCCTCGGCGCGGGTCGCGCCGGTGTCATCAACCAGCGCGGCGCGGAAGCTTGTTCCGCCGAGGTCGCAGGCGAGGACGACACTCATGGCTCCCCTCCGATGCGATGCTGGATCGAGAAGCGATAGAGATCGCCGCGGATGATGTTCCGGCTGACCTCGACGACGCGGCCCGAAGCCTCCCGCGCGATACGGTGCGACCGGAAGACCGCCGTGCCGGGCGGAATGCCGAGTTGAAGCGCGACCTCCGCCTCTGCCGAACAGGGCTCCAGCACTTCCTCGATGGTCGCGACAACGATGCCGCGTTTCGCTTCGAGGAAGCGATAGAGCGAGCGGTCCTCGAATTCGCAAGGATCGAAGGTTCCAAGCATCGCCGCCCCCAGCCAGGAGTGCTGGAATACCGCCGGCTCGCCATCGAGGAACCGGAGGCGGACGAGTTCGACGATACCGCCTTTCTGCGTCCTGGTGTCGAAAGCGGCAGGCGGCGTGTCGCCGGCACCGAGGCGACGCACCGAAATCAGCCGCGTCTCCGGCGTGCGGCCAGCCATCTCGGCTTCGGTGTGGAAATCGACAAGGCTGCCGAGCCCGCGGGTGATGTGCGGCGGGCGGTAGAACGTGCCCTTGCCCTGCCGGCTGGTGATCAGCCCCTGCCCCGCGAGATGCTTCAGCGCCGCGCGAACGGTCGTCCGGCTCGCCTCGAAGCGCGCGCAGAGTTCACTTTCGGAGGGCAACGGACGGGCCGAGGCTGCGCCGGGCTCGAAGCCGGCGACCAGTTCCTCGGCGATGTCGAGATAGCGAACCAATGCCCGCGCCCCCATTGTGAGAGCCCGAGCGTAAGATACAAATTCAATACAAGTCAAGCGGCCCGCGAAACGCGTTCACGATGGGTGCACGGGCCGTATTCCCGGAACCGTCCGGGCGTCAGAAACCGACCTTGTCGGCTCCCTTGAGCGCCAGCATTTCCCGCGCCTCGTCCGGCGTAGCGATCTCCAGCCCCAGCCCCTCGACGATCTGGCGGGCGGCGCGGACCTGCGCGGCGTTCGACTTCGCGAATTGCCCCGGCCCGAGCCAGAGCGAATCCTCAAGGCCGACGCGCAGGTTGCCACCCATCGAAACCGCCATCGCCGCGATGGACAGCTGATGCCGCCCCGCGCCAAGCACCGACCACTGATAGGCATCGCCAAACAGACGGTCGGCCGTGCGCTTCATGTGCATCACATCCTCCGGGTGCGGACCGATGCCGCCGAGGATGCCGAAGACGCTCTGGACGAAGAACGGTGGTTTGACGAGCCCGCGATCGACGAAATGCGCCAGCGTGTAAAGGTGGCCGATATCGTAGCACTCGATCTCGAAACGGGTGCCGTTCTCGGCGCAGGTCGTCAGGATGTTCTCGATGTCCTGAAAGGTGTTCTTGAAGATGCGGTCCTTCGAGCCTTCGAGATAGGGGCGCTCCCAGTCGTGCTTGAAATCCTTGAACCGCCCGAGCATCGGATAGAGGCCGAAGTTCATCGACCCCATGTTGAGCGAGGCGACCTCCGGCTTGAAATAGGCGCAGGGGCGAAGCCGCTCCTCGACGCCCATCGTCGGCGCACCGCCCGTCGTGATGTTGATCACGCAATCCGAGCGCTGCTTGATGACCTTCAGGAACGGTTCGAACGCCTCCGGCGACTGGTCCGGCCGGCCGGTGACGGGATCGCGTGCATGGACATGGACCAGCGCCGCGCCGGCATCCGCCGCGCCGACGGCCGCCTCGATGATTTCCTCGGCCGTGACCGGCAGATAGGGCGACATCGACGGCGTGTGGATCGCGCCGGTGACGGCGCAGGTGATCATGACTTTCCGGTTCTTCGCCATCGCGTTCATCCATTCGGTTTGCGCCGGGCGGCGCGTTTGTGAGCCTTGAGGGCGGCGAGACGTCCATCCCGCCATTTGCTGAGTTCGGCGACGCGTGCGACGTCCTGATGGCCGCTCCACTCCGCCATGATCCGCCCGACCGTCTCGGCGCCGAACGGGTCGCCGCCGGCGGACTGGTTCACCATGTCGGTCAGCGACTTGCCATAGCGTTCGCAGTAATCCGGGATGCCGCCGGGTGCATTGAGTTCGATGGTCTCGAACGGTCCCATGAAGGACCAGCGCAGGCCGAGGCCGTCGCGGATGGTCTTGTCCACGTCCTGCGGGCTGGCGACGCCCGCGCCGACGATGCGGAAGGCCTCCGCCAGCAGCACCGCCTGCAAGCGGTTGAGCACGAAGCCGGGCAT
>JAVTWI010000055.1:0-2090 GCA_032229845.1 Rhabdaerophilum sp.
TTTTCAGGACATTCCGGACATCCAACTCCCGGCCTCGCGGCCGGGAGTTTTTTTGCGCCTGAAATTGCCGGCCAAGGCATGACGAAAGGCGCATGACGGAAGGCACTAGCCGAACGGACTTCCGCGCATAAACTCGGGGAAAAGCTACCCTGAGGAAGCCCCGAGGATGCCCTTGCCCTCCCCCGCACGGATCGCCGTGCTTGGCGCCGGCCTGATCGGTCGGCGGCACGTCGAGCATGTCGTGGCATGCTCGGACGCGGTTCTTGCCGCGATCGCCGACCCCACGCCCGCCGCCCGCGAACTGGCAGACAAGCACGGGGTTCGCTGGTTTGCGGATATCGGTGCCCTGATCGAGGCCGGCAGACCGGATGGCGTCATCGTCGCGACCCCGAACGCGCTCCATGTTGAACACGCACTGGCGGCGATCGCAGCCGGTATTCCCGTTCTCGTCGAAAAGCCGCTGGCGGATACGCTGGAAGGTGCCGAGCGCCTCGTTGCCGCAGCGGAAGTGACCGGTGTCCCGATCGCTGTCGGCCATCACCGGCGCCACAACCCGATGATCCGCGAGGCGCGCCGCCTCGTCGATGAAGGCCGGCTCGGCCGCCTCGTCGCCGTGCATTCTTTTTTCTGGCTGATGAAGCCGGACGACTATTTCGATGTTCCCTGGCGACGGGATGCCGGCGCCGGCCCGGTTCTCATCAACCTCAGCCACGACATCGACCTGATGCGCTATCTGTGCGGCGAGGTTGCTGCAGTGCAGGCGATGGACTCGCGCGCCGTGCGCGGCAACGCCGCCGAGGAAAGCTGTGTGATTACCTTGCGGTTTGAGAACGGCGCGCTGGGCACCATCACATTGTCCGATACTGTCGTTGCGCCCTGGAGTTGGGAACACACCACGGGCGAGAATCCGGTCTATCCGCAGACGGGCGAGACCTGCTATTTCCTCGCCGGCACGGAGGGCTCCTTGAGCATTCCCAAACTCGAGCTCTGGTGTAATCCGGCAAGAAAGTCGTGGTGGGAGCCGTTCGAGGTGACCCGGCTTGTCGCGCCGAAGGCCGATCCGCTGCCGCTTCAGATCGCCCAGTTCGTCCGGGTGATCCGGGGCGAGGAGGCACCGCTCGTTCCCGGCCGCGAGGGGCTTGCCGCCATGCGGGTGATCGACGCAGTGAAGCGCGCCGTCCGCTCCGGCGAAACCGTGAGGCTCTGATGATTTCCGGAAAGACCGCGCTGATCGCGCATATCGGCTACCCGACCTCCACCTTCAAGGCGCCGATGATCTACAACCCTTATTTCGAGGATCGCGGCATCGATGCCGTGGTCGTGCCGATGGGTGTGAAGGCGGACAACTACGAAACCGTCTTCCGCTCGATCTTCTCGTTCACGAACATCCGCGGCGCGCTCATCACCATGCCGCACAAGATCTCGACGCTGGCGCTGCTCGATGACGTTTCGATCACCGCCCGCATCGCTGGCGCTGTGAACGCGGTGCGCAAGGAGCCGGACGGCCGTCTCGTCGGCGACATGTTCGACGGCGAAGGCTTCGTGCGCGGCCTCCTCGCCAAGGGCTTCCGGGTGTCCGGCGCCCGCGCGCTGATCGTCGGGGCCGGCGGGGTCGGCTCGGCCATCGCCGCATCGCTGGCGGCGGCCGGCATCGGTCGTATCGTACTGTTCGATACCAACGAAGCGACGGCGAATGCCCTCGCCGCGCGGCTGCAGGCGTACTACCCCCGTCTCGTCGTCGGAACAGGCAGCAACGATCCGGCTGGGTATGATCTCGTCGTCAACGCAACACCGCTCGGCATGAACGCCGGCGATCCCATGCCGGTCGATACGCGCCGGCTCGACGCGCGGACCTTCGTCGGTGAAGTGGTGCTCAAGGACGAGAAGACCGCCTTCCTTCAGGCGGCCGAGGCGCAGGGTTGCCGTGTGCAGATCGGCGTCGACATGCTGTTCGAGATGATCCCGGCGTATCTCGAATTCTTCGGTTTCGAGACCACGACCGCCGGCGAACTGCGCCGCCTCGCCCGCATTCAGTATTGATCGATCAGGGAGAAATTTGGTGGGTGATGTAGGGCTCGAACCTACGACCC
>JAVTWI010000055.1:2100-5401 GCA_032229845.1 Rhabdaerophilum sp.
ACTTTACGACGTGAAAAAGGGCGCGATGTTCGCGCCCTGTTCCGGCGACCAAACTCGGCCACCGCACCTAACTATTTGATTATAATGGAAGTGTCGTGGTGGGTGATGTAGGGCTCGAACCTACGACCCGCTGATTAAGAGTCAGCTGCTCTACCAACTGAGCTAATCACCCACGGCCTTCTGAAAAGGCAACGCGCGGGAACCCCGCGCGATGGGGGTTCGATAACGCATCGATTCCGCCTTGTCGAGTGAAAAATTCCAAAAGCGGATGCGCTCACCGCCCCCAGAGCCAGGCTGCGCCGCGCACCCCGGATGAGTCGCCATGCAGCGCCGGACGGATGGGCGTCGTCATCCGGTCGGAAAAAACATAGCGCGCCATCTCGCCGGGAAGCCGCTCGTAAAGCGCGCCGATATTGCTCATTCCGCCACCAAGAACGATCACATCGGGGTCGAGAATATTGACGATATGCGCGAGCGCGCGCGCCAGCCGGTTAGTGTAGCGTTCGAAGGTGGCAACCGCGGTCGGTTCGCCCGCAAGCGCGGCGCTGACGATCGCTTCGCCCGGAAGATCGACCCCGTTGGCGCGTCTGTGGTCCAGGCGGAAGCCGGTGCCGGACACCCAGGTCTCGATGCAGCCGCTCCGCCCGCAGAAACAAGGAGCGCCTTCCCGCACCTCATCGACGCTCGGCCAGGGCAGCGGATTGTGCCCCCATTCCCCGGCAATGCGGTGGCGCCCGTCCCAGCTCTGTCCGTCAATGGCGATGCCGGCGCCGGTGCCTGTGCCGAGGATTGCGGCGAAGACGACGCGCGCCCCGGCGCCGGCGCCGTCAACCGCTTCCGAAACCGCAAGGCAGTTGGCGTCGTTCGCCAGCCGCACGTCGCGGCCCAGCGCCGCCTGCAGGTCCGCCTGAAACGGCTGGC
Source organism: Rhabdaerophilum sp. (assembly GCA_032229845.1). Classification (GTDB taxonomy): domain Bacteria; phylum Pseudomonadota; class Alphaproteobacteria; order Rhizobiales; family Beijerinckiaceae; genus Rhabdaerophilum. The sequence goes on from JAVTWI010000055.1 coordinate 3,022, forward strand.
CGTTGATCTCCGTCGAGTTGGCGTTCATCGCAAAGCCGGTGAAGGGCGAGATCGCGCCCGGCATGCCGATGCCGAGGCTGTGCGGCCCGTTCAGGCCGCGCGCCGTGAGCTCCGCCTCCGCCGCCTGCACGAGATCGACGATGGCCTCGACAATCCCGAGATAAACACCGCGCGGCGTCGGGCACCGACGACGCAGCAGTTCCGCGCCGTCATCGCCAAGGGCGACGATCTCGATCTTGGTTCCGCCGAGATCGATGCCGAGACGCATCACCAGCCCTCTGGCGATACCGGTTCGGCACCTGTTTCCTGTTGCATCTTTTTCACGCGAACCGGTTCCCACTTCGCTTGAAAATGCAGCCCTCAGGCCGCCCCGTGATGGGCGTGGACGCGGCTGTCGCCGGCCCGGTTCTTCGTCAGCTTGTTGAGCGCGACGATATAGGCCTTGGCCGACGCGACCATCGTATCCGGGTCGGCGGCGCGACCGGTGACGAGCTTGCCGTTCTCGTCGGCGAGACGCACCGAAACCTCCGCCTGCGCGTCCGTCCCCTCGGTCACGGCATGGACCTGATAGAGTTCCAGCCGCGCGTCATGCGGGATCATGGCGTGGATGGCGTTGAAGGTCGCGTCCACCGGGCCGTTGCCTGTCGCCTGTCGGGTGTGATGCTGGCCCTCGATGTCGAGCGTCAGCACCGCCGACTGCGGGCCGTTTGTGCCGGCGACGACGAGCAGGTTAAGCACCTTCACGCGGTCCTCGCGCGTGGCGATATTTTCGTCGACCAGCGCCTCGATATCCTCGTCGTAGATCACCTTCTTGCGGTCGGCGAGCGCCTTGAAGCGCACGAAAGCGTCTTCGAGCTGGTTGTCGGAAATCTCGTAGCCGAGCTGCTTGAGCTTGTCGCGGAAGGCATTACGGCCCGAGTGCTTGCCCATGACGAGGCTGGTCTTCGTCACGCCCACCGTTTCCGGCAGCATGATCTCGTAGGTCTGGTTGTTCTTCAGCATCCCGTCCTGATGGATGCCGCTCTCGTGCGCGAAGGCGTTCCGGCCGACGATCGCCTTGTTGTACTGCACCGGGAACGAGGTCGCCGCCGAGACGAGCTTGGAAGCGCGGTTGAGCATCGTCGTCTCGATGCCGGTTACGAACGGGAAGGCGTCGTTGCGCGTCCTGATCGCCATCACGACCTCTTCGAGCGCCGCGTTACCCGCGCGCTCGCCGATGCCGTTGACGGTGCATTCGACCTGCCGCGCACCGCCCAGCAACCCGGCGACGGTGTTGGCGACCGCGAGGCCGAGATCGTTGTGGCAATGGACCGAGAAGATCGCCTGATCGGCGTTCGGCACGCGATTGCGTACCATCTCGAACATCGCGCGGTATTCGTCCGGCGTCGAATAGCCGACCGTATCCGGCAGGTTGATCGTCGTCGCGCCGGCCTTGATCGCGGCCTCGACGCAGCGGCACAGGAAATCAGCTTCCGTGCGCGTCGCATCCTCGGCGGACCATTCGACATCCGCGACATGGTTGCGGGCGCGCGTCACCTGATTGATAACCAGCTGGAGCACCTCGTCCGGCTCCTTCTGGAGCTTGTATTTCATATGCACCGGCGAGGTGGAGATGAAGGTGTGGATGCGCGGCCGCGCCGCATGCTTCACCGCCTCGCCCGCCCGGTCGATATCCTTGAACGCCGCGCGGCTGAGGCCCGCGACGACGGAATTCTTGACACGCTTGGCGATGGCGGAGACCGCCTCGAAATCACCCTCGGAAGCGATGGGGAAACCGGCCTCGATGATGTCGACGCCCATTTCATCGAGGAAATCGGCAATGGCGAGCTTTTCCTCGAAGGTCATCGTCGCGCCGGGGCACTGCTCGCCGTCGCGCAAGGTAGTGTCGAAAATCAGGACGCGGTTCTTGTCGGCCTGAGAGAAATTGGGCGAAGCCATGATCTTGATCCTTCACGGGGAACCGGCTGTGGCGAAAAAGCCCTGCAGACCGGCTCGAAAACTGACAATTTGTTGGAGAGTTTTGCGGGTCAGTTCCCCTGAGAGCCCAGGCACGCCCGGACGGCCCTCAGGGGCTGATAAGAAGGAGCGCAAGGGTAAGGCAAAGCGCGATCGCCATCGCGGCGTCAAGGCGCGCGATGAGGCGGATCGTCCAACCGACATTTGCCAGAACCTGAGTCACGAGGGCTCAACTTTCAAATCACAACGCGGGAACTCTACCGGAGCCCCCGGTCCAAGGCAAGTATCGCGGCAGACATCAAGGCAAACTCACCCCTTGCCGGATCGCCGAAATCGGCATTCACTGGAGAAACCACGTCGTGGAACCGCTGATGCCCCGCACGAAAAGCCGCCGCTCGAAACATCTCCCGCTTGTCCTTCTGAC
>JAVTWI010000055.1:5501-17334 GCA_032229845.1 Rhabdaerophilum sp.
CGCCGGATATCAGCTGACGGCGCCAAGCCGAAAGCTCGCGCAAGGCTTGGACAAGCTGGTCGCGCGGACTTAGGATTTGCCGCGATCGCCATTCGATTCACGGGAACAGCCATGCGGAAAAGCGCCATCATCCTGATTTCGGCCCTCGGCCTTGCCGCCTGCCAGACGACCTCGCCGCCCCCTGTGCCCGCCGCCGCGCCCGCGCCGAAGCAGGAACCGCGCGGCGTGGTGCCGACCCCGGCGGACTTCAAGCTGCCGCAAGGCTCGGGCTGCTCGGGCGACATCGCCCGGTTCCGCGCCATCCAGGCCAACGACCTTGAGACCGGCCACACCACGAAAGCGGTCTATGACCAGATCGAGGCCGAAATGAAGAAGGCCGACGCGCTTTGCTCCGCCGGCAACGCCGGCGCGGCCAGCGCCCATGTGCGGGCGACCAAGAGCCGCTTCGGTTATCCCTGACCGGCGAACATCGCCTTGAGGTAGGCGACCTGAAACGGCGGCATCCGCGCGGGATCGATATCGTCGCTACCGCGCACGATATAGATGTCTTCCAGCTCTTCCTCGTGCAGCGACGGCATCCGCGCGAGAATGAGCGCGCGCGCGTCATCCGCCGTCATGTCGATCCGCACGGGCCGCATGAAGGCCGCCCGTGCGCCATGTTCCACGCAATGCCAGCGATCGGAAACCTCGACCTCCTCCGGGCGGATGCCGGTTTCCTCGCCGAGTTCGCGCAGGACCGAACCGGCAAGGTCGATCGTTCCATCCGGCAAGAGATCGTCCCGATCCGGCGTGCCGGCCGCGAAGTAGATCTTGCCGGCGTTGGCCGTGCCCGCCCCCATCACGCCGAGCAGGTAGGCACCATCGTTCGATTGCAGCGCCGCCATCGCGAAACCGTTGCGCATCGGCGGGCCGGGATGGCCGAAGTCGCGCCACGCGATGAAGCTCGCGTAGTCCGTCTCCAGATAGCGCCCGCGGTAGATGCCGTTCTCGATCGTCCAGTGATGCTGGAGAAACACCTTGCCGTTGAAGCTGGTCGGCTTGTCCGCGATGAACTTCGCCCAGTTCGCCTCGATATCGGCGCGCTGCTGCTCGGCAAACGGCCAGAGGCACGGCTCGAACCGGCAATCAAGCCCGTCAAGCCTCGCGACGGTCGGCTCAGACATGCAGCGTGCCTTCGCTGATGCGCACCACCGAACCGCCGATGCGCGCAGCGACGAGGCGGCCGCCGTGAATGTCGAGATCGAGCGCGATCAGGCTCGGCCGCCCCATCTCGAAGCCCTGCTCGATGATAAGCTGATGCATGCCGTCATCGGGTAACTCGACCGTCGCCGCAAGACCGGAGAACGCCGCCACCGCGCTGCCGGTCGCGGGGTCTTCGGCAAACCCGGCGCTGGGCCAGAACATGCGGGCGTGGACATGATGCTCGGGGTGGACCGTCTCCCGCGTATAGATGAACACGCCCTCGCGGCCCGCCTTGGCGAACGCTTGCGACCAGACCGCAGGATCGGCGACCCGCGCCCGCGCGATGGTCTCGAGGTCCTTCACCGGCACCATCGAATAAGGAACCCCAGCCGACCACACCGAAAGCCCGTGCGCGCCGAAGCCGAGATCCAGCGGATCGAGCCCGAGCGCCCGTGCGACCAGACCCGCATCGAGATCGACAGGGAGATTTTCAGAAAGCTTCGGCAATCCGAACACCGCACGGGACCGCCTGCCCGGCTTGCGGCTGACATCGACCTTGACGAGCCCGATCTTTTCCTCGAGCGCGATCACGACACCGGGGGAAAGATGGCCCGGCGCGCGCAACTCCGCCAGCAGCGCCGCCGTGCCGACCGTCGGATGACCGGCGAACGGCAACTCGCCGCCCGGCGTGAAAATCCGGATCTTCGCCGAGTGAACGGGATCGTCCGGTTCGAGCACGAACACCGTTTCGGAGAGATTGAACTCCCGGGTGATGGCGAGTATCGCCGCATCGTCGAGCCCTTTGGCATCGAGAACCACAGCCAGCGGATTCCCCTCGAACGCATTCTCGGTAAAGACATCGACGACGTAAAACGGGCGCGGCATGAAATATCCACCTGATCAATCCGGGTGATCCTGTTTCACTGATCCGGGCGATGCACGCAATGGCGAAGATGAATGGGGATCGAATAGTTCGTTGCGCGACAATTCACCCCGGCTGATATATGCCATTCCCATGAGAGTCAGAAACGGCCGGACGGAATCCGAACCTGCTTTCCTCTCTCCGTGATCGGCGCGCAACCCCGGCTGTGCCGAAGCGAGGGCATCTTGGGGGATACACTCAAGGAGTGTTTGACCATGTCGAAGAAACTTGTCCTGCGCACCGCCGCCATGCTGCTGATCGGCACCGGCGCTGCTTTGGCCCAGACCGCTGCGCCGACCACCGCCCCGAAGACCACCCCGCCGGCAGCCACCGCTCCGAAGACCGCGCCCGCGCCGGCCGCTGCGCCGAAGGCGACCCCGGCTCCGGCTGCTGCCCCGAAGGCCGCCGCCCCTGCCCCGGCCGCCACCACGCAGATGGTGAACCTCAACACCGGATCGGAAGCGGATCTCGACAAGCTGCCGCAGATCGGCCCGGCCCGCGCCAAGGCCATCATCGAGGCCCGCACCAAGGGCGGCAAGTTCAAGAACTGGGACGATTTCGTCGCCCGCAACGTCGTTCCCAAGAACGCCGAGGAAGCGATCAAGGGCAAGGTCCGCTTCTGATCGGGTCGCGCCTGCAAGCTCTCGCCACGGCCGGAACCTCCGGCCGTTTTGCTTTTCGCGCCGTTGGTCAGGAGCGAAAGCGACGCCGAGCAGCCGTTGAAAACGGCGATGCGAGGGAAGCACCCTCAAATGGCCGATTGCCATTCCTGAGGGCGGAGAGGGCTACAAGGCCTCGACGTCGAACAGCCGCGAGGGGGTGACGAATTCGTCCTGCGCGGCGACAAGCAGCAGCTCCCGGCTCTGCGCCGCCACCGTCCGCCGCATGAGCCCGTAGATCGTCGAGCCGGCAAGACGCAGGGCCTCGGCGGCATCGCCGGTCCTGAGTCTGTGGACAAGGAACAGCGCCGCGATCGCGTCGCCCGCACCATTGAGATTGCAATCGAGTCGCGGCGTCCGCAGCCGGTAGCGACGGCCGTGATCGGACACCACGAGATCGAGCGCATCGCCTGGGGTCTCGTCGATCTGGACCGATGTCACCAGCACGACGCCCGGCCCCTTGGCGTGCAGGGCGTCGATCGCCTTGCCGAGTGCCGCCCGTGTCGTGGCCGGCTGCCCGGCGAGGAACTCCAGCTCGAACTGGTTCGGCGTGATGATATCGGCCGACGGCACCGCCCGGTCGCGCATGAACTCGGGAATGCCCGGCCGTACGAAGATCCCGCGCCCGACATCGCCGATCACCGGATCGCAGGCGTAAAGCGCGGCCGGGTTGGCCCCCTTCACCCGCCGGGCGGCATCGAGAATGGCCTGCCCTGTCGCCTCGGCGCCCATGTAACCGGAGAGCACGGCATCGCATGTCGCGAGCACCCCGCGCTCGGCGATCCCCTCGACGAGTTCGGAGATGATCGTGGGCTCGAACACCTGCCCGCGCCAGGCGCCGTAGCCGGTGTGGTTCGAGAACTGCACGGTATGGATCGGCCAGACCTCGACGCCGAGACGCTGCATCGGGAAGGTCGCCGAGGCATTGCCGACATGGCCGTAGGCGACATGGGACTGGATGGAGAGAATGTTCATGGGGTGCCCCAAACAGAAAAAGGGGCCTCGCCGGCCCCTTTCGCAGTGTTGATCGGATTCGCGGCCCGGTAAAGAGGCGATCAGCTCACCGTTTGCGCGGCCTTGAGCGCGAATTGCGGCACGAAGGTTTTCGAGATGTCGACATTGGTGGTCGCCATGCCCTTGTCGAGCGCCTTGAGCGTGTCGTAGACCGATTTCATGCCGGCGGCGGCCATCATGCCGGTTTCCGAATAGGCAGCCTGCGAGGCCTTCACCGCACGGATATAGAGCGCCTTGTCGCCGAGGTGATACTGCTCGGGCACCGCATCGGCGATCTCTTCCGCCTTCGCCTTGTTGATCCAGCGCAGCGCCTTGTAGATGCCGTTGACCGCCGCCTGCACAACCTCGGGCTTCGCGGCGATGGTGTCCTGCTTCACGTAGAGGCAAGCGGCCGGATTGGTGCCGCCGAACAGATCGAACGTGCCCTTCTCGGTCCGGGTATCGATCAGCGTGATGATATCTTCGTCCGCTTCCAGCTTGGCGATGACGGGATCGAGATGGGAGATCACGTCGATCTCGCCTTTCTTCATCGCCGCGACCGCGCTTGCACCGCCGCCAACACCGATGAAGCTCGCGTCCTCGGCCTTGAGCCCAGCCTTGTTCATCGCATGGAGCACGGTGATGTAGGTCGAGGAGCCGGGCGCGGTGACGCCGATCTTGAGGCCTTTGAAATCCTTCGCGCTCTTCACCTTGTCGGCCAGCGCCTTGCGCACGCCGATGACGATGGTCGGGAAGCGCAGCATCTCGATCACCGCGCGGATGTCCTGCCCCTTCGCCTGCATGCGGATCGTATGCTCGTAAGCGCCGGCCACGATGTCGACCGAGCCACCCACCAGCGCCTGAAGCGATTTCGCGCCGCCGGCGAAATCGTTGATCTCGGCATCGAGCCCGAATTCCTTGAAGTACCCCTTCCGCTCCGCGATCGTCAGCGGCAGATAGTAGAGCAGCGACTTGCCACCCACGCCCATCGTTGCGCTGGTGGCCGCCGACGCTCGGCCGATCAGCGCCGGCGAGGCGATCAGCGCGCCCCCGAGAGCCATAATCTGACGGCGATTGAAATGATCCATGTTTTCCTCCGTTCCGAACATGCCGCGCCTCTTTCCGAGGTTCTCGGCGAAGTTTCCTTGCAAGATTCCTAGACTGTCTTTGTCTCGCCTGGGCGCCAGACAAGCAAGGGCTTCTCGACCAGCGTGACGACGAAATCGATCAGCATGACGAAGATCATCAGGATCAGCATGCCGGCGAAGACGCCGGTGACGTCGAAAACACCCTCGGCCTGATGGATGAGATAGCCGAGCCCGGCGGACGAACCGAGATATTCGCCGACCACCGCGCCGACGACCGCGAACCCCACCGAGGTGTGCAGCGACGAGAACACCCAGGAGAGCGCCGCCGGCCAATAGACATGACGCAGGAGCTGGCGCTCGTTCATGCCGAGCATGCGCGCGTTCGCGAGCACCACCGGACTCACCTCGCGCACGCCCTGATAGACGTTGAAGAACACGATGAAGAAGACGAGCGTGACGCCGAGCCACACCTTCGACCAGATGCCGAGCCCGAACCAGAGCGCGAAAATCGGCGCCAGCACCACGCGCGGCAGCGCATTCATCATCTTCACGTAGGGGTCGAACACCGCCGCCACCAGCGGCTTGCGGGCGAACCAGAAGCCGATCATCACGCCCGAAATCCCGCCGATCGCGAAGGCCAGCATCGCCTCGATCAGCGTGATCGCGAGATGGCGATAGACCTCGCCCGAGACGAACATCTTGATGACACGCTCGATCACCTCGAGCGGGGTCGAGAAGAAGAACTGCGGCAGCAGGTAGAACGGCTTGCCGTTCGCCATCGTCCCCATCGGAATGGTTGAGAAGATGTGCCAGAGACCGAGCGCCACGACCGCGACGCTGATCTGCAACGCAAGGAGTTTGGTCCGGTTCATGCCTCGACACCCTCGGCTTTCTTCCCATGTACCGGCAGCCCATAGGTCTTGCGGACTTCCTCGCGCAGGCAGGCCCAGACCGCCGAATGCAGGCGGTGGAACTCCGGCTCCGAACGCACCTCGGCGATATCGCGCGGGCGCGACAGCGGAATATTGAAATTGCCGATAATCTTCGAGCTTGGCCCCGCCGACATGACGAGCACGCGGTCGGCGAGCGCGATGGCCTCGTCGAGATCGTGTGTCACGAACATCACCGCCTTGCGGTCGGCCTGCCAGAGATCGAGCAGCAGCTCGCTCATGATCAGTCGCGTCTGCGCGTCCAGCGGTCCGAACGGCTCGTCCATCAGCAGGATCTTGGGTTCGCGCACCAGCACCTGCGCCAGCGCGACGCGCTTGCGCTGCCCGCCGGAAAGCTGATGCGGATAACGATCGCCGAAGCTCGCGAGCCCCACCTTGGCAAGGAAAGCATCGGCGGCGACGAGCGCGTCGCGGCGCCTCACCCCGCGCGTCTCCAGCCCGATGGCGACATTGTCGCGCGCCGTCTTCCACGGCATCAACGCATCCTGCTGGAAGAGATAGCCGGCGACGGTATTCAAACCGGCGAGCTTCTGCCCGAAAATCAGGCTCTCGCCCGACGAGGGCGGCATCAGCCCGGCGGCGATGTTGAGCAGCGTCGATTTGCCACAGCCCGTCGGCCCGAGAACGGCAACGAATTCGCCATCGGCGACCGAAACGTCGACCGGCTGGACAGCCTCGTAACGCCCGCCGCCGGAAAGGCCGTAGGCAACCGAAACACCGCGCAGATCGACGGCAGTCGCGTGGGATTGCTGCGCTTCACTCACGCAGCGTTCCTCCCGGAGAAGATGACATTGTTCACTTCCTGCCCTTTTTTGTGCGCAGGTTAGGTCAGCCATTCTGCCCGAACAAGCTCTTTCTCGCCCGCTTACGGCAGGCGAAGTTCGACGACCACCGGGCAATGATCGGACGATTTCGGGCGGTCCCAGCCGATGCGCGGAAAACGCGGCCCGGCAAAACGCGTGGCGCGCCAGGGCTGGCCGGCACGGATCACCTCGGGCACAGCCTTGGGATTGGCCTCCGCCAACCGCGGCGAAAGCAGGATATAATCGAGCTGGCAGTAGATGTCGTCCGGCGGGTGGTAGCTCGTCCAGCGGTCTTCCGGCGGGCGGCGCTCCATCAGGTTGATCGCGAAACCGTCGTCGAGCACGACGCCGAGCGCGGAAGGCGCATCTTCGCCGGTCATGTAGTCGCGGATATCGCCGCTGCCGTCGATCTCGTAATAATCGTTGAAATCGCCGCAGATCGCCCAGTTGGCGTTGGCCGGACCGCCCCGGTGATCCTCGAACCGTTCCTCGATCAGCTTGCGGATCGCGCCGAGTTCGGCGAGCCGCATCGCATGCGTGTTGCGCCGGCCGCCGGCCATCGACTTGAGATGGCAGCAGAACAGCGTAAACGGCCGGCTGTCGATGATGAACTCGGCGATCATGAGGTTGCGCCGAAAGATCCGGTCCGTCTTTTCGACGAAGCGCGGATTTTCCGGCGGCCCCTCGCGATACTCCTCGATGCCCTCCGGCCAGATGCCGAGCTGCTTGAAGGTCACGTCGGCGCGGCTCGAAATATCCTGCCAACCGATGCGTGAAAGAAGGCCGATGTCGATCCCGCGCCGGTCGTTGCCGTCGAACAGCTTGAGATAGCGGTAGTTGACGGCGGCGATCGCCATCTCGCGCTCGCGCCGAACCTGCTCGGGATCGGGGCGCGGGTCGCGGAAAATCACCTCGCGCATCACCCGGGCGACATGCGGCCCTTCGAGCTTCTTGAGATAGTTCTCGCGAAACGAACGCAGGGCCGCCTCGCTGTCCACTTCCTGAAGCGCGATGATATCCGCGTCTGTCGCCAGCAGCGCAAGCGCCGTGAGCTGGCATTTCTCGTCCGACAGCACCGCCTCGCCGAAACGGCGGACCTGGGTCGCTTCCGCCTTGTCCTCGAAGAAGACATTGCCGACCTGCTGGTCGTTGCGGCGCTGCGGGTCCCAGAAATTCGGGCGGGAATAGAGATTTTCGACGTTGAAGGTCGCCAATCTGAAGCTTCGACTCGACATTCTTGCCCTCCGCGAGGGAAGGCATCGCGCAATTCGCGTGCGATGTCGAGACGCGCGGGCTCCGCAAGCCGCCGGCTGTCCTACATCGAGAAGCCGCCGACGCGGACAATCGTGAAAGTATCGAAATATTCGCGGATGGCCCGCACCTTGTCGTTCGAGAACTCGAACACGATGCAGGCCGTGTGATCAAAGACGGTTCCCGTCACGCGGTAGGTCTTTTTTCCCTCGATCTCCGCCATGGCGATGTCGCCGTCGCAGAGAATACGGGTCACGGACACATCGGTCCATTCCCAGCGTCCGAACACCCCGCCCAGCTCGTTGCGCAGTTGCTCCTTGCCTTCGAGGTGAGTCATCAGCGGCCTGTCGCCGAGACGGCCCATGATCCGATAGGTCACATCATCGGTGCAATCGTCGAGCATGGCATGAATGTCGCCTTTCCGCCGGGCGCCGAGCATCCGCTCCAAAGCGGCGATATGCCGCGCGCGGATATCCGAGGCGGAAACGTCAGCGTACATCAAATCGCCTCATCCTGAGACTGCCGCAACCGCGCCGGGCCGCAACTCAACCTAGAACTGAACTCAAAGTGAGTAAGAGGATTTTTTCTCGATTCGCAAGATGCGCGCGATCGGAAAATAGGAGAAGGCGGGCCCCCTCACGCCTTGTTGATAAGGAGCCGAAGGAGGCGGGCACGCCCGCCTCCGCCGAACATCAAAGGCTGCGGATCAGTTCCGCGCCTTGTCGACCAGCTTGTTCTTGCCGATCCACGGCATCATGCCGCGCAGCTTCTCACCGACCTGCTCGATCTGATGCTCGTCGTTGAGGCGACGGATGCCCTTGAAGCGCGCCATGCCCGAACGGTATTCCTGCATCCACTCCGAGGTGAAGCGGCCGGTCTGGATGTCCTTCAGCACGCGCTTCATCTCGGCCTTGGTGTCGGCGGTGATGATGCGCGGGCCCGAGACGTATTCGCCCCACTCGGCCGTGTTCGAGATCGAGTAGTTCATGTTGGCGATGCCGCCCTCGTAGATGAGATCGACGATCAGCTTCACTTCGTGCAGGCACTCGAAATAGGCCATTTCCGGTGCATAGCCAGCTTCCACCAGCGTCTCGAAACCGGCGCGGATCAGCTCGACGAGGCCGCCGCAGAGCACGACCTGCTCGCCGAACAGATCGGTCTCGCATTCCTCGCGGAAGTTGGTTTCGATGATGCCCGAGCGGCCGCCGCCGACGCCGCAGGCATAGGAGAGCGCCAGTTCGAGCGCGTTGCCCGACGGGTCCTGATGCACGGCGACGAGGCACGGCACGCCACCGCCGCGCTGGTATTCCGACCGGACGGTGTGGCCCGGGCCCTTCGGCGCGATCATCACGACGTCGACGGTCGCCTTCGGCTCGATCAGGCCGAAGTGGACGTTGAGGCCATGCGCGAAGGCGATCGCGGCGCCGTCGCGGATGTTGGGGGCGATCTCGTTCTTGTAGATGTCGGCCTGGAGTTCATCCGGCGTCGCCATCATCATCAGGTCGGCCCACTTGGCGGCATCCGCCACCGACATCACCTGCAGGCCGTCGGCCTCGACCTTCTTCGCGGTCGCGGAGCCGGGCTTGAGCGCGATGCGGATGTCCTTGCAGCCCGAATCCTTGAGGTTGAGCGCATGGGCGCGGCCCTGGGAGCCGTAGCCCACGATGACGACCTTCTTGGCCTTGATGAGATTGAGATCGGCATCACGATCGTAATAGACACGCATGGACTTGTCCTTCTTTGGGTGAACTCTTGCCTTGGGGTAAAATCAGGCACTTTCCGTACCGGATGGTGGACTCGCGGCGTGAAGCGCGAGGAACTGGCGGGTCGCCTCGGCGGCATCTTCCTGGATGCGCAGCGCCGGGAGAATGCTCCTATCACCGAGCAGCAGCCGGATCTGCACATCGCGGGCGAAGAGCCCGAAAAACACGCGGAACGCGGCCTCGCTGTCCTCGAACCTGATGAGCCCGGCCGCGCGCCCGGCTTCCAGAACGGGCTTCAGGCGCTTGCCGAGCGCGAAGCGGCCGTTTTCCAGCACGATGAGACCGAGCGGCGCCCCGCCTGCCGCCTGCCCGATCGCGACGCGGTTGAGCGCAATCGAGGTCGGCGAGGAAATCACGCTCAGCCAGTTGGCCGCGAATTCCTCAAGGCAGCGCCGGAGCGAAGCGAGATCGAGCCGGGCGAGATCGACGGGCGTAAAGCCGACCCGCAAGGCCTGCCAGCGCACGGTCGCGTTGAGCATTCCGTCGCGGTCGCCGAACCACTTGTAGAGCGTCTCCTTCGAGCAGCTCGCGCGGCGCGCCACCGCATCCATCGTCACCCGGTCGCCCTGCTCCACGAACAGCGCCAGCACGACATCCAGCACCGCCTGCTGGCGGGCCGTCGGTTCGGCGGCGGAAACGGGGACGTTCAAGGGAACCTGGACGTTCAAGGGAACCTGCGGAAACAAGCCGTAACGAACGTTACGGTTCGGCAGTCTGTTAGGCCAGAGCAAGGCGCCGGTCAAATGGAATCAGCGCGCGATGAGATCCATCACAGCCGGATAGAGCGAAACGACCAGCAGGACCGCCATCGCGCGGTTGAACCAGCGCACCTTCACCGGATCCTGCAGGAAATTGCGCATGGCCGAACCGAAGGCGGCCCAGACGAGGGAGCCCGGCGTCCCCGTCAGCGCGTAAAGCAGCGTGATGATGACCAGCGAAGCGGTGTAGTTCTCCGGAACCGTGTAGGCGGCTATCGCGCCGACCACCATCGCCCAGGCCTTCGGGTTGACCCACTGGAAGGCCGCCGCCTGCAGGAAGGTCATCGGCGTCGAGCGCTGGCGCCCCTCGCCGACAGGTCCGGCCTGCGCGATCTTCCACGCGAGCCAGAGCATGTAGACGATGCCGATCACCTTCATCGCGGTATAGATCGCGGGATAGCGGGCGAAAACCTGCCCCAGCCCGAGCCCCGAGAGCAGCAGCATCACCGGAAAGCCGACATTGATGCCGGCGACATGCCAGAGCGTGCGCTTCAAACCGAAATTCACGCCCGATGCCACAAGCATCATGTTGTTCGGTCCCGGCGTAACCGAACTGGCAAAGGCAAATCCGAGAAAGGCGAGGATGGTATCGAGCGGCATTTCCGGCTTTGTCGGGAAAATGGATGCCGCAAGACCTAGCATCCTCCCTCGCCACGCTTCAAACGAAGGTTTGGAATGCCATCATGAGCGGCAGGAATGATCGCTTACAGCCCCTCCGCCCCACGCGCGATCGCCGCCGCGCCGGTGCGCGACACCTCGACGAGGCCGATGGCGCTCATCAGGTTGATGAAGCGCTCGACATCCTCGTAAGGGCCGGAAAGCTCGAAGATGAAGGAGTTGAGCGTCGCATCCACGGTCTTGGCGCCGAACGCGGTCGCCAGGCGCAGCGCCTCCATCCGGTGCTCGGAACGCTCGGCGCCGAACTGCGCCACCTTCACCAGCGCCAGCTCGCGCTCGATCGTGTTTTTCGCGGTGAGATTGACCACCTTGTGCACCGGCACCAGCCGTTCGAGCTGCGCCTCGATCTGGTTGAGCACGCTCGGAATGCCGCTCGTGACGATGGTGAACCGCGAGAGATGCGCCTCGTGCTCCGTCTCGGAAACTGTCAGGCTTTCGATGTTGTAGCCGCGCCCGGAAAACATGCCGGCGATGCGGGCGAGCACGCCCGGCTCGTTGTCGACCAGAACGCAGAAGGTGCGGCGTTCGATCGTCTGGTTGCCGGTCGGATCGGAATAATGCGATTTCATGTGTCTCCCCTCGAAGGTCAGCCCGCGCCGAGCACCCGGCTGCGGAAAAGGTCCAGATCGATGTTGCCGCCGGAAAGCACGAGGCCGGTGCGGCCCGGATTGCCCTCCTTGAGCGCGGCGGCGAGCGGCGGGGCGGGCCCCCCCTGAGGGAGGGTTTTGGGATACAGCCAAAATTGCCCCGCGGGCGCCCCCCTAAAGTCGTGGGGAAACACCAAGA
>JAVTWI010000055.1:17344-17758 GCA_032229845.1 Rhabdaerophilum sp.
CGCGCGGCCGCCGCGATCTCGTCGTCGGAAACGACGACGAGACGCGCAGCGCCCTTCTTGATGATCGCGAGCGCGTGTCCGTCCGGCACACGTGTCGCCATGCCGTCGGCGAAAGTGTCGGCTGCGTTGGTGGAAACCGCATGGCCGGCGGCGAAGGAAAGTGCGTAGGCCGGCGCGCCCTCGGCCTGGACGCCGACGATCTCGGTTTTCAGCCCGAGCAGGTCGCGCGCCATGATGCAGCCGCAGATGCCGGACCCCTGCCCGATCGGCACATAGAGCCGGTCGAGATCGGGATAGGCGGAGAGCAGCTCAAGCGCGTAGGTGGAAACGCCGAGAACGAGATCGCGGTGGAACGCCGGAACCGGCTCCAGCCCGCGCACCGTGGCGAGTCGCATTGCCTCCTCACGCGCTTCC
>JAVTWI010000056.1:0-3050 GCA_032229845.1 Rhabdaerophilum sp.
CGTCACCGGCATCACCGCCGTTGAAGCCGCCGGCCATACGCCCGGCCACACGGCCTTCGTCATCGCCTCGGGCAGCCAGAAGATGATGTATGTCGCCGACATCACCAACACGCCGGTGCTGTTCGCCACCAACCCGGAATGGAAGGTGATGTTCGACATGGATCCCGACCGGGCGGTCGCGACGCGCAAGCGGATCCTCGACATGGCGGCGACGGACAAGCTTCAGCTCTCGTTCTACCATGCGTCGTTCCCGGCCACCGGCTTCATCGCCCGGGCGGGCGCCGGCTACCGCTTCGTGCCGGCGCAGTGGTCATAACGGCTCGTAGCCGGCCGTTCTAATTCTAGGCAGGGCGCCGACGGCGCCTTGCTTTTTTTCCCGTCCCTGCCGCATTCTTCACGCCCCGTTCTGAAGCAAGCCCGTTCAGAAGAAACTGCCGCGATCCGAGGAGAAGAAGTGGTCAGCGCCCCCAGCCCCGCCGCGACGGCAGGTCCTCCTGCTCTCGCCTTCGTGGCCTCCTCGGCGCCGGAAGCCCAGCTTGCGGCGAAGCGTCTCGCGCGATTCTATGGCGATGTCGAGCCGGAGCGGGCCGATGTCGTCGTCGCGCTGGGCGGAGACGGCTTCATGCTCCAGACCCTGCATCGCTTTCTCGGCACCGAGAAGCCGATCTACGGCATGAACCGCGGGTCGGTCGGCTTCCTGATGAACGAGTTCCGCGAGGATGGCCTCACCGAACGCATCGTGCAGGCGGAACGCTCGATCGTCCACCCGCTGAAGATGCGCGCGACCGATTCCGCCGGTCGCGCCATCGAGGCGCGCGCGCTCAACGAAGTCTATCTGTTCCGCCAGTCCTATCAGGCCGCGAAGCTGGAGATCGTCATCGATGGGCAGGTCCGCCTGCCCGAACTGGTGGCGGACGGCGCGCTGGTGGCGACCCCCACCGGCTCGACCGCCTATAACTTTTCCGCCGGCGGGCCGATCCTGCCGCTCAACGCGCCGCTGATCGCGCTGACGCCGATCTCGGCCTTCCGCCCCCGCCACTGGCGCGGCGCGCTCCTGCCCGACACGACCTCGATCCGCATCCGCGTTCTCGAAGCGGGCAAGCGGCCGGTCGCGGCCGTGGCGGATCATTTCGAACTGCGCGACGCGGTCGAGGTCGATGTCTCGATGGAGCGCAACATCAACCTCGTCATGCTCCACGATCCGGGCCATAGTCTCGACGAGCGCATCCTGCGCGAGCAGTTCGGGCATTGATGCCGCGCCGTCGCCGGCCCTACCCGTGTTTCAGCGACCGTTAACGATCTTCGCCTAAATTTGGTGCCGTCGCAGAAGCGATGACGGCCCGGGACCCAGTATCGCGTCACACTCCGGGGCCGACGGCAGAATCCGTGACGCGTCGAGCGAAGAATGTTCCGCGTTGATTGCAGTCGCCTGCGTTTCCTTGTCATCGACGACAACAGCTACATGCGCCGCATCATCCGCACCCTTCTGCACGGGTTTGGCACCCGCGAGGTGTTCGAGGCGGAAGACGGTGCGGCGGGGCTCGAGGCCTTCGCCACCCATCTGCCTGATGTCGTGATCACCGATTGGTCGATGCCCGTTTTCGACGGCATCGAGCTCACCAAGATGATCCGCCAGCCCGACACCAGCCCGAACCCGTTCGTGCCGATCATCATGGTCACCGGCTATGCCGAGCGGAACCGGGTGTTCGAGGCACGCGACGCGGGTGTTTCGGAGATGCTCGTCAAGCCGATTTCCGCCAAGAGCCTCTACCAGCGCATCGCCAAGGTCGTGCTCAACCCGCGTCCGTTCATCCGCACGGACAACTATTTCGGCCCGGATCGTCGCCATCTCGTGAAGGCGGACCAGTACAAGACCCGCGGCGCCGCGTCCAATTTCATCAATTCCAGCATCGGCAGCCCGTAACATGTCTCGAGGACCACAGCCCACCGACTTTACCGGAGACGGCACCGTCGAGCAGGATTTCGGCGATACCCGCGTCTTTCACCTCGGCGGCACGCTCCGTGCGAAGGCTGCCGTCCGCTCCACCGATGCAGGCGGCGTTGACGAACTGTCGGTCGCGGCCGCAGACGCGGCGATGAAGGATCTTTCCGGCGATTTCCAGAACTGGATGGGCGACGAGGTCAACCGCCTCATCGCCGCCTTCGAGGTCTTCAGCGAATCGCCGCCGAACAAGCGCGACATCGGACCGCTATTCCGCGCAGCGCACGATATCCGCGGCCAGGCCGCCGTGTTCGGCTACCCGATCGCCTCCGAGATCGCCGGCAGCCTCTCGAAGCTGCTCGACAAGATCGAGCCGGACTATCTCCCGTTGCAGCTCATCGCCCATCACGTCGATTCGGTGAAGGCGATCTACCGCAACAACATCCGCGATTACGCCAACCCCGTCGCGACGCAGATCATCCACAACCTGCGCCGCGCGATCGACCGCGTGGTCGAGGCGCGCCAGAAGGCGATGGCCGAGGAAATGAAATTCCGCCGGACGATGTGAAGGATCGGCAAACGCCGCAGACGATCAGGCAACCCGGCTTCGGCCGGGTTTTCCGTTTCGATTGGCTTCCAGGAAAACCTCGCTGCGGGCAACGTCGCGCGCGGCATGCTCCGCCTTCCATTCCGCGATCAGCGACTTGAGATCCGGGATCGGCTCGTCGAGGAGCAGGCCGCGCGCCCGGACGATGCGCGCCGGCTCGGGCCGTGCCGGCAGAGGCATTGCCGTTTCGGCCGGCTCTTCACGAACCTCCGTCCCGATCTCTTCCGCCATCGACAGCCGCAGCATTTCCGGCCCGATGTCGACCGGCAGAAGCGCGAGTGGCGCCCGCTCGGCGATCACGCTCTGGCGCAATTCCTCGGCCATGCGGCGCGATTGCGCCCGGGCGGCATCCGCCTCGTGCCGTCGCAGCAGCGCCATCAGCCGCATCGCCTCCTCGCCCGGCACAGCCGCGCAGGCGGCCTGCGCCGCATGGAGAACGGCGAGCACGACGGGCTTGGGGGTGGCGACGGGCTCGGGCGCGGCGACGGGTGTCGCGGCGGG
>JAVTWI010000057.1:0-3032 GCA_032229845.1 Rhabdaerophilum sp.
CATCGCGCTCGAGACGCGCCACCATCTTCGGAATCGTGTCGCCACCCTTGCCCTTGTTGATAAGTTCGACCGGCGTCAGCAGTTCCTTCGAGAGTTCGCGCCCCAGCACGGAGGCGAAAATCTCGCTTTTGGGGAGCTGCCCTGTCCCTTCCGTCGAGGAGGAGCCGAAAGCCACAACCTTAATGCTCTCGCCCTCGGCGACCTTGGCATGGAGACTGGGCAGCGATTTCGTATCGCCGACAACGCTGGCAACCTTGGCGCAGCGGCTTTCCATTGCGGAAGCGCCGGCACCGAGCGTGAGGGCCAGGCCAGCCAGAAAAAGGGCAAATTTTGCGCGCAGAAACCCTCGTCCCGGTTTCGACCGAAGCATTGCAATCGCCATCGAGGCCCCGCGCGCTGTCGGGCCACCCCTCGGAACGGGGATAAGGCCCGGAAACTATTTGTTTATATTTAGCACAAAATACGACGCCATCAAAGGGCCTTACGGCGTTGTCGCCGGCTTCCCCACCGCCCGTTCCAGGAATCGCAACCCGAGGCCGAGCCATGCGGGATCGAAATCATGCCCGCCGGGATGGAGACACAATTCCACCTCGCCGCCCGCCGAACACCCGGACGATCGCTCGCAGGAAAGGGCCCCTTCGGTGACCGTGCGCGTTCCGGAGGCGCGGCACCGCCCCTCCTCGCGCAGCATCGCGAGGGCACGGAACACGTCGCCCTGCTGGAAGGCACCGCCGCGGATAGGGCGCCCGCCCAGCGGCACCGTGCGATCCGAAAGGCCGTGAATCTGCAGCAGCGGCCGCAGCGGCCCCACGCATTGCTCCGGCTGCGGCAGCCAGAACGTGCCCGCCACCGCCAGGAACGCGGCGAACCGCTCCGCCTGATGGCAGCGCAAATTCCACACCATCGCCGCGCCCTGGCTGAACCCGGCGACGAGCACGCGGCGCGGATCGATCGGGAACCGCTCGAGCGCATCGCGCATGACCGCTTCGGAGAAGGCGAATTCGTCACGCAGACGCGACGGCGAACCCGGATGCGACCAGGTCCTGCCCTCGCCCTGCGGCACCACGAGGATGGCGCGCTCGCGCGCCGCCTCAGCGCGGATATCGTCCCGGGCGAGAATATCCGAGGCGCTTTCGCGATAGCCGTGGAAATAGAGAATCGCGGGAACGAGTCGCTCGGGTGTCACGCCAGGCGGCAGGAACACGCGATAGAACCCCGTCGCCACCCGGCATTCGCCATCCGGCCCGCAAGGTTCCGCCGCGACGGCGGGCATCGCGGCGGCGAGGATCGCGAACAGGGAGGCGAGAGCAGAAAGGCGCATGGCCTGCCGACCATGCCACGTCCGGAAGAAAAGTCAGGTCACGTTCCCTTGAACGCGCGAAGTCAAGCCGCGCGGACAGCCTCGAGGAAGCGCTGGACCTCCTGCCGCATGGTCTCGGCCTGCCGGGCGAGGTCGCCTGCAGCGCCATGGACCTGATGCGCGGCGGAGGTGGTATCCCCGGCCGTCTGCGAGACCTGCGTGATCGCTCGCGAGACATCCTCGGTTCCCGTCGCCGCCTGCTGGACATTCGCCGCGATTTCCCCGGTCGCCCGCTCCTGCTCGGCGACGGAGCCGGCGATTTCGCCGGCGGCACGGTCGATCAACTCGATCGCATTGCCGATCTCGCCAATAGCCGCGACCGTCTGGTCGGAGGCTTCGCGGATCGCCGCAATCATGGTTGCGATCTCGGCAGTCGCCTTGGTCGTCTGGCCGGCAAGCGCCTTGACCTCGTTGGCGACCACAGCGAAGCCCTTGCCGGCTTCCCCGGCGCGCGCGGCTTCGATCGTCGCGTTGAGCGCGAGCAGGTTGGTCTGCTCGGCGAGGCCATTGATGAGGCTGACGACACTGCCGATCTGCGCGGCAGCGTCGAGCAGCGCCTGCGCGCTGTGCTCGGTGCCCTTCATGCTGGTGACCGCCGCAGCAGCGGCATGCGAGGATTCCTCGATCAGCCGGGCGATCTCGCGCGCCGATCCGGAAAGCTCCTCACCGGCTGCAGCGAGCCCCTGAATCGTCGTCGAGGTCTGCGTCGCCGCGGCGGCGACGGTCGAGGCTTCGCCGGTTGTGTTCTGGGCCGAGCGCGCGAGTTCGTTCGCCGAGGCCTCGAGTTCGTTGGCGGTCGAGGAGATCGTCAGGACGACGGTATCGGCCTTGGCCTCGAAGCCGGCGATCGCGTCATCAACCGCGCGCCGCCGGGCGCCTTCCCGTGCCCGCCCCGTTTCGGCTGCGGCATCGGCCTCCCGCTTGGCGACCAGCGCCTCGCGGAACACCTGGAGCGCCCGCGCCACGATTCCGATTTCGTCCTTGCGCCCGGTGTCGTGAATCGCCTCATCGAGCGAGCCGGCCGCCACGGCCTCGACACTCCCCGTCAGGCGGCGCAGCGCCTGCGCGGCGTTCCGGCCGAGGCCAAGCGCGAGCAGCGTGAAGGCCAGCATCAGCGGCAGGAGCTTCGCGGCCAGCAGGCCCGCCTCGCGCCAGAGCGCGGCATCGACGTCATCAACGTGCAGCCCCGAACCGACGAAGGCCCGGGCCCCCGGAATGAGCGCATTGTAGGCGATCTTGAGGGTCTCGACATCCTGACCCGGCTTTTTCCAGTAGTAATCGGTAAAGCCAGCGCCCTTTTCCTTCACCTCGCGCACGAATTCCTGAATGATGAGAAGGCCGTTCTTGTCCTTCAGGCCGAGGTTGTTCTTGCCCTCCAGATCCTTGCGGATCGGGTGCATCAGCGTGTTGCCGTCGAGATCGTAGATGTAGAGGTAATTGCCGTTGTCGAACCGCGACGAGCGCAGCACGTTCGCGGCCTGCTTGAGCGCTTCGCCATCATTGGCGCCCCCCGCTTTCGCGGTGTCGAAGGCGCCCTTGACGATGGTTGCCGCCGCATCGACCGTGTTGCGGATCTCGGCGCGCTTCTGGTCCAGCATGATGGAGCGGACCTGCATGAGCGCGAGCCCGACGGCGACGCAAAGCAGCAAGGCCGCCGCGCCCGCAACGAGCG
>JAVTWI010000058.1:0-3026 GCA_032229845.1 Rhabdaerophilum sp.
AGCTGGTCGGCCTTCGGCGTGATCTTGGAGAGGTCGTCGACCATCGCGGTCGCGGCCTTCTTGAGGGTATCCATTTTCCAGCCGGTCATCGAATAGGTCGAATCGAGGACCAGCGCGATTTCGGTATTCGAGGAAATGACGCCGATCGCCTCGGCGAGAACATTGGCGGTGTATTTGTCGACGCCGAACATCTGGCCGAACATCGTCTTGACGGTCGCCGTTGCCGAAACGCGATAGCCGTAGTTTGCACCCTCGCGGACAATGTTCTCCGGCGCCATTGAATATGTCGCGACCGATTCCAGCTTGGCGATATTGACCCCGAAAACGCGCCGCGCGACCGCTTCACGCTCGGAGGCGGTGCCGTAAGTGCGCGCGGCGGCGAGAGCGGCGGAGTCCGCAGCGGCGTAGACCTCCGATTTGGCCCGCATCACGCGCGAATAATCGACGCCGATGCCGGTGACGCCGACGAGCGAAATCATGCCGATGCTCATCATCACGGAGATGTTGCCCGTGCGTCCGCGCCAGAAACTTTTCGCCAGTTCCGCAGCCTTCGACATTCTGTCCTCCTTATGCCGGCGACATTCCGTCGCCTGCTCCGATGCACGGCAAAGTAGAGAACACGCGGAAAAATCGCGTTAAATTACGCAATTAATTTTCAATGATCGGACGTGCCGAGGATTCGGCGATCGCGGTGCCTGCCGCATTTGACGCGGGCAGGCCGGCATCGCCTCTGGACTTTAACGGTATGCTGTGCACAACCAGACCGATAACATTCAAGGCGCAGGATCGCGTGGGAGGAAAGTGCATGAACAGGATCGATCTCGCAGGCCGGATTGCCGTCATCACGGGCGGCGCGCGGGGGATCGGCTTCGCGGCCGCTGAAAGAATGCTGGAGTCGGGGGCCGGCGTCGTGCTCTGGGACATCGACGGCGCGGCTCTCGATGAAGCCGCGAAGGCGCTGGCGGCGAAGGGAAGCGTCTCGACCGACATCGTGCAACTGACCGACGAGGCCTCGGTATCCCGTGCGACGGCCGCGGTGGTCGGCCGGCACGGCCGGATCGACATCCTCGTCAACAACGCCGGCATCACCGGCGGCAACGCCAAGCTCTGGGAACTCGCACCCGATGTCTGGCGACAGGTGATCGACGTCAATCTCGTCGGTCCCTATCTCACCTGCCGTTCGGTGGTTCCGGTGATGCTGAAGGGTGGCTACGGGCGCATCGTCAACATCGCGTCGGTCGCTGGCAAGGAGGGCAATCCCAACGCCTCGCACTATTCGGCCTCGAAGGCCGGGCTCATCGCGCTGACCAAATCGCTCGGCAAGGAACTGGCAACCGCCAATATCCTCGTCAACTGCATCACGCCCGCGGCGGCGCGCACGGCGATCTTCGACCAGATGAAGCCGGAATTCATCGAATATATGCTCTCGAAGATCCCGATGAACCGCTTCGTCGAGGTACAGGAGATCGCGGCGATGATCGCCTGGCTCGCCTCGGAGGATTGCTCGTTCACCACCGGCGGCGTGTTCGATATTTCCGGCGGCCGCGCCACCTATTGAACCGGGGACGGCGCCGGCTCGATGGACCGGCGCCATTCGTCGAGGAAGCGCTGGCGTTTCGCCCGGTCCTGCACCGGCAGCAGCGACGGGCCGATGACGATGGGGCGGACGATGCCCGCCTCGACCGGCAGCGCCGGCCCCTCGACCCCTTCGGGCAGTTTGCCCGAGAAATCGAAGAAGAAGGCCTGTTCGCGGACGATCTTCTGCCCGCCGGGCGAGAACAGGAAGTCGAGGAACCGGCGCGCGAGCGCCGCATGGGGCGCCTGCACGGGGATCATCGCGCCCCGGCTGAGCGCAAGCACGTAATCCCGGGGGATCACGATGCCGATCGGCGCGCCCTTGCGGCGGGCGGCGTAGGCATAGGAGCCGAGGAGATTGTAGCCGATATAAATCTTCCCCTCGCCGATTTCGCGGATCAGGTCCGAGGTGCAGCAACGCGTGACGAGCTTCATGCGGCCGAACCCTTCGATCAGGCGCCCGTAGATCAGCGCGCTCCGCCCGTCGAAGGCGGCGAAGAGATAGCCGATGCCGGACAAACCGATATCGTAGGAGCCGATGCGGCCGCTGTATCGCTCGGATTTCTCGCGCATCAGCGAGATCAGGTCGGCCCGGGTGTGCGGCACCTCGTCCGCCGGCACCAGCGCGCGGTTGTAGACGATCACCGCCGGTTCAAGCGTGAAGCCGAACACCTCGTCGCGCCAGCGCGTCCAGGCCGGCGCGGAGCCTGTCTCCGGCGAGCGATGCGCCAGCGCGCAGCCCTCGTTGGCGAGAACCACCAGATGGTCGACCGACGAGGTGATGACGAGATCGGCCTCCGTCCGGCCTGCGGCGCAATCGACACGGGCCTTCTCGAACACCGAATTGGTGACGCCTTCGGTGTAGCGGATCGTCACGTCGGGCGCCACCTGCTGGAAACCGTGGATCAGGGGCTCGAAGACCTCGAGATCGGTTGCGGTGTAGAGCTGGAGCACCTGCCGCTCGCCGCCGGGGGCGGGAAAAACGGTCGTGACATCGGCGGATGCCGCCGTGCGGACCAGCGACAGAACGGCGGCCAGCACAAGGAGCGCGCGCATCATTCCTGTTCTCCCGCGTCATCCGGCTTGATCGCTGGAAACCACAGATCAACCGCGAAACGGCCCTCCGCGGGCTGACAGAACGTCAGGCGGCCGCCATGGGCCGCGGCGACATCGGCGGCGATGGCGAGGCCGAGGCCGGAGCCGCCGGTCCTGGCTTCCTCCTCTTCGCCGCGAACGAAAGGGAGAACCACGTCGTTCCATCGCGCGGCGGGAATGCCCGGCCCGTCGTCCTCGATCCGGATGCGATAACCGCAGTTCTCCTCGTCCAGAGAAACGGAGAGATGCCCCGGCGCGCCGTGACGGATCGCATTGTGAACAAGGTTCGAGATCGCCTCGCGGATCGAGACGCGGTCGCCGAGCACGGGCATGGCCGTGCACGCGCTCTCGAAGCC
>JAVTWI010000059.1:0-1684 GCA_032229845.1 Rhabdaerophilum sp.
CTCGCCGCTGTTGACCGCGGCCGATGGCATCAGGTTACATTCCGAAATTCGCACTTGTCGATATGTGAAATCCGGCGATGCGAGCAAATCCGCGTGATCCGCTCAGCTCCGGTAGCGGAGTTCGAGCTGTTCGCCCGATGGCGATTGGCGGCGGGCATCGAAATCGCGCTTCAGGAGGCCGACGATCACATCGTCATGCCAGACGCCGCCGATCAGGGCGGATTCGCGCTCCAGCCCCTCGCGGATGAAGCCGACGCGCTCGTAGGCCCGCAGCGCGCGGGTGTTGAACGCGAGGACACGCGTCGAAAGCTTGTGAAGGCCGAGTTGATCGAAGGCGAAGGCGGCGACCGCGGCGAGCGCTTCCGTGCCAAGCCCCTTGCCGATCGAGTCCGGATCGAGAATGCCGATGATGACATCCGCCCGCTGGTCGGCGACGACGAAATTGTCGAGCAGGATCTCGCCGATCGCGCGCGCCTTGTGCTCGATCACCCAGGCGGCCGGGTGGCTGGCGATGTTCTCCACCCAGGCCGAAGCCTGCTCCTCGGTCAGCGGCGTCAGGCGGGCGGTGTCGGCGCCCAGCATCCGGTAGATGCCGGGGTCGCGCCCGAGAGAGAAACGGTCGGCGATGTCGGTCGCGACCGGGCGGCGCAACGCGAGGCGTTCCGTGCCGAGAGCGGGAAGGGGAGACGGCAGAATCATCGCGGGCCCGTAAAAATTCCTCGGCGCATATGACCGGGGCGTCGATTTTTCCGCAACAGTTCTTACATTATACTCACGCTACCGTGTTGGCCGGTGCATTCCATGGCTGGCCGGAGCCGGTTTCTCCCGCCGGGCTTTGTCCTCGGCGTGCTGGAGGTGACGATGACGAGCACGACGACAGGCACGATGGCGGCGCGCAAGCCGTTCAAGGTGATGTCGCTGACGGATGCCGCCGCCGAGCGCATCCGCGCGGTAATGGCGGCTGCGGAACGGCCGGTCGCGGGCTTGCGCGTCGGCGTCAAGAACGGCGGCTGCGCCGGCATGTCCTACACGATGGACTATGCCGAGGCGAAGAACCCGCTCGACGAGGTGGTCGAGGACAAGGGCGTGACGATCCTGATTGACCCCAAGGCGGTCCTGTTCCTGCTCGGCACCGAAATGGACGTGAAGACCGACAAGTTCGCCTCGACGTTCGTGTTCAACAACCCGAACCAGACCTCGGCCTGCGGCTGCGGCGAGAGCGTCGCCATCACGCCGGCCAAACCCGAGGCGCTGGCGGAAGAGCGCTGATGGCGGCCGATCCCGAATGGCTTGAAGACCTGTTCGAGCCGTTCGGCAAGGTGCGGCTCAAGCGCATGTTCTCCGGATACGGCGTCTATTATGGCGACTTCTGCGTTGCGCTCGCCATCAATCCCGGCCTGTGCTTCCGGGTGGATGACGCCAACCGCGCCGAGTTCGAGGCTGCGGGCGCCGAACCGTTTACTTATGGCAAGCAGGGCAAGACCGTCACGGTGAATGCCTGGTGGAAAGTGCCCGAGGCGTTTCTCGACGAGCCGGACGACATCGCCCGTTTCGCCCGCCTGTCGCTGGACGTGGCGCGTCGCCTGCCGCCCAAGAAGCCTCGCTCGACCAAACCCAAGGGCGCGACCAAGGCTGCGGGCAAAGGCGCAATCAAGGAAAAGCCGGCCCGCAGGCCGGCCTGACG
>JAVTWI010000059.1:1784-3023 GCA_032229845.1 Rhabdaerophilum sp.
AGGCTGCGGGCAAAGGCGCAATCAAGGAAAAGCCGGCCCGCAGGCCGGCCTGACGTCGCTTATTTCTTACGGCCTATTTCTTGCGGCCTATTTCTTGCTCATGCCCGCCAGCAGGAAGCCGGGAACGGCGCCGCCAAAGCCCTTGGGCGTCGGGCCGTCGTCTTCGCGGTGACGACGCGGCTCGTGGCGCGGCTCGTGGCGCGGCTCTTGGCGCGTTTCATGGCGGGGCTTGTCCGCAACGGTCTTGGGGGGGCGGGCTTCTTTCGGCGCGCGATCTTCACGTGCGGGGCGCTCCTCCCCGCGTGGCCGGTCTTCGCGGGCTGGCTGCGGCGCCTTGGTGGGCAGCTCGCCGACTGCGTCTCCGGAGGCTGCCGCGTCGAGAATCTTCTGCTCCTTGGCCGTGCGCACATGCTCACGGCCTTCGCCGCGGCGGGGCTTGCGCGTCTCGCGCTCCTCGCGGCGCGGGCGGCGGGTCGGGCGATCCTCCTCGCCCTCCGGTCGTTCCGGCAGCGCATTGAGATCGCCGCTCTGCCATTCGACCGCCTTGCCGATCAGCTTCTCGATCGCGGCCAGCGATTTCTCGTCCCCGCGCGCGACCAGCGTGTAGGCCGCGCCCTTGCGCCCGGCGCGGCCGGTCCGGCCGATGCGATGAACATAATCCTCGGCGTGGTGGGGAATGTCGTAGTTGAAGACATGGCTGACATCCGGGATATCGAGGCCGCGCGCGGCAACATCGGACGCGACGAGCAGCGTCAGCTCGTTCTTGCGGAAGGCATCGAGCGCGTTCATGCGCGCGCGCTGGTCCATGTCGCCATGCAGCGCGCCGACGGAAAATCCGTGCTTCTCGAGGCTGCGGTAGAGCGTCGCCACCTCACGCTTACGGTTGCAGAAGATGATGCCGTTCTTGAGCGGATGCTCGGTGTTTTCCTGCGCCGCACGGATCAGCCCTCGCAGGACGTCGCGCTTCTCATAATCCTTCGAGTGGGTCGCGACCAGCATCTGGGCGATGGTCGAGGCGGTGGAAGAGGGGCGCGCGACCTCGATGACCTCGGGGTGGTGGAGGAACTGGTCGGTGATGCGCTTGATCTCCGGCGGTATCGTCGCGGTGAAGAACAAGGTCTGCCACGTGAACGGGCACAGGCCCGCGATCTTCTCGATGTCCGGAATGAAGCCCATGTCGAGCATCCGGTCTGCCTCGTCGATGACGAGGATCTCGATGCCGGTCAGCAGCAGCTTGCC
>JAVTWI010000060.1:0-3011 GCA_032229845.1 Rhabdaerophilum sp.
CCAGGGCGCCGAGCCCGGCCAGCCTCACAGCGAGGGCGAACCGAGCCGGTATTTCCGCACTTCCGCGCCGGACAGCATGCGGATGCTATCGAAGGGGATCGATTCCGCCAGGCTGATCAGCTCCTGGCTGCCGCCCACCCGAGCAACATAGCTCCGGAGCGCATCGATTTCCTGCTCGCCGGCGAACACGCGGGTATTCCGAATGCCGCCGCCGGCCGGATCCTGACCCCAGAGGCGCGCGGACATGCGGTGGACGCCGACCTTCGCCCCGTCCGGAACGACGCGCTTCTTCGCGCCCATCAGCGAGTAGACGCAGGCCGAGGCGCAATGCCCTGGCACGACGCCGATCTTGCCGACGCGGCCCTTCTTGCCGCGTGCGGTGCCGGGCAAGGACGTCGGCCGTCCGACCACCACGGCCGCCCCGGCATTATGGAGAAGCGCCCCGAACTGGAGCGCGCTCTCGACGTTGCCGCCGGGCGAATTCAGGAAAACGATGGCATGGAGCCCCGGCGTCTGGAGCTGGGCGCGGAGAAACCGCGCGAATTCCGCCGGTGCCTCGCGGTTGATCTCGCCCTCGGCGACGACGGCGCGCGCGCACTGCGATGACGTGCAGGCGCCTTCGAGCGCCACGGTCGAGAATTCCATGGCCCCTGCTCCGGCCGTCAACGCCAGAGTTCCGGTCATGAGCACCACAGCGCGCCAAGTCGCGCCGATCATTCCCTTACGCATGGATCCTCCGATCCCCTCACTCACACGATATCACCCTACATCGGTGACATGAATAGGGTGAACGAACGAGGTTGCCGAAAAGTTCACAAGGCACGAAAATCTTGCCGGAACAGTGCTGTCGCGTTCGGTGGGTCGGCGTTTTCCGGCAAGCCAAGACGTTATGGTGGGCGATGAGAGACTCGAACTCCCGACATCCTCGGTGTAAACGAGGCGCTCTACCAACTGAGCTAATCGCCCGAACCTTCCGGCTTGTAATGAAGAAGAAGGCGCGATGCAAACGCCTTGCTCGGTGCCGGCGGCCTGGGTTCACCCCCCCTGAAAGATCAATCCAGCAAACGACCGCTTCGTGCTAGGTTTCCCGCGTGACGGCCCGGCCACCTGATGCAGGTCAAGGTGAAGCTGGCGCCAAATGCGCATGATTTGCGCCAGCCGCCCCGGAGAACGAGGGCGGGTCGAATGACAGGAATGGGAGGGCGGCCCGGCCGAACGGGTCGCGAAGTGCAATGCGTCTGGCTCTTCTGGCGGATATCCATGCCAATCGTGAAGCTTTCGAAGCCGTTCTCGCCCGCCTCGCGACGCAAAGGATCGACCGCTTCGTCCTGCTGGGCGACATCGTCGGCTACGGGCCGGACCCGGAATTCTGCACCGAGAAGGCGGCGGAACTGGTCGAGAAAGGCGCGCTCGCGGTGATCGGCAATCACGACGCCGCCATCGACGGCGACAGCTCCGACATGAACACCCGCGCCCGCGCGGGAATCGAGTTCTCGCGCGCCCGCCTCGGCGATGATCACCGCGCTTTCCTCGCCGGCCTGCCGGATACAGCTTCGGAGGGCGAGGCCTATTTTGTCCACGCCACCGCGCGAGCGCCGCGCAGTTGGGAATATGTCACCGGCCGCCCGCAGGCCGAGCGCTCGATCCGCGCCTGTCACAAGCGAATCTCCGTCGTTGGCCATGTCCACGCGCCGCATCTCTGGCGCCTGAACTCCGCCGGGGTCGCCACCGGGCATGTCCCGGTCAGCGGCGTCGAGATTCCGCTAGCGAAGAGCCAGCGCTGGCTCGCGGTGATGGGCGCCATCGGCCAGCCGCGCGACGGCAACCCCGCCGCCGCCTACGGCGTCCTCGACCTTGCCCGCGGCACGCTCCTTTTCGAGCGCGCGCCCTATGACCACTCCGCCACCGCCCGGAAGGTCCGCGATGCGGGCCTGCCGCACGAACTCGCCGACCGCCTCAGCCGCGGGCGTTAGAGCATCCGCCCGCCAAGTGGAAACCGGTTGGCGGGCAAAGCGGATACGACAAAAGGAAGACAGTACGCGCCTCCTCTTCGAAACCGGTGGCGCCAGAAACAGGAATTTCCATGGGCCGCATGCAGCTTGAAACCGGGAAGACGCTCGACGGCTTCCTGATCGGCGAGAAGATCCATCAGGGCGGCATGGCCGAGATCTGGGATGTGAGCCGCCCCGACATCGACGTGCCGCTGGTGATGAAGATCCCGCTCATCCTCGATGGCGACGACCCCACCATGATCGTCGGCTTCGAGCAGGAGCAGATGATCCTGCCGCGGCTGTCCGGCCCGCACGTGCCGAAATGCTATGCCTTCGGCGATTTCACGGCGCAGCCCTACATCGTCATGGAGAAGCTCGAAGGGGATTCGCTGCTGCCGCGTTTCAAGCACGCGCCGCTTCCCCTCGACGAGGTGATCGACATCGGCGCGCGCGTCGCGACCGGGCTCGCGAGCCTGCATCGGCAGGATGTCGTGCATCTCGATCTCAAGCCCTCGAACATCATGTTCCGGCCTAAAAACGAGGATGGAACCGGCGGCGAGGCCGTGTTCATCGATTTCGGCCTCTCGCGCCACCTCAAGCTGCCGGATCTGCTGGCCGAGGAATTCCGCGTGCCGATGGGCACCGCGCCCTATATCGCGCCCGAGCAGGTGCTGAAGCTGCGCGAGGAGCCGCGCTCGGACCTGTTCGCGCTCGGCGTGCTGCTCTACACGCTCGCGACCGGCGAGCGCCCGTTCGGCAACCCGAAGCACACGACCAAGGCGCTGCTGCGCCGCCTCTACGAAGCGCCGACGCCGCCCCGGCACATCCGCAAGGACATTCCGGAATTCCTTCAGGAGATCATCCTGCGCTGCCTGGAGGTCAAGCCCGAGCGTCGCCACCCGACCGCCGAGCAACTTGCGTTCGAGTTGCGCCACCCCGAGCAGGTCGCGCTGACGGAGCGCGCGACCCGCGAGAAGACGCACTGGCTGCGCAACATGATCGCCGGCCGGTTGCGGGCCG
>JAVTWI010000061.1:0-3009 GCA_032229845.1 Rhabdaerophilum sp.
CCGTGCGAGCAGCGCCGCATGGAAGCTGTCTCCGGCGCCAACCGTATCGACCGTTTCGATCGGCCGTCCGGCCTCAACGACCGCGCCTCGTGCCGGGCGCCAGGCGACCGCGCCATGGGCGCCATGGGTGATGACGCATAGCTTCACCCCGGCCGCGAACCAGGCTTCAGTCAGGTCGCGATGAGCGACTCCGGGGAACGCGACGGCGAGATCCTCTTCGCTCGCCTTGACGATTCCGGTGCAAGGGAGGAACGCCGCAAACCGGCGACGCCATTGCTCGAGATCCGGCGTAACGGTCGGGCGCAGGTTCGGATCGATCGAGATCAGCCTCGTGCCGGCCTCCCGCCGAGCGAGGGCGAGATGCGCGTCCCCCACCGGCTCGACCGCCAGCGTGTATGACCCCATGACGATGGCGCGGACATCGTCCCCCAGCATCGCCGGCAGATCGGCAATCTCGACGCTGCAATCCGCCTTCCCCTCGCCATGGAACGCATAGGCCGGGTGCCCCGACAAATCCGTGCCGACCACGCTGATCGTAGTGAGGCGATCGCTATCGACGGCGAGGCCGGTATCGATCGCTTCTGCCTGAAGCCTGGCGCGAATGGCCTGCCCGAACACATCCGACGACAATCCCCCGAAAAACGAAGTCTGCACGCCCAGCCGCGCCAGCCCGATCGCGACGTTGAAGGGCGAGCCGCCGAGTACCGGCTCCGATCGCATCGCCCCTTCGTCGCGAACGACGAAAAGATCCACGATCGCCTCTCCGCACACCAGAATGCTCATCGGATCGGAGCCCCGCTTCGCGCGCGGACGGATACGGCGCGCCATCGAGATGCAGTATCAGTCATCATAATGCATCCAGAACATATTGGGCCGTCTTCGCATCGGTCACGAGCGTGGTGGCCGCCTTGGCACGGACGCAGGCCAGCACGGCCTCCGCACGGGCATGGCCGCCCACCGCCACACGATCGGCAACCCGGCTCAGATTGTCGAAGGAGATCGTCAGGCACCTGTCCGATACGGGCTGGCTGATGCGCCGCCCTTCGGCATCGAAGATGTGCCCCAGTATCTCGGCGACCGCTCCGGCTTCCGCCGCCTGCACACGCCCGCGCTCGTCAAGGCTTTCGAACACGCCCGAGCCGTCCGGCTTCCAGGCACCGACGGAGAACAGGACGCGCGTGAGCTTCGGAAACTGGGCGATGCTGTCGGCGATGCCGATCTGCTCGCGCAGCGATGCAACGAGCGCGGCGTCGTCGAGCAGCAGCGGGGCATAGATCGGGAATGTCTGGCCCCGGAAGCGCATCGCCATCGCACGGATCATCTCGGCGGGATTATGCTCGAAATAGGTGGCGCGGCTGACACCGGACAACTGGACGATCGACCGGCCCGGAAGCTCGCCGATCCGATCGAGGATAAGACTCGTCGTCCGCCCCGCGACGAGGCCCAGAACGTCGTCGGGGGTTCCGGCCTCGACCAGGTAGGAAGCAGCCGCATCTGCGAGAATGCCGAGTTCCGAGGCCGGATCGGCGGCGGGGAGAACGATCGCACGCCGCAGGCCAGCCTTGCGCATCAGCGCCGAAGAAAGGGCGAAGTCGACCTCCGTGGGCGGGCGAATGTCGATGCGGACCAATCCCGCGCTCCGGGCCTCCCCCAGCAGGCGAGAGACGGCGAACCGGCTGATCCCGAGGCGCTTTGCAATGACGACCTTCGATTCCTCGTCGATGTAGAAGCTGCGGGCAATCTCCAGGAGCTGGATCGTGCGGGCGGCGGATCGGCCGGCCTGCCTGCGCAAGGCTCCCGCTTCGTCGCGTGGCTTCAAGCTCATGCCCATCTCCGTGCGTCCGACGGGCGCAAGAGCCCTGCCGTTCGACCACCTCGTTACACGATCATCGATCGCGACGAGAGCTTGCGTTCCGGCCGCAGCCATCAAAATTGACCGATCTGCTCATATGTGCATACATTTGCTCAAATGGGCAAACAAGCTCGAACTCGGGAGGAAAACATGGTGCTGTCTCGTCGCGACATTCTTCTTTCGGGGCTGACGGTCGGCGTGGCGGGAGCGGTCGCGGGCGCCGCACGCGCTTCCGGCTTCGCCGAATGGGAAGCCGCATTGAAAGGCAAGCCTGCGCGCGAGATCAGAATCCTCGCGATCTCCCACCCGGCTTCGGACGCGATGAAGGCGCTGACGCCGGAATTCGAGGCTGCCACGGGCATCAAGGTGACCTGGGAAGTGGTCGGCAGCGGCGAGATCATGTCGAAGCAACTGCTGGCCCAGACCGCGCGCGATACGTCCTACGACGTCTCCATGGTGCGCGGCACGGCACTTGCCGAATACGAGGCCAAGCGCATGCTGGCGGATCTCGGCGACCTGCTGAAGGACAAGGCCGCGACGCCGGACGACTACGATTTCGAGGATATCCATGTCGCCTATCGGCAGGGCATCGGCCGCGCCAAGGGCAAGACGCTCGGGATTCCCGTCGCCGGCGAGACGTTCTTCCTGTCCTATCGCAAGGATCTGTTCGAGAAATACGGCCGCAAGGCGCCGGATACGACGGACGAACTGCTCGAAACCGCCCGCTTCTTCCAGAACAAGGAGCCCGGGCTTTACGGCATCTCGATGCGAGCCGAGACGGGCCGGACGCTCGCGCTGAGCTGGGAGCTGTTCACACCGGCCTTCGGCGCCAACGTCATCGACCAGAAGACCTGGGATGTCACGGTCGACAGCCCGGAGACGCAACAGTCGCTCGAATACCTGCTCGCCCTGCTCTCCAATGCCCCGCCGGATATCGAGACCTATAGCTGGGACGCAGCCGTTTCCGCCTTCGCCTCCGGCAAGACGGCGATGTGGTTCGACGCGACCTCGCTGCAGCCCTGGCTGACCGATGCCACGAAGTCGAAGGTGGTGGGCAAGGTCGGCTATGTCGCTCCGCCGGCCGGCCCGAAGGGGCGTTTCGGCCCGGTCGGCGGCTGGAGCCTCGGCCTTCCCGCGAACAGCCGCAACAAGGAAGC
>JAVTWI010000062.1:0-2986 GCA_032229845.1 Rhabdaerophilum sp.
TCGAAGCAGTTGCTGCCCGTCTACGACAAGCCGATGATCTACTATCCGCTTTCAGTGCTGATGTTGGGCGGAATCCGCGACATCCTAGTGATCTCGACCCCGCATGACCTGCCGCATTTCCAGAAGTTGCTGGGCAATGGCGAAAAGTGGGGCATCCGCCTTCAGTACGCCGAACAGCCGAGCCCCGACGGCCTCGCGCAGGCCTTCATCATCGGCCGCGATTTCATCAAGGGCCATCGCTCGACGCTGATCCTCGGCGACAACATCTTCTACGGGCAGGGGCTTGCTGGCATCCTGCGGCGGGCCGGCGAGCGCACCGAAGGCGCCACGGTTTTCGGCTATCATGTCGCCGATCCCGAGCGGTACGGGGTTGTCGAATTCGACCCGACGGGACAGGCGCTCAGCCTGGAAGAGAAGCCGAAGCAACCGAAGTCCAACTGGGCGGTGACCGGGCTCTATTTCTACGACGAGGACATCGTCGACATTGCCGCCTCCATCAAGCCGTCGGCGCGCGGCGAACTTGAAATCACCGATGTGAACAAGATCTACCTCGAACAGGGGCGCCTCAACGTCGAACGCGTGGGGCGCGGCTTTGCTTGGCTCGACACCGGCACGCCGGAATCGCTGGCCGACGCGACGAACTTCGTCCGGGCGATGGAGCGTCGGCAGGGAATCCGGATCTGCTGCCCGGAGGAAATCGCCTTCGAGCGCGGTTTCATCAGCAAGGAGCAATTGCTGGCCCTCGGACGGGCGCTCGGCAAGAGCGGCTATGGGGCCTATCTGAAATCGGATGCCGTGCTGAACGGCGTGTGAGGGGGCGTCGCGCCGTTTCGGCTGGCGCGATCCGTGCCCTTGCGGCGGCCTATAGGCGCAAGGACAAATCTGCGGGCGCATCATGAGCACAGACGTCTACCGGTTGATCAAGGCCACGCGGTTATTCGACACGGACTATTACCGCAAGCAGGCCCGTATCGGGCTGTTGACGGATCCTCTTCGCCATTTTCTGCGCAAGGGCCATCACAAGGGCCTCTCGCCGTCTCCGCATTTCTGGACGGCCTACTATCTCCAACAATACGCCGATGTCCGGAATTCTGGCGTCAATCCGCTCCAGCACTATGTCGAATTTGGCTGGAAGGAGGGGCGCTGGCCCAATCCTTGTTTCGATCAGAAGCAGTTTGTCGACGAGCACCCGGCCTGCCTCCAGCTTGGCAAGCTGCCGGTCGAACACTGCATCGATCTCTATGGCGACGCGCGCTGGCCGCGCGATTCCGAGCCTAACCTCGAGCAGGAGGAAATGGCGCCGGTCGAAGGCCTTTCGCGCGTGGCCTGGGAGGCCTGGAAGGCCGTCTTCGACGCTGACTATTATCGGACGCACTACCCCGATGTCGCCGGGCAGGGCGTCGATCCGTTTCTGCATTTCGAAACCGTCGGCTGGCGGGAAGACCGCAACCCTCGTGCCGGCTTCGACATGGATTTCGCCAAGCGGAGCCTGCCGGACCTCGCTCAGGGCGCGAACGCGCTTGAAAAACTGGTGCGCGGCAGCGCGGTGGTGGGGCCGCGACTGGCGGAGCACGGCTTCACGCTGCTGGAGCCGGCGCAGGACGCTCCCGCCGCGCTGGGCGTCGGCATCCATTTTCACGCCTTCTACCCCGAACTCGTCGGCGAAATTCTTCCGTGCCTCGCGAATTTCCCGGCGAGCACGGTAGCCTACGTCACGGTTTGCACCGAGGCGGACCGGCTGTTCGTCGAGCGGTTGGCCCTGCGCTATCTGGCCGATCACGGACTCCCGCAGCGGATCGAGGTGCGGCTGACGGAAAACCGCGGCCGCGACATCGCGCCGTTTCTCGTCGGCTGCGCCGACATCTGGACGAAACACGATCTCGTGCTGCATCTGCATTCCAAGGTCAGCATGCACATCGCCTGGGGCGACGATTGGCGCCATTACCTCATCGATCAGCTCGCCGGATCGAAGCCACTCGTCGATGCCGTGCTGAAGGCCTTCGCCGACGATCCGAAGCTGGGCTTCTTCTATCCCGAGAACTTCTACCGCATCAAAAAATACCTCAAGCGCCAGAACAACAATCCACGTGTCGCCGCGTTCATGCAGGCGTTTCCGGGCGGGAAGGTCAGTCCTGACGGCGAGACGTTCGCAGCCGGCTCGATGGCCTGGTTCCGGGCGGATGCCTATCGCGCGCTGATCAGCCACGTGAAGCTGGAGCAGTTCGAGGAAGAACGCGGCCAGCTTGATTTCACGCTCGCCCATGTCCTCGAGCGCGCCTTTCCGCTGGTGGCCAAGGCCGCCGGCTACGCGGCCCGCGCATACGCCACAAACCGCCGGGAGCCATCGCCGCCGCCCGCGCCGGTTCCGGGGCGCGAGGCGGATTTCGAGCCGGCAGCCGAACGCTGGGCGCGGGATACGGCGCGGATCGCCCGGAACCAGCCGGTTCCGCTCGCGCCGCTGGTGCGGCGCTTCAATCCGCGCGCGCTCGATCTGCACTGGATCGTGCCGAGCTTCTCGCGCGGGGCCGGCGGTCATATGACGATTTTCCGGATGGTGCACTTTCTCGAGACGTTCGGGCACCGCCAGACCATCTGGCTGCAGAACGCGCAGGGGCAGCACAAAGGCCCGGCCGCGGCCTATCGCGCGATCTGCGACTGGTATCAGCCGCTGGGCCGGAACGTGAGTGTCCGTTTCCTGCCCGATGACGTCCGCGCCATCGGTGGCGACGCGGTCATCGCAACCGACTGCTGGACCGTCTACCCGGCCGTGAACGCATCCAACGTGCAGGAGCGCTTCTACTTCATCCAGGATCACGAGGCGGAGTTCCATCCTGCCGGCGAACTTCAGTTGGTCGCGCGCGCACCCTATGGAATGGGTCTCGCGGGCTTGTGCGCCGGACCCTGGCTGCAGCAGAAGGCCGAGCAATACGGCATGTGGGCGCGCGCCTGGCCGCTCTGCGCCGATCGCGAAACCTATTTCCCGGTC
>JAVTWI010000063.1:0-2975 GCA_032229845.1 Rhabdaerophilum sp.
GCGCGTCGGCTGCTCGGACCTGACGCGATTCTCGGCATCACCTTGAAGAACGAGGACGATCTCGCCAGCCTTGACCCGAAAATCGTCGATTACGGCTGCATTGGCGGCGTCTATGCGACCACCAGCAAGGATAACCCGGACCCACCGGTCGGCCTTGCCGGCCTCGCTCGCCTGCGCGGTCTCGCGCGCCGCTCCGGTCTGCCGGTCGGCGCCATCGCCGGGATCGACCTCGCCCGCACGCGCGATTGCATCGCCGCCGGCGCGGACGGGGTGGCGATCATCTCCGCGCTTTATCTCGAACCGGATGTCACCGCCGCCGCCCGCGCCTTCCGCCGGGCAATCGACGAAGCGCTCGCTGCAAGAGGGGGACAGGCATGACCGCGATTGCCCTGACGATTGCTGGCTCGGATTCCGGTGGCGGCGCCGGCATCCAGGCCGATCTCAAGACCTTTTCGGCCCTTGGTGTCTACGGCGCCAGCGTCATCACCGCGCTCACTGCGCAGAACACACTCGGCGTGCAGGGCATCCACGATGTGCCGGCGGATTTCGTCCGCCTGCAGATGCGCAGCGTGTTCGCCGACCTGAAGGTCAACGCGGTGAAGATCGGGATGCTTTCCGTACCGGAGACGATCCTCGCCGTCGCGCGCGGCCTCGCGGAGGATTACGCCGGGCCGGTGGTGCTCGATCCGGTGATGGTGGCGGCAAGCGGTGATTCGCTGCTCACCGAGAATGCCATCGCCACGCTCACATCGGCGTTGTTGCCGCGTGCCGCGCTGCTCACGCCCAATCTCCCTGAGGCGGCGCGATTGCTCGGAGGCCCAGTCGCCCGGAGCGAAGCCGAGATGCTCGATCAGGCCACACGTCTGCTGGCGTTCGGTCCCGATGCGGTGCTGATCAAGGGCGGGCATGGCGAAGGTGCGGAGGCAGTCGATCTGCTGGTCACGCCCTCGATGACGCTGCGCCTTGCCGCGCCGCGCATCCCCTCGCGCAATGCCCATGGCACCGGCTGCACCTTGTCCTCCGCCATCGCCGCCGGACTGGCCAAAGGGTTGGGTATCGAGGACGCCGCGCGCGCCGCCAAGGCCTACGTCCATGCCGCGATCGCCGCCGCGGATCGGCTCGATATCGGCGCCGGCCACGGCCCCACCCATCATTTCCACGCCTTCTGGTGATGCCGATGACCGATCGACGTTTCCTCCTCGCCGGCCTTGCCGCGACACCCGCGCTCATCGCGGCGCCGACGGTCCATGCCCAGAACCGGCTGCGCTGGCGCATGGCGACCTCCTGGCCGAAGAACCTGCCGGGGCCGGGCCTTGCCGCGCGATACATCACCGAACGGGTTCTTGAGCTTTCAGCAGGACAGTTCGAGATCCAGCTCTTCGGCGCGGGCGAGATCGTGCCGGCCCTGCAGGTGCTCGATGCCGTCGGCAACGGCACGGTCGAGATGGGGCATTCCGCCGCCTTCTTCTGGCAGGGAAAGAACCCCGCCACGAACTTCTTCACCACCATTCCCTTCGGTCCCGGCCCGCTCGAACACGAAAGCTGGCTGGAGCGTGGCGGCGGGCAGGCTTTGTGGGACGAACTCTACGCCCCCTTCGGCGTGAAGCCGCTGCTCGCGGGCAATACCGGCCCCTCGATGGCCGGCTGGTTCAAGCGTGAAATCCCGGACCTTACCGCGATCAAGGGTCTGAAACTGCGTGTGCAGGGGCTCGGCGCGGAACTCTGGCGGCGGCTCGGCGCGGTGCCGCTCTCGATCGCGCCCGGCGATCTGCTGATCTCGCTCTCGAGCGGGACCATCGACGGCGCGGAATTCCTCGCGCCCGTCAACGATCTGCCGCTCGGCCTCTACAAGCCGGCCCCCTATTACTATGCGCCGGGCTTCAACAAGCCGAACGGCACGGCCGAAGCGCTCGTGAACCGGCAGGCCTGGGAGAAACTGCCGGCCGAGTACCGGGCCATGCTGGCATCTGCCTGCCGCGAAGCGCATGCGCGCGGGCTGACGGAGGCGGAAGCAGAGAATTCCCGCGCGCTGACGACGCTGGTCGGCGAGCACAAGGTGCAACTGCGCCGTCTCTCGCTGGGCACCCTCCGCGCCGCGCGCGCTCAGGCCAGCGAGATCATCGAGGAGCTTGGCGCGAAATCCCCGCTTGCCGGTCGCATTCTCGCCTCGCTCAATCAGGCGAGAGCGGACGGAGCCGTCTGGCGGCGCGTGATCTCCGCAAGCACGCTGGCGCTGCAGACGGACTAGGGCCCGACGCTAGATATGCTCTTTCGGGCCCAGCGTGACGGTCAACCCGTCAAGCACGGCCTGATCCCACAGGATCTGGCACGAGAGGCGCGAGTTCGGCTTGTAGTTGATAAGGCTGTCGAGCTGGTATTCCTCGTCGCCATTGGGCTCGGCGAGCCGGCCGAGAAATGCCGGATCGACATAGACATGGCAGGTGCCGCAAGCCGCCGCGCCGCCGCAGGTGGCGGCGATGTCCATGCCGAAATCGCGCATGATCTCCATCAGCCGGAAGCCGTTCATCCCCGGCAGCCGGTGCGTTTTCCCCTCGCGGTCGACAACGGTAAAGAACCCATCGGCGAGATCATCATCGAATTCCGGTTCGGCGGCAGCAGGAGGTAGGGTCTGGTCGTTCATCATCAGCGGGCAAATCACTCGAATACAGATGCAGATAATTGAATATCTTGCCTCCGGCCTTGCGCTGGGGCAAAGATCATGTTCTGAGCATCGAACGATCGTTCGGTGAACGAAACAGGTCTCTTGGTCAAGATGTCGATACCGGACAAGGACAAACCCCGCGAACTCGAAGCCGGCGCGACGGCGCTTTCCGGCCAGCTCGGCAAGACGATCCAGCGGCTGCGCAAGGCTTATAACCTTTCGCTCTCGGAGCTTGCGGAACAGTCCGGCGTCGCCAAATCGATCATCAGCCAGATCGAGCGCAACGAGACCAACCCGACGCTGGCCACCATCT
>JAVTWI010000064.1:0-2965 GCA_032229845.1 Rhabdaerophilum sp.
GGCGGGCCTCGGCATCGTCGTCGGCTTTCCGCTCTTCATGGGGCTCGCGGTGCAATACGTCGATGCCATGCATGCGGCGGTGATTGCCGGCGCCTTGCCGCTCGGGACCGCGATCCTCACCGCGCTCTGGATGCGCGAGCGGGCCTCGGCGCGCTTCTGGGCGCTGGCGGTGTTCGGCTTCCTGCTGGTACTGGCCTTTGCCCATATTGCCAGCGGCGGCAAGGGCTTCGTCCCGGCCGACGGGCTGCTGCTGCTGGCGATGGCCTCGGCCAGCGCCGGCTATGTGCTCGGCGCACGGCTCAGCCGGGATCGGCGGCCGGAGGAGGTGATCTCCTGGATCCTGGTGCTCTACCTGCCGCTGACCATTCCGGTCTCGCTCTGGGCTCGTCCACAAGGCGCCGTCGAGCCGGTGGCGTGGTGGGCTTTCGCCTATCTCGCGCTGTTCTCGATGTGGCTCGGATTCTTCGCCTGGTACCGCGGGCTGGCGCTCGGCGGGGCGATGCGGGTCAGCCAGACGCAGTTGCTCCAGCCGTTCCTGTCGATGCTGGTCGCGGTGCCGCTGCTCGGCGAAAGGCTCGATAGTCTTTCGCTCGGGTTCTGCCTTGCGATTATCGTGACTGTCGCGATGAGCCGCAAGGTGAAGTGAGGCAGGGCGCGACGGCTCGCGCCGCTATTTCGTCCAGACCTCGGTGCCGACCGCAGTCGAGCCGGAATTCGCCCAGACGGATTCGTAGCCGCCGCCGTCCTTCTCGATCATGAGAATGACGCCGGTGGTGCCGCCGGAGCGGTAGTTGACGGCGATGACCTTGCCGTCACCGATGCCCCAGCCTTCCCAGCTCTGCGAGCCGATGCGCCAGGTGATCTTCCAGGTCGATTCGCCGGTCTGTGCGAGCGTGGCGCGGCCCGAATAGGTGCCGTTGCCGCCCGGATTGGTGCCTTCGACGTTATAGACGCCGGGTCCGCGCGCCAGAGCCATTTCCGGCGCTGCGAAATACGCGCCGATGCCGAGTGAAAGACAGAAGAATGCCTTGAGGACGATGCTGCGCATGACGTGTTCCCGCGATCAGGACGTTGATGGTAAGGCGAGTGAAGAGCGAATTCGTTGGTATATTTGCCACCGATGCGAGAACTTCTGGCTATTCGCCCCCGGTTCAAGTTGAAAGCGGCACTTCTATTGAAAGCGGAAAACAGGCGTCTCGTCCAGTGGCCCGCCGCGAAGGAAATGGCGATGCCCGATTCCGCCGGTCGATCCCTCGGCAAAAGGTCGGGGATGGCTGCCTCTTCGCTTGCGCGAAAGGCGCGGCTCGATTAATCGGAGGAGCCATGCAAAATCTTCTCGTCGATTACCTTCCGCTCGTCCTGTTCATCGGCCTTTCCGCCGTCATCGGTCTCGCGCTGATGGTCGCGCCCTTCGTGGTGGCCTACCAGAACCCCGATCCCGAGAAGCTCTCGGCTTACGAATGCGGCTTCAACGCTTTCGACGATGCGCGCATGAAGTTCGACGTACGGTTCTATCTCGTCGCGATCCTGTTCATCATCTTCGACCTCGAAGTCGCGTTCCTGTTCCCCTGGGCGGTGGCGCTCAAGGATGTCGGGGCCTTCGGTTTCTGGTCGATGATGGTGTTTCTCGGCGTGCTGACGATCGGCTTCGTCTACGAGTGGCGCAAGGGCGCGCTGGAGTGGGATTGAAACCATGAATACGCTTGTCGCTCCCGCCCCCAGGGGCATCCTCGACCCCGCCACCGGCCGCCCGGTTGGCGCGACGGACCCGTTCTTCGTCGAGATCAACAACGAACTCGCGGACAAGGGCTTCCTCGTCACCGCGACGGACGAACTCATCGCCTGGGCGCGCACCGGCTCGCTGATGTGGATGACCTTTGGCCTCGCTTGCTGCGCGGTCGAGATGATGCAGCTCTCGATGCCGCGCTATGACGTCGAGCGCTTCGGCTTCGCGCCGCGTGCCTCGCCGCGCCAGTCGGACGTGATGATCGTCGCCGGCACGCTCACCAACAAGATGGCCCCGGCGCTGCGCAAGGTCTACGACCAGATGCCGGAGCCGCGCTACGTCATCTCGATGGGGTCCTGCGCCAACGGCGGCGGCTATTATCACTACAGCTACTCCGTGGTGCGCGGCTGCGATCGCGTGGTGCCGGTGGACGTTTACGTCCCGGGCTGCCCGCCGACCGCCGAGGCGCTGCTCTATGGCGTGCTGCTGCTGCAGAAGAAGATCCGCCGCACCGCGACGATCGAGCGTTAATCCGC
This sequence comes from Rhabdaerophilum sp., assembly GCA_032229845.1. GTDB lineage: Bacteria > Pseudomonadota > Alphaproteobacteria > Rhizobiales > Beijerinckiaceae > Rhabdaerophilum. The sequence goes on from JAVTWI010000064.1 coordinate 2,263, forward strand.
AGGTCGCAGTCGCCGGCGCTGACCGGCCTTGCGACTTGGCTGCCAAGACAAGACGTGGATACCCGATCCCTCGGAGCGGGCAGACGCGAGGAGAGGGACAACATGTCCGAAGCATTGCAAATTCTCGCCGCGCATATCGAGAAAGCGCTGCCCGGCAAGGTGACCGGCCATTCGATCACGCATGGCGAATTGACGCTGACCGCCGAGGCGGCCTCGATCGTCGAGGTGATGACCTTCCTGCGCGAGGATGCGGACTGCGCCTTCTTCTCCTTCGTCGATGTCTGCGGCGCGGATTACCCGGAGCGCGAGAAGCGCTTCGATGTCGTCTATCACCTGATGTCGCCGCGTCATGTGAGCCGTGTGCGCATCAAGGTCGAGACGGACGAAGTGACGGCGGTGCCTTCGATCACCGGCGTGTTCCCCGGCGCGAACTGGTTCGAGCGCGAGGCCTACGACATGTATGGCATCCTGTTCACCGGTCACCCGGACCTGCGCCGCATCCTCACCGATTACGGCTTTCAGGGACATCCGCTGCGCAAGGATTTCCCGATGACGGGCTTCGTCGAGGTTCGCTACGACGATCAGGAGAAGCGGGTGGTCTACGAGCCGGTGAAGCTCAATCAGGAATACCGCAATTTCGATTTCCTCTCGCCGTGGGAGGGCAGTGACTACGTTCTGCCGGGCGACGAGAAGGCGAAGGTGT
>JAVTWI010000065.1:0-2954 GCA_032229845.1 Rhabdaerophilum sp.
CGAGGCGCTCAAGAACCTCGTCCCGCTTGGCCTGAAGGTGCAGATGAGCGAGGTCCGCGACCGGATCGGCTTTACCGACCCGGAAGACGGCGCCGAGCTGATGGGCGGGCAAAAGCAGGCCCCGCAAGGAACCGGAGCCGGTGCGCGCAAGCCCGCCCTCGATCCGGGCAACGAGCCGGCGTTGAACCGTCCTCTCATGAACGGGTGCCCCTGTTGCGGCGCTCCGGCGAAAGCCTTCAACGCCGCCGGCCTCGACCCGGAAGACGAGGAGGACCAGCTGGTCGCCGCCGCGCTGGAGGAGTGGGAGCCCGACATGGCGCCGATCATCGAAGCCGTGACGGACGCCGCCCGGACGGCGCGTTCCTATGAGGAGTTCGAGGCGGCGCTCAACCGGCTCGCCGGCGACCTGCCTGTCGACCATCTCGCCCGCCGGGTCGCCCTCGCAACCATGAAGGCGCGCGGTCTTGGCGAGGTCTCCGGTGACCCGGCCGGCTAACGCGCGCGTTCAAGGGGTTTTCAACGCCGTCAGCGGCTGCGGGCGAAATTTGCGGCCCATCGGGGCCTCACGGGCACACGGGCCTTCTGCGGCCGTTTCTGGGGCTCACGCCAAATGACCGACAAGCCGCTGTTCTCGACCGCGCCCAAGGAAGTCGTCGACTACTTCGACCGCCGGCCGCGTGTCCCGACGTTCGATTGGCGCGATATCGCTCCCCGCGAACATGCGCTCGCCTTCACCGTCGCCAAGACGCACGGGTTCGACATCCTCTCCGACCTGCGCGACGCGGTTCGAAAAGCCGTGGTCGATCGCGTGCCTTACGAACGGTTCCGGGACGAGCTGATCCCGATCCTGCGCAAGAAAGGCTGGTGGGGCGAACAAAAGCAGCGCGACCCGAAAACCGGCGAACTGGTCAAGGCGCAGTTGGGCTCGCCGCGCCGGCTACAGATCATCTATTGGGCGAATGTCCATTCCGCGCATGCCGCCGGCGAATGGGCGCGGGTCGAGCGCAACAAGGAATTCCTGCCCTGGCTCACCTATGTCGCCAGCGTATCCGAACGGAAGCGGCCGCTGCATCTGTCCTGGGTCGGAACGACGCTGCCGGTCAGCGACACGTGGTGGCAGTCGCACTACCCGCCGAACGGCTGGAACTGCAAATGCTCGGTCCGGCAGATCGGCGATCGCGAGGCCGGCCGGCTGCACAAGGAATTCGGGCGCGACAAGGCACCGCCGCTCGATGAGCGCGAGTGGCACAACAAGCGCACGGGCGAGACCGAGAACGTGCCAGCCGGCATCGATCCGGGCTGGCATCACAACCCCGGCCTCCTGCGCGATCGCACGCTTTCAAAGGGGCTTCAAACATCGCTCGACCGGTTGCCGGAGGCGGCGCGGCGCAATGCCGTCGACATGCTCGTGAAACATCCGATCATGGACTATGTGACCGCAACGCTTGGAGCGAGGCCGCGCTCAGCAATGGGGCACGCCGAAGGGCGCTTCTCGGCTGTCGTTGGAATGCTCACCCCGGCGCGTCAGAAGCGGCTCGGCGCGACAACCTCGATCGTGCGCCTTTCAGGAGACAGCGCCGCACACATCCGCGAGAGCCACCCCGAAATGTCGGCGAAGATCATCGCCGGCGTTTCCGAGGCGATCCGTGCGGGTGAGGCTTTCATGGACCAAGGGCTGCTGATCAGCTTCCTTGAAATCGAGGGCAAACTCTACCGCTTCGCCGTCAAGCGCACGGTTCAGAGCAACGAGACCTATCTCGCATCCGCGCACCGCTCGAACCCCGATCAGCTCGATCGGTGGCGCGCAACACGTGAGAGTGTGGAATGATGCGGGCGGAGGGGCAGCACTCCCTCACGGCACAAGTCCGGGTATCTTTGGCTCGCCCGCAGGGGAAATATAGCGCCGGTTGACTGGAAACGCAAAGGGCTGCGACGCGTGTCGCAGCCCTTTCGCGTTTCTGATGCGGGCATCGTGCCCCCATGATGACGCTTCTGTCCAGCCTCAATTCGGAAAAGTCCCTCGGTACCGCCGTGCGCGGCACGGTCGAGGCGATCGCGCTCAACGCCGAGGGCGCCGCCCCGGAATGGGTGCTGCTCTGGCCGCAGGGACGGCTCGTCGTCGGCCGGGACAAGCGCTCTTTCGTCATCCACGATCCCGAGGCGATTATCGCCGCGACGAAACCACGCCTGCCGCTGCTCGTCGACTACGAGCACGATTACGAGCTGCGCAAGCCGGGCGACAACACGCCCGCCGCCGGCTGGGTCGAGGAGTTGAAAGTCCGCGACGGCGCGATCTGGGGCCGGGTCAACTGGACCGAGCGCGCCGCGAACGCGATCGCCGGCCGCGAATACCGCTTCCACTCGCCCGTCTATCTCTGCCGGCCGAACTCCGCGCCGCTCGAAATCCTCGCGATCGGCGGGGCGGGCCTCACGCACAACCCGAACCTCTCCTTCACCGCCCTCAACAACGAACAGGACCCTTCCATGGACAAGGAACTCCTCAAGGCGCTCGGCCTGCCCGAGACCGCCGACACCGCCGCTGTCGTTGCCGCGATCAACGCGCTGCAGGCGCCCTCGCCGACGAAATACGTCCCGCGTGCCGATTACGACCAGGCGCTGACGCGGGCCACCAATGCCGAAGGCAAGCTCGCCGAGATCGAGAAGGCGCAGGCGCAGGGCTCGGCCGAGGCGCTCGTCGACAAGGCGATTGCCGAGGGCAAGATCGCCCCGGCCTCCCGCGACCATTTCGTGAAGATCGCCCTCAACGCCCGCGCCGATGTCGAGGCGTTGATCGCTTCTTCGCCGGCCTTCCTCAAGCCGGGCGCGGACAAGGGCCTTGCGGCCGGCGACCCGGCTAAGGAAGGCGGCGCGCTCTCTCCGGAGGAGAAGGCGATGTGCAGCCAGCTGGGCCTCTCCGAGGACGAGTTCATCAAGGCCCGCTGACGGCGCGCCTT
>JAVTWI010000066.1:0-2940 GCA_032229845.1 Rhabdaerophilum sp.
CGAGAAACTCGGCGGCATGGCCAAGGCTATCGAGGCCGGCATTCCCAAGCTCCGCATCGAAGAGGCCGCCGCCCGCACGCAGGGGCGGATCGACAGCGGCGAGCAGACCATCATCGGCGTCAACAAGTTCCTGCTTGAGAACGAGAAGGCGATCGATGTCCTGAAGGTCGACAACGCCGCCGTCCGCGCGCGCCAGATCGAGAAGCTGCAACGCCTCAAGGCGGAGCGCAGCGCCGATGACGTGAAGGCCAAACTCGCCGCGCTTGAGAACGCCGCCCGCAACCGCACCGGCAACCTGCTCGCGCTCGCGGTCGATGCTGCGCGCGCCAAGGCGACCGTCGGCGAGATCAGCCTCGCGCTCGAACGCGCCTTCTCGCGCCACAAGGCCGAGATCAAGGCGATTTCCGGCGTCTATCGCGACTCGGTCGGCGAGAAGAACCCGGCGGTGCAGCGCGTCACCGGCATGACGCGCGCGTTTGCGGAAAACGACGGGCGTCCGCCGAAAATCCTTGTCGCCAAGATGGGACAGGACGGGCACGATCGCGGCCAGAAGGTGATCGCCTCGGCCTTTGCCGACCTCGGCTTCGACGTCGAGATCGGCCCGCTGTTCGCGACGCCGGAGGAGGCTGCGCAGCAGGCGGTCGAAGGGCGGAGCCACATCATCGGCGTCTCCAGCCTCGCGGCGGGGCATCTCACGCTGGTGCCGGCGCTGAAGGCGGAACTCGAAAAGCTCGGACGCGGCGACATCATGATCGTCGTCGGCGGTGTTATCCCGCCGCAGGACTTCCAGGCGCTGCTCGATGCCGGCGCGGCGGCGATCTTCCCGCCCGGAACCGTGATCGCCGATGCGGCCGAAAAACTGCTCGACGGCCTGAACCGCAAGCTCGGCTATGCCCAGCCGAAGGTGGCGTGACGCCAAAAACGCGGATGGAAGCCCGAGCAGGGGTTTCCGTTCTTCGGTGAGCCGTTATAGTGCGCCCCCGCCGCCTGGAAGGGCGGTGGTTTTTCCATTTCCGGTTTGACGTTCAAGGATCGTTCCGCATGCCCGCCTATCGCTCCCGCACCTCGACCCACGGCCGCAACATGGCCGGTGCCCGCGGCCTCTGGCGCGCGACGGGCATGAAGGACGGCGATTTCGGCAAGCCGATCATCGCCATTGCCAATTCCTTCACCCAGTTCGTGCCGGGCCATGTGCACCTGATGCCGCTCGGTCAGTTGGTCGCGCGCGAGGTTGAGAAGGCCGGCGGCGTCGCCAAGGAATTCAACACCATCGCGGTCGACGACGGCATCGCGATGGGGCATGACGGCATGCTCTATTCGCTTCCTTCGCGCGAAGTGATCGCGGATTCGATCGAATACATGGTCAATGCCCATTGCGCCGACGCGCTGGTCTGCATCTCGAACTGCGACAAGATCACGCCGGGCATGCTGATGGCCTCGCTCCGCCTCAACATTCCGACGGTGTTCGTCTCCGGTGGGCCGATGGAGGCCGGCAAGGTCACCATCAAGGGCAAGGAGCGCGCCGTCGACCTCATCGACGCGATGATCGTCGCGGCGGACGACAGCTACACCGACGAGGAAGTGCAGCGCTACGAGCAGAACGCCTGCCCGACCTGCGGTTCGTGCTCCGGCATGTTCACGGCGAACTCCATGAACTGCCTCACCGAGGCGCTGGGTCTCGCGCTGCCGGGCAACGGTACAGTGCTCGCGACCCATGCCGACCGCAAGCGCCTGTTCGTCGAGGCCGGGCATCTGATCGTCGATCTCGCCCGCCGCTATTACGAGCAGGACGACGCCAGCGTGTTGCCGCGCGCCATTGCGAATTTCGAAGCCTTCGAGAATGCGATGACGCTCGATATCGCCATGGGCGGTTCGACCAACACCGTGCTGCACCTGCTTGCCGCCGCCTACGAGGCCGGCATGGACTTCACGATGAAGGACATCGACCGGCTCTCGCGGAAGGTGCCGGTGCTGTGCAAGGTCGCCCCGGCGGTCTCGGATGTGCATATCGAGGATGTGCACCGCGCCGGCGGCATCATGGGCATTCTCGGCGAACTCGATCGCGCCGGCCTCCTCCACGGCGAATGCTCGACCGTTCACGCCGAGACGATGGCGGGCGCGCTCGCACGCTGGGACATCAAGCGTTCGAACTCCGAAACGGTGCAGACCTTCTTCAAGGCCGCGCCGGGCGGCGTGCCCTCGCAGACCGCCTTCAGCCAAGAGGCGCGCTGGAAGGAACTCGATGCGAACCGCGAGGCTGGCGTCATCCGCCAGAAGAGTCACGCCTTTTCGCACGATGGCGGCCTCGCCGTGCTCTACGGCAACCTCGCCGAGAACGGCTGCATCGTGAAGACAGCCGGCGTCGATCCCGAGGCGTTGGTGTTCACCGGCCGCGCCCGCGTGTTCGAGAGCCAGGATGCGGCGGTGCTCGGCATCCTCAATGGCGGGGTTGTTGCCGGCGATATCGTGCTGATCCGCTACGAAGGCCCGAAGGGCGGGCCGGGCATGCAGGAAATGCTCTACCCGACCTCGTATCTGAAATCGAAGAAGCTCGGGAAGGTTTGCGCGCTGGTGACGGACGGGCGCTTCTCCGGCGGCTCATCGGGGCTCTCGATCGGCCATGTCTCGCCGGAGGCGGCGTCGGGCGGCACGATCGGCCTTGTGCGCGAGGGCGATATCATCGAGATCGACATCCCGGCCCGCAAGATCCACCTCAAGGTCTCGGATGACGATCTCGCGGCACGCCGCAAGGAGCAGGACAAGCTCGGCTGGAAGCCGGCCGAGCCGCGCAAGCGGCAGGTCTCCGCCGCTCTGCGTGCCTATGGCATGATGGCGGCGAGTGCCGACAAGGGCGCGGTGCGCATCTTGCCCGGAGAATGAGAAGATGGGCTTCTAGCCCGCCTTTTCCAGAGCCGGCACCTTGTAGGCCGTGGTGGATTT
>JAVTWI010000067.1:0-2312 GCA_032229845.1 Rhabdaerophilum sp.
CATTCCGGCGGGAAAAGGCGGCGCGGCCTGGCATGTGCATGGCGGCGGCTTCTAGGAGGTGAAGAGATATCGGGGCGCCCCGGCCTCGCTTCCGCCCGATCTCGTCTGGCACAAATGGCAGAGCTACATGACCTGGGTCTCGGGGTTCGTGCTGCTCGGTTGGATCTATTATGCGCAGAGTTCGCTCTATCTGATCGATCCGTCCGTCCGGCACCTTTCCCCCGGCGCGGCGGCGGCGATCGGTATCGGCTCGCTACTCGCCGGTTGGGTGGTCTACGATCTCCTGTGCAAATCCACGCTTGGGGCTCACGAGACACTGCTGGCCGTCGTCGGTTTCGGGTTCGTCGTGGCGATGAGCTGGTTCTACACGCAGATGTTTTCTGGACGCGGCGCGCTGATCCACACCGGCGCGCTGATGGCGACCGTCATGAGCGGCAACGTCGCGATGGTGATCATCCCCAACCAGCGCAAAGTGGTCGCCGCCTTGCTCGCAGATGAGGCACCGGATCCGAAATACGGCAAGCAAGCCAAGCAGCGCTCGGTGCATAACAACTACCTGACGCTGCCGGTCGTCTTCCTGATGATCTCGAACCATTATCCGCTCACCCAGACGAGCGCGATCATCCCGGTGCTGGTCGCGCTGCTGACCTTCTCCGGGGCGATCATCCGGCATTTTTTCAATCACTGGCACGCCGACCACAAGAACGCGCCGTGGTGGTACTGGGGTGCGGCGATCGTCGCGCTCGCGCTTGCAATCTGGCTGAGCTGGCAGGCCGCGCCTGGCCGCAACGCCATGATCGAAGCCGAACGCCGCCTCGCAGCCGCGCCGGTCGATCCTGCCCGTTCTGCCGAGGCTGGCGAGATCGTCCTTTCGCGCTGCTCGATGTGCCATGCGCAAAGCCCGGTCTGGGAGGGGATCATCGCCCCGCCGAAAGGCGTCCGGCTCGAAACCGAGGCCGATATCCGGCGCGAGGCACGGGCCATCGCACTTCAGGCGGTGCTGAGCCGCGCCATGCCGCCAAACAACATCACCGAGATTTCCGACGCCGAGCGGAGCAAGCTCGCCCTGTTCGCCGTAGAGGCCCTGAGGACCCAGAAATGACCGCGATTTCCAATCTTCCCGCCACCGCACGCATGATGGCGCGCCTCGACGAACTGTCCCTGATCACTGACGAACCCGGCAAGCTGACCCGGCTCTATCTCTCGCCCGCGCACAAGCTGGGGGTGGAGAAAGTGAAGAGCTGGTTCGCGGAGGCCGGGCTCGCGCCCGCCGTCGATGCGGTTGGCAACGTCGTCGGGCGGCTGGAAGGACGTGAGCCGGGTCTGCCGGCGCTGATCATCGCCTCGCATATCGATACGGTGCGCGATGCCGGCAAATATGACGGCAATCTCGGCGTGCTCGCGGGCCTCGCGGTGGTCGAGGAGTTGCGGCGTCTCGGCGACAAGCTGCCCTTCGCCATCGAGGTGATCGCATTCGGCGACGAGGAAGGCGTGCGCTTTCCGGTGACCCTCTCCGGCTCGCGTTCCGTCGCCGGCACCTTCGACATGACAGCGCTGGAGGGCTGCGACGAGGCCGGCGTCTCCATGGGCGAGGCGATGGCCGCCTTCGGGCTCGACCCCGCGGCGATTCCCGCCATCGCCCGGCGGCGCGAGGCGATGCTGGGCTACGTCGAACTTCACATCGAGCAGGGGCCGGTGCTCGAAGGCGCGAACCAGCCACTTGGCGTCGTGACCTCGATCGCCTCGATCAAGCGGATCGCGGCCAGCGTCACGGGCGAGGCCGGCCACGCCGGCACGGTGCCGATGCCCTTCCGCAAGGATGCGCTCGCGGCAACGGCCGAGATGATCCTCGCGGTGGAACGCATCGCGCGCGAGACGCCGGGCATGGTCGGCACCGTCGGCCGGATCGAGGCGCAGCCGGGTGCGGTCAACGTCATTCCCGGCGAGGTGAAGTTCAGCCTCGATTTGCGCGGGCCGGACGACGCAACACGCGAGGCCGGCGTCGCGCGGGTGCTCTCGGAGATCGTCACCATCGCCGAGCGCCGGGGCGTCACGCTGTCGCTGGCGCCGGGCTACGAGGAAAGGGCCTCGCCCTGCCATCCCGCGATTCAGGCCGGACTGGCCAAGGCGATCCGTTCGCTGGGCTACGAGCCGATCACACTCCCCTCGGGTGCCGGGCACGACGCGGCGGCGTTCCACGGCATCTGCCCGATGGGAATGCTGTTCCTGCGCTGCAAGGGCGGCATCAGCCACAACCCGGCCGAATCGATCACCGCCGAGGATGCCGATATTGCGCTCGCGGCGCTGCTCGC
>JAVTWI010000067.1:2412-16901 GCA_032229845.1 Rhabdaerophilum sp.
CGGCCGAATCGATCACCGCCGAGGATGCCGATATTGCGCTCGCGGCGCTGCTCGCCTTCGTGCGCGATCTGGATCCGGCCAGTCTGCAAATCTGATCGAGAGACGTCGGCATGAAAAAGGCGCGGAAACGATCCGCGCCCTGAAATTTCCGATCCGGAAAGCCGCTTACTTGGTCTTGCCGTCGTCGCCGAAGGTCTTGAGGTAGGCAAGGAGATCCTTGGCCTTCTGCTCGTCCTTCACGCCGGCGAACGCCATCTTGTTGCCCGGCATGAAAGCCTTCGGGTCCTTGATGTAGGCGAGGAACGTCGCGTCATCCCAGGTCTTGCCGGAATTCTTGTTCGCATCCGAATAGTTGTAGCCGGCCACCGAGCCCGACTTGCGGCCGGAAATGCCGTTCAGAACCGGCCCGACGGCGTTCTTGGCGGTCTCGCCGACCTGATGGCAGGCGCGGCACTGGTTGAACACAGTCTTGCCGGCCGCCGCATCCTGGGCGTTGGCGGCAGCGGCGCAGAGGAGCGAAAAAGCGGCAACAGCCGAAAGACGAAGCATTGCATTCCCTTTCACGAATATGACGGTGCAGGCCATAGTCCAAATCCAACATGAGCGCAAGCTGAACATGGGAATGACGGGCATCATTTGAGCCAGAGGCCGCGGTCCCATGGCGGTTCTGCACCATAGAGCTCGAGCAGGAAATCGATGAAAACGCGGGTGCGCAACGGCAACTGCCGGCGCGAGGGGTAAACGGCGAAAATGCCGACGCGGCGGCTCGCACGGTAGGCCGGCAGCACGATCGAAAGCTGCCCTGCGCGCAATTCCGGCCCGACATCCCATGTTGAACGCAGGGCGATTCCGAGGCCGGCGATCACCGCCTCGCGGATGACCTCGGAGGAATTGGTCGCGACCGCGCTGGTCACCGGAACAGTCACCGGCCCCTCCGGCCCTTCGAGCCGCCAGGAATCGGCATTGTGCACCAGCAGGCGATGGCGACCGAGGTCAGCGAGCGAGATGGGCATGCCGTGCCGTTCGAGATATGTCGGGCTCGCGCAGAGCACGCGGTGATTGGGCGCGAGCTTGCGGGCGACGAGGCTGGTATCGACGAGATCGGCGATGCGGATCGCAACATCGTAGCCCTCGCCGACGACATCGACGAAGCTGTCCGACAGCGTGAGATCGAGCGAGATATCCGGATAGCGCTCCAGAAACCGGACGAGATGCGGCGCGACATGCAGCCGCCCGAACGTCGTCGGCGCGGAGACGCGCAGCGGACCGCGGGCCAGCTGCGCACGCTGCGAAATCCAGTTCTCGGCCTCCTCAACCGCGGAAAGAATGGCGAGAACCCGCTCGTGAAAACCCTTGCCGGCTTCGGTCAGCACGATCTGGCGCGTGGTGCGTTGGAGAAGGCGCGAGCCGAGCCGCTCCTCCAGCCGCCGGATACGCTTCGAGACGACCGGCGGCGACAGGCCGAGGTCGCGCGCGGCCTGCGACATCGAGCCGGTTGCCGCCACGCGCGCGAAGATATCGAGGTCACCGAGCCGATCCATCGGCAAGAAATAGCGCGATCTATTCGTTTTTGGAACAGATGCCATGCCGGTAGCGCGGTGCTGCATCCGAATTCCCGCTGCACTAGAATTAGTCATCGGCCCGGCGGGCTGGTATGAAAACGTCGGCGAGGAAAAGAACAAGGAGGGTCGCGATGAATGCGATCGCGTTTCCCAAACCCGATCCCGGAATCATGGCCCGGCGCGAGGCCATCATCGCGGGATTGTCCGCGCTTCTGCCGCCCGAGTGCCTCGTGACCAGCGAGGACGAACGCCGCGCCTTCGAGACCGACGCCTTCACCGCCTACCGCCGCCTGCCGCTCGCGGTCGCGTTGCCGCGCACGACCGAGGAGGTTTCCGCCGTGATGGCCTATTGCCACCGCGAGGGCGTGCCGGTGGTTCCGCGCGGCGCGGGCACCTCCCTCGCCGGCGGCGCGATCCCGCAGGAAGATGCCGTGGTGATCGGCGTCTCCAAGATGAACCGCATCCTTGCCGTCGATTTCGCAGACCGCACCGCCCATGTCCAGGCGGGCGTCACCAACCTTGCCATCACCAACGCCGTTTCTGCCGAAGGCTTCTTCTACGCGCCGGACCCGTCGAGCCAGCTCGCCTGCACCATCGCCGGCAATATCGCGATGAATTCCGGCGGCGCGCATTGCCTGAAATATGGCGTCACCACCAACAACATCCTCGGCGTGACGATGGTGCTGGTCGACGGCACCGTGGTCGAGATCGGCGGCGAGGCCATGGATGCGCCGGGCTACGACCTGCTCGGCCTCGTCTGCGGTTCGGAAGGCCAGCTCGGCATCATCACGGAAGCGCATGTGCGCATCCTGCGCGCGGCGGAAGGGGCACGGCCTGTGCTGTTCGGCTTCCCGACCTCGGTCGAGGCCGGTGAAGCGGTTGCGGCGATCATCGCGGCGGGCATCGTTCCGGTCGCGATGGAATTCATGGACAAGCCGGCGATCGAGATCTGCGAGGCCTTCGCCCATGCCGGCTACCCGATGGACGTCGAGGCGCTGCTCATCATCGAGGTCGAGGGCTCGGACGAGGAAATGGATGCGGCGCTCGCACGCATCATCGCCATCGCCAAGGCGCACGGCGTGAGGACGATCAAGGAATCAAAATCCGCGATGGAGACCGCCGCGATCTGGAAGGGCCGCAAGAGCGCCTTCGGCGCGACGGGCAGGGTCGCGGATTACATCTGCATGGACGGCACCATTCCCACCGGGCAATTGCCGCTCGTGCTCCGGCGCATCGACGAGATCGTGAAGAGCTACGGCCTGCGCGTTGCCAACGTGTTCCACGCGGGCGATGGCAATCTGCATCCGCTGATCCTCTACAACTGTAACGACCCCGTCGAGGCACGGAAGGCGGAGGATGCCGGCAACGACATCCTCAAGCTCTGCGTCGAGGTCGGCGGCTGCCTCACGGGCGAACACGGCGTCGGCATCGAAAAGCGCGACCTGATGCGCCACCAGTTCAACGAGACCGATCTTCACCAGCAGATGCGCGTGCGCGCGGCCTTCGACGCGAGCTGGATTCTCAACCCCGCCAAGGTATTCCCGCTCGACGGACGCCCGCAGGCAGGAACGGCCCGATGAACGCCGAATACACACTCTCTCCGGCCAGCGAGGCCGAGGCTGCCGAGGCCGTGCGCGGCGCGATATCCGCCATGACGCCGATCCGCATCACCGGCGGCGGCACACGGACGGGCATCGGGCGTCCTGTGCAATCGGCGCTTACGATCTCGACCGCCGCGCTTCGGGGCATCACGCTTTACGAGCCGGCGGAAATGGTGATCGGCGCGCGGGCGGGGACGCCGCTCGCCGAAGTGCAGGCCGCACTCGCCGAAAAAGGCCAGATGCTGCCGTTCGAACCCGCCGATTACCGAACGATCTTCGGTAGCAGCGGTGAACCCACGATCGGCGCGATCGCGGCCGGCAATATCTCCGGCCCGCGCCGCCTATGGGCCGGTGCCGCACGCGACAGCCTGATCGGCGTGCGCTTCGTCAACGGCGAGGGCGAGATCATCAAATCCGGCGGCCGGGTGATGAAGAACGTCACAGGCCTCGATCTCGTCAAGCTGCAGGCCGGGGCATGGGGCACGCTGGGACTGCTGACCGAGGTGATCTTCAAGGTGTCGCCTCGCCCCGAAACCGTTGCCACGCTGGCGCTCGACCGGCTCGGCGATGCGGGCGCCATCGCCGCGCTCGGCCGGGCGATCGCCTCGCCGTTCGAGATCACCGGCGCGGCGCATGTGCCACAGCCGGGCAAGACCTATCTCCGGATCGAGGGCTTTGCCGACTCGGTGCATTATCGCGCCGGCGAGCTTGGTAAATTGCTCGCCGATTTCGGCACATTGAAGCGCCTCGACGCCAGCGAGGATGTCTGGCCCGGCATCCGCGATGCCGCGCCGGTCGCCCTGCCGCGCGAACGTGCGCTCTGGCGCCTCTCGGTGAAGCCGGGCCTTGCCGCCGACATGGTCGCCGCGATTCGCGCGGTACGCGATGGCGATGCGCTTTACGATTGGGGCGGAGGGCTCATCTGGTTCGCGACCGACGCATCCGGCGATGCCGGCGCGAGCGTCGTCCGCGCTGCGGCGCGTCAGGCGAAAGGCTACGCGACGCTGGTGCGTGCACCGGATTCGGTCCGTGCCGCGGTGCCGGTTTTCGAACCAGAGGCTGCGCCGGTCGCTGCGTTGACGCAACGCATCAAGGCCGCGATAGACCCTTCTGGCTTGTTCAACCCCGGCCGGATGTTCGCCGGTGTCTGAGCGCGATGCGGTCATCGCCGGGAATTGGCCCGCGACCGGCCCGAGCCTGCGGCAGGGGCTCGTTGCTGCGGGCGCGATCATGCTCGGCGCGGCGGCGGCGCTCTATTTCATGGGCCGCCTACCGATCTGCAAATGCGGCACCGTCAAGCTCTGGCACGGCGTTGTCGCCAGCGCGGAAAACTCGCAGCACCTCTCCGACTGGTACAGCTTCAGCCACATCATCCACGGCTTCGCGTTCTACGCCCTGTTCCGGGGCCTGCAGCGGTTCGGCGGGCTGCGGATCAGCCTCGGCCTTGCCCTCGCGCTGGCCATGGCGCTGGAGGCGGGCTGGGAAATCCTTGAAAATACCGATGCCGTCATCAACCGCTACCGCGAGGCGACGATTTCGCTGGATTACTACGGCGACAGCATCGTCAATTCGCTCTCGGACATGACGATGATGGCGTTCGGCTTCCTCCTTGCGTGGCGCTTGCCGACGGCGCTGGTCATCACGCTCGCGGTTGCGATGGAACTGATCGTCGGCGCGATCATCCGCGACAATCTCGTGCTCAACATCATCATGCTGATCTGGCCGATGGACTGGATCAAGGCCTGGCAGGCGGGAGCCTAACGATGCAGACGAACTTTTCTCTCGCGGCGCTGGCCGATCCGGCGATGCAGGCTTCCGAGAAGATCCTGCGCACCTGCGTGCATTGCGGCTTCTGCACCGCGACCTGCCCGACCTATCTCGAACTCGGCGACGAACTCGATTCACCGCGCGGGCGCATCTACCTCATCAAGAAGATGTTCGAGGAGGGCGAGCCGGCCACGGCGGAAGTGGTGCAGCATATCGACCGTTGCCTTTCCTGCCTTTCCTGCATGACGACCTGCCCCTCGGGCGTGCATTACATGCACCTCGTCGATCATGCCCGCGCCCATATCGAGGCGACCTACAAGCGCCCGCTGGCGCAGAGGCTGATGCGCGGTGTCCTAGCAAACCTTCTTCCCTATCCGAACCGGTTCAGGCTGGCGCTGTTCGGCGCGATGCTGGGCCGCCCGTTCAAGCCCCTTGCCGAGAAGCTGCCGGTGATCGGCCGCCAGCTCGGGGCGATGCTCGCACTCGCGCCGAAATCCGCGCCCAGCCGCTCGTCGATGGAGGGGCCCGCGGTGTTTCCGCCCGCCGGCGCACCGAAGGGCCGCGTCGCGCTGCTGTCCGGCTGCGCGCAGCCGGTGCTGGCCCCCGAGATCAACGAGGCTGCGATCCGCGTGCTCGGCCGCCTTGGCATCGAGGTCGTGCTGCCGAAGGGCGAAGGCTGCTGCGGCGCGCTCGTCCATCACATGGGCCACGAGCACAAGAGCCACGCACAGGCGGCGACGCTGATCGATGCCTGGATGGCCGAGATCGACGGCAAGGGGCTCGATGCGATCATCATCACCGCCTCCGGCTGCGGCACGACAATCAAGGATTACGGCTTCATGTTCCGCAACGATCCGGCCTATGCGGCAAAGGCCGCGAAGGTCTCGGCGCTCGCGAAGGACATCACCGAATACCTCGCGGCGCTGTCCCTCGCGCCGGCGCGCGAAACGGGCCTCGCCATCGCCTATCATTCCGCCTGCTCGATGCAGCACGGCCAGAAGATCACCGATGCGCCGAAGAGGGTGCTCAAGGCGCTCGGCTTCAAGGTGAAGGACGTGCCGGAGGGGCATATCTGCTGCGGTTCAGCTGGCACCTACAACATGCTCCAACCTGAGATTTCAGGCCGGCTGCGCGCGCGGAAAACCCGGAATATCGCACGGCTGAAACCGGATGCGGTGGCGACCGGCAATCTCGGGTGCATCAGCCAGATCGGTCTCGGCTTCGAGGAGCGGCAGAATTCCTCGAAGGGAGAGATGGCCGTCCCGGTGCTTCACACGATCGAGCTGGTCGACTGGGCACTCGGCGGCGAGAAGCCCGCCAAGCTCAAATAAAACAAGGGCGGCCGCTCTATCTCTTTGTTTTTGAGCATCATCTTCCCCATCAACCAGTGCCCACTTGATGGGATGATGCTCGAAGCCGCCCTTTCCAATTCCGCGTTGCGCCCGCCCTCAGCGGAAGAAGATAAAGGTCGCGATAATAAAGAGCGGCACCAGAATGCCGGCACTCCACGCCATGTAGCCGAAGAACGAGGGCATCTTCACCTTCATCTCCTTGGCGATGGCGTAGACCATGAAGTTCGGCGCGTTGCCGATATAGGAGTTCGCGCCCATGAACACCGCGCCGCAGGAGATCGCGGCGAGCGTGAGAGCTTTCGGACCCATCAACGACACCGGATCGCCGCCCGCGAGTTCGAAGAACACGAGGTAGGTCGGTGCATTGTCGAGGAAGGACGAGAGGATGCCGGTCAGCCAGAAATAAGCGACGTTGCTGGGAGAGCCGTCCGGGTGCGTGACCAACGAAACCAGCGGACCGAAGGCGCCGGTCTTGCCGGCTTTCAGCATCGCCAGAACCGGGATCATGCAGATGAAGATGCCGGCGAACAGCTTGGCAACTTCCTGGATCGGCCCCCAGCTGAATTCATTCCCGGCGCGGACCTGCTTCGGTGTCGCCAGCAGCGAGACGATGGCGATCAGCACGAGCGCGATATCGCGCGCGAGGTTCTGCAATTCGATCTCGCCGCCGGGGAAGGCAAATTTCACGCCCGGCTTCCACGCCGCGGAAACGAGGATTGCGACGATGATGGCGCCGAGCAGCAGGATGTTGAACTTGCCGTAGATCCGGATGTCGCGGTCCGGCGTCGGATCGCGCAGGGCCGGCAGCGACGCATCGCGCTTGTAGAGCCAGCTGTCGAGCATGAAAAAAATCGCCAGCAAGGCGCCGCCGATGAACATCATCTCGCTGAACAGGTGCGTCGTCGTCCAGAAGAAATCGACGCCGCGCAGGAAGCCGAGGAACAGCGGCGGATCACCGAGCGGTGTCAGGGAGCCGCCGATGTTCGAGACGAGGAAAATGAAGAAGACCACCACATGCACGTTGTGCTGGCGGTTATCGTTGGCGCGGATGACCGGGCGGATCATGATCATCGAGGCGCCCGTCGTGCCGACGACGCTCGCGAGCAGGGTGCCGATCGCCAGAAGGCCGGTGTTGAGCGCAGGCGAGCCATGCAGGTTGCCGGAGACCAGAATGCCGCCGGCGACCGTGAACAGCGCGAACAGCAGGATGATGAAGCTCACATACTCGAGCAGCATCGTGTGCATCACGGACGACAGGGCCGCGCCGAAGCCGAATCCGACAACCAGCGGAACGACGGTCAGGGCCGCCCAGAGGGCGGCGATCTTGCCGTAGTGATGCTCCCACGTACGGTGGAACAGCACCGGGCCAGTCGCGATGCACAGCAGCAGACCGGCGAAGGGGAGCGCCCAGAAAAAGCCAAGGCCGGCGCCATCGATTCCTTCGGCGGCGAAAGCCGGCGTGACCGGAAGCGCCAGCATCACCGGAAGAAGCGCGCGCGCCATGTTCCGGACGACCCGGACCTTCAGACTCTCGGCCATAGAGAACTCCCCACCTTGTTGTCTCTGCCCCGTTTTCTTGTTGCGGCGAGAGGAACCGGACGGACCGCTCCGCGTCAAGGAAAAATGCAGCCGCCACGGCAATAGGCGGGGCCGGAACCTAGTAGTTGATCCACCAGATCAATCCGAGCAGCGGCCCGAGGATGCCGAAACTCCAGAGCATGTAGCCGAAGAACGAGGGCATCTTCACGCCCATGTCGCGCGCGATCGCGGCCACCATCAGGTTCGGCGCGTTGCCGATATAGGTCAGCGCGCCCATGAACACCGCAGCGACCGAAATCGCCTCCAGTGTTTTCGCAAGGCTTGTCATCAACACGGCGGGATCGCCGCCGGCGATCTGGAAGAAGACGAGATAGGTCGGCGCGTTGTCGAGAAAAGCGGAGAGCAGGCCCGTCACCCAGAAATAGGCGCCGTTGTTCGGCGACCCGTCGGGGAGGCTCACCAGCGAGACGAAGGGGCCGAGCGCACCGGCCTTGCCCGCGCCGAGGATCGCCAGAACCGGCACCATGCAGATGAAGATGCCGGCAAAGAGTTTCGCGACCTCGACGATCGGCTCCCAGTTGAATTCGTTGCCCGCGCGCACCGGCCCCGGCGTGATGCCGAGCGAGACGAGCGCGATGCCGACCAGCAGCACATCGCGAACCACGTTCTGGAGCGCCAGTTCGCCGCCGGGAAACGGGATCACGATGCCGGGCTTCCACGCCGCCGACGCGAGGATCACGGCGATGATCGCCCCCATCAGCGCGATATTGCGCAGGCCGTAGAGCTTGATGTCGCGATCGGGCGTCTTGTCGCGCATGATCGGCCCGGCCTCGTCCTTGCGGCGCAGCCAGGTGTCGAGAAGGAAGAAGACCGTCAGCAGCAGGCCCGAGGCCAGCGCGGTCTCGAAGGCGAGCGCCTTCGTCGTCCAGAAGAACTCGACGCCGCGCAGGAAGCCGAGAAATAGCGGCGGGTCGCCGAGCGGTGTCAGCGAGCCGCCGATGTTCGAGACGAGCAGGATGAAGAACACGACGATATGCACATTGTGCGCGCGGTCGTCATTGGCGCGGATGATCGGGCGGATGAGAATCATCGAGGCGCCCGTCGTGCCGACGATGCTCGCCAGCATCGTTCCGAGCGCGAGCAGCCCGGTATTGACCGCCGGCGTGCCGCGCAGGTTGCCCGAGAGAAGAATGCCGCCGGAAACGGTGAACAGCGCGAACAGCAGAACGATGAAGCTCACGTATTCGAGCAGAATCGCATGAAGGACGGCTTCGACGGCGATGCGCGGCCCCAGCGCAACCGCGAGCGGCAGGGTGGTCGCCACCGCCCAGAACGCGGCGAGCTTGCCGTAATGATGATGCCAGAAACGCGGGAAGAAGACCGGCCCGGTGGCGATGGTCAGCAGCAGCCCGGCGAAGGGAATTCCCCAGAGGAGCGAGAGCGATTTTCCGTCGAGGCCCTCCGCCGCCCAGGCCGGCCCGGCCACAAACAGCCCGGCCAGCACGCCCGCTCCCCTCAGCATCCGCCCTCCTCCGTTCCTTTTTCACGAAACCCGCGATCTCCTGTCCTAACTAGAGGACGCGGCGATTTTCACAACCTTTCCCTTTTGCGCTGGACTTCCCTTCATCGCCGATTAATTTTCTGTGACATTATATCAGAGAAGAAAATACTTCCCTCGAACGACGTCGATTCGGAGAGAACACCCGCATGTGCCGGTTTCTTGCCTACCAGGGCCAGCCTGTTCTTCTCGAAAGCGTGGTTTCGAAACCCTGTCACTCGCTGATCCACCAGTCGATGCAGGCGACGGAAGCGAAGACCTCGACCAACGGCGACGGCTTCGGCCTCGGCTGGTATGGCGAGCGGCCCGAACCGGGCATCTACCGCGACCTCCGCCCGGCGTGGTCGGACGAGAATCTGCTCTCGATCTGCGCGCAGGTGCGCTCGCCGCTGTTCTTCGCCCATGTCCGCGCCGCGACCGGCACCGCGACGGCGCGCGCGAACTGCCACCCGTTCAGCTATGGCACCAGCCTTTTCATGCATAACGGCCAGATCGGCGGCTACGCCTTCGTACGGCGGCAGATCGAGGCGATGATCCCGGATTCGCTCTATGCGAACCGGCAGGGGACGACGGATTCGGAGGCGATCTTCCTCGCCGCCATCGGGCGTGGCGCGATGCGCGACGCCGGCGCGGCCTTCGGCACGGTTCTGAGCGAAATCCGTCAGGTGACGAAAAAGGCCGACATCGCCGAGGCGCTGCGCTTCGCCGCCGTCTTCACCAACGGCGACACGCTCCACGCCTTCCGCTGGGCCTGCGACGACAAGGCGCCGACGCTCTACTGGCGACACGACAACAACGGGCTGCACGTGGTCTCCGAGCCGCTCGACGAAGCCCGCGGCGATTGGAACGCGCTGCCGCAGGGATCGATGCTCGTCGCGGATCGCCACGGCCTGCCGAAGGTAGTGGCGTTCCGCCCGGATTGCGGCTGAGGAGGAGCGCGCAATTTGCGCGGCCGGCGCGCGTTTTCGATCACAATTCGATGATCGTGTCAGGCGCGCGATTGCCGCGCGGGATCACGGAAACTAGCCTTGGACCACCATGCGCGAGACGCGCAAGACCGTCACCCAAGGAGACCCGTGTGCTCAAATTCTATTTCAATGGATCGCCCAACCCCACCAAGATCGCGCTGTTTCTCGAAGAGGCCGGCATCGCCTTCGAACCGATGCCGATCGACACGCGCAAAGGCGATCAGTTCTCGCCCGCCTTCCTCAAGGTCAACCCGAACGGCAAGGTCCCGGCGATCATCGACGGCGATGTCACCGTCTTCGATTCGAACGCGATCCTCCTCTATCTGGCCGAGAAGACCGGCAAGTTCCTGCCGCCTGCCAGCGATGCGAACCGCGGCGCGCTGCTTTCCTGGCTGATGTTCGTGGCGACCGGCGTCGGTCCGTTCTCGGGGCAGGCTGTGCATTTCAAGCACTTCGCGCCGGAGAAGGTGCCTTATGCCAACGATCGCTATCAATATGAGGCGATGCGGCACTACACCGTGCTCGACCAGCATCTTGCGAGCCACCGCTACATGGTCGGCGAGACCTACACCATCGTCGACATGGATGTCTGGGGCTGGGCGCGGATGATCCCGTTCATCCTCGGCGAGGAAGCCTGGGCGAAGCTTCCGAACCTCAAGCGACTGCATGACGAGATCGAAGCCCGCCCGGCGACGGCCCGCGCCAAGGCGCTCAAGGATCGCTTCACCTGGAAGACCGAGATGGACGACGAAGCCCGCAAGGTGATGTTCAAGCACCTGAAGGGCGCGGCCTGATCCAGCACATCTCGCCCCGGACCTCTCGATGAGAGTGCCGGGGCGTTCGGTGCTCCGTTATTCGCCGTTGCGCAGTTGGCGCTCGATCCGGCTGTCCGGCACGAGCCAGAGCAGCGCAACGGCGACGAAGAAGGCGAGCCCGAGCCAGGGCGATAAGAACCAGGCCGCGAGCATGCCGAGCACGTAGAAGACCGGTGAAATCTTGCCCTTGACGTCGCGGCCGATGGCGCGCGCCAGCGTCGAATCGTGCCCCTGAAGGCGGATCAGTGCATTCTGAAGAATGAAGTAGGCAACCGCCGCCGCCAGCAGGTTGAGGCCATAGAGCATGGTCGGCCAGCGCGCGAAGTGATTTTCGCCCATCCAGCCGGTGGTGAAAGGCAGCAGCGACAGGCAAAACAGCAGCCCGAGATTGGCCCAGAGCACGGATCCGTTCACCCGGTTCGTCGCGTGGAGCATGTGGTGGTGGTTGTTCCAGTAGATGCCGACATAGAGGAAACTCAGCGCATAGCTCACGAACACCGGCCAGAGCGGCGCAAGCGCCGCCAGTTCGGCGCCGTGCGGCACCTTCATTTCCAGCACCATGATCGTGATGATGATGGCGAGCACGCCGTCGCTGAAGGCTTCGAGCCGATTCTTGTTCATGGTGCTGCCTTTACGAGAGTTTCCACCAGACCATCCCGGCGAGCAGAACGGGCACGGCGCAGATCGCCAGGAAAATCGGGAATTCCTCCATCCAGGAATAACCGTGCCGGGTGCCGATCCACATGTTGACGGCCGCGCAGATAATCCAGAACGGCACGAAATAACGCGCTCCGTCGCGCACGCCGGCCCAGCCGCCAAACGCATGACCGAGGAGCAGGAACGAAAGCAGGGCCGAAAGCCCTCCTCCAACGACGACGATCGTGTGCATCAAACCTCCTGCCTGCAGGACCAAAGACTAGCGCATGAACTGTTGTACGGAACGAACGCTTGTCAATGCGCCTCGTCCCAGTTCTTCGCTGCCCGGGCATCGACCTTGAGCGGCACCTTGAGCTGCATCAGCGGATGCGGCGCCTCCTCCATCACCTTGACGATGACGGGGATCGCCGCCTCAGCCGCCGCCTCCGGCACCTCGAACACAAGTTCGTCGTGCACCTGCAACAGCATCTGCGCCGGTGAGCCGGCCGCCTCCAGCGCCGCGTCCATCCGCATCATGGCGCGACGGATGATATCCGCCGCCGAGCCCTGAATCGGCGCATTGATCGCCGCGCGCTCGACGAAGGCGCGTTCCGAGGGGTTCTTGGAGGTGATGCCGGGGAAATGCGCCTTGCGGCCGAAAATGGTCTCGACATAACCATCCGCCCGCACCTTGGCCTTCATCGCGTCCATGTAGTCGCGGATGCCGGGGAAGCGCTCGAAATACTTCTTGATATAGGCGCCCGCCTCCTCGCGCGGGATCGAGAGCTGGTTGGCGAGGCCGAAGGCGGAAATGCCGTAGATGATGCCGAAGTTGATCGCCTTGGCGCGGCGACGGATTTCGCTCGTCATTTCCGCGAGCGGCACGCTGAACATCTCGGAAGCGGTCATCGCGTGGATGTCGATCCCTTCCGCAAAGGCCTTCCGAAGCTGCGGGATGTCCGCGACATGGGCTAGAATGCGCAGTTCGATCTGGCTGTAATCGGCCGAGATCAGCAGCCGGCCCGGCTCGGCAACAAACGCGGTGCGGATCTTGCGCCCCATCTCGTTGCGCACCGGGATGTTCTGGATATTCGGCTCGGTCGAGGCGAGGCGACCCGTGGTGGTGGATGCCAGCGAGAACGAGGTGTGCACCCGGTTCGTTTTCGGGTTCACGTAAGACGGCAGCGCATCGGTATAGGTCGATTTGAGCTTCTGCATCTGCCGCCAGTCGAGCAGGCGCGCGGGCAGTTCGTGCCCCTGCGCCGCAAGGTCCTCCAGCACGTCCGCGCCCGTCGCCCAGGCGCCGGTGGGGGTCTTCTTGCCGCCGGGCAGCGCCATCTTGCCGAACAGGAGATCGCCGAGCTGTTTGGGCGAGCCGAGGTTGAAGCTCTCGCCGGCGAGCTGGTGAATTTCAGCCTCCAGCCGCGCCATGCCCTGCGCGAATTCGCCCGACAGGCGCGAAAGGATCTGCCGGTCGATGGCGATGCCGCGCGCCTCCATTTTCGCGAGACAATCGGGCATGCCGCGTTCAAGGCTCTCGTAAACGTTGGTCATGCTCTCGGCTGCGAGGCGGGGCTTCAGCGCCTGCCAGAGCCGCAGCGTGACGTCGGCATCCTCGGCGGCATAGGCAGCGGCCTTGTCGATCTCGACCTTGTCGAAGGTCACCATCGCCTTGCCCTTGCCGGCGACCTCCGAGAACGGGATCGGGCGATGCTGGAGGTGCAGGGTCGAGAGTTCGTCCATGCCGTGGCCGTTGCGGCCAGCGTCGAGCACGTAGGAGATCAGCATGGTGTCGTCGATAGGGCGGATATCGACGCCATGCTGACGCATCACGTTGAGGTCGTACTTGATGTTCTGGCCGACCTTGAGGACGGTCTCGTCTTCCAGCAGCGGTTTCAGCACGGCGAGCGCGTCGCGCAACGCAATCTGATCCGGGACGAGGCCGGAATCGAACAGCCCCTCGCCGGTGCGATGCTGGAGCGGCACATAGGCGCCGTTCCCCGCCTCGGTCGAAAGCGAGACGCCGACGAGATCGGCCTGAAGGGAATCGAGCGAGGTGGTCTCTGTGTCGAAGGCGACGATGCCCTTTTCGCGGGCCGCATTCACCCAGCGCTCGAGCGCGGCGATGTCGCGAACCGTCTCGTAGGCGTCGAACTTCACCGGGACTTTTCGCAGGGCGTCGAGACGGCTCGCCGCCAGCGCGGCGGGGCCGGATGCGACTCCGCCTTCCACAGGCGCGGATGCCGGCTTTGCCCGCGTTTCGGCCGCCGGAGCCGCAGCCTCGCCGCTCGTTCCCGAGGCGTTACCCTTGGGGTAATTGCCCTTGGCATAAGCGGGGTCCGGCTCGATCTTCTCGAAATCCGCCTTGTATTCCTCGGCGACGCGCTTGGTGAGCGTCGTGAATTCCATCGCCTTGAGGAAGGCGACCGCCTGCTCGCCGTTCGGCGGGTGCGCGACCAATCGTTCGAGTGGACATTCCACCGGCACGTCGCGCACCAGCGTGACGAGTTCCTTCGAGACGCGGATTTTCGCGACGCTCTCGGGGTCGGTGAGGGTTTCCCGGCGTTTCGGCTGCTTGATCTCGGACGCGCGCGCGAGCAGCGTTTCGAGATCGCCATATTCCTCGATGAGTTGCGCGGCGGTCTTGATGCCGATGCCGGAAGCACCGGGGATATTGTCGGTCGAATCGCC
>JAVTWI010000068.1:0-16805 GCA_032229845.1 Rhabdaerophilum sp.
GGGAGAATGGATATGAAAAAGCTGATTTCTCTGACCGGGGGCGTCGCCCTGACTGCATTGGGCGCCTCGTCCGCCTTCGCGCAGCAGAAATGGGACATGCCCATGGCCTATCCGGCCACGAATTATCATTCGCAGAACGGCGAGGCCTTCGCCAAATGCGTGAATGCCGGTTCCGGCGGCAAGGTGAACGTCGTGGTTCACGCTGGCGGTTCGCTGGTCAACGGCAACGACATCAAGCGCGCCGTCCAGACCGGCCAAGCGCCGATCGGCGAGCGGCTGCTTTCGGCCCATGCCAAGGAGAACCCGCTGTACGGCCTCGATTCGGTGCCGTTCCTCGCCACCTCCTTCAAGGACGCCGACAAGCTCTGGAAGGTTGCCCAGCCGAAGATCGAAGCCGCGCTGGAGAAGCAGGGCCTCGTCTACCTCTATTCCGTGCCGTGGCCGCCGCAGGGCTTCTACTTCAAGAAGGACGTCAATTCGGCTGCCGACATGAAGGGCATCAAGTTCCGTGCCTACAACGCCGCGACCGCGCGCATCGCCGCGCTCGGCGGCATGGTGCCGGTGCAGATCGAGGCGGCAGAACTCAGCCGTGCGCTCGCGACCGGCGTCGCCGACAGCTTCATCTCCTCGGGTTCGACCGGCGTCGATTCGAAGGTCTGGGAAAGCCTGACACATTTCTATGACGTGCAGGCCTGGCTGCCACGCAACACGGTGTTCGCCAACAAGGCCGCGTTCGACAAGCTCGACGCCGCCACGCAGAAGGCGTTCAAGAGCTGTGCCGCGACCGCCGCCGTCGAAGGCGCCAAGAAAGCCGAAGAGCTCACGGCGGGCTATCTCGAAACCCTCAAGAAGAACGGCATGAAGGTGCTGGCCCCGAGCGCGACGCTCAAGGCCGATCTCGTGAAGATGGGCAAGACCATGACCGACGAGTGGGTCGCCACCGCCGGCGCCGACGGCAAGGCGATCATCGACGCCTTCAACAAGTAAGGCGGCCTCCACCCATCGCGGGCGGGGGAAACCCCGCCCCATTTCTTCCGGCTGGAGTGCGTCGATGTCCAGAATTCTCGCTACCCTGCGCCCGTCGCTCGACAGGCTCTATCTCGCCGCCGCCGTGCTCGGCGCGCTCTGTCTGATCGCCATTCTGGTGGTGATCGTCGCGCAGATGGTCGCGCGCTGGATCTCGGTGCCCTTCCCCGGTTCCTCCGAATATGCCGGCTACCTGATGGCGTCGGCCTCTTTCCTCGCCTTCGCCCATGCGCTCAACCGCGGAGCGCATATCCGCGTCAACCTGCTGCTGAAGGCGCTCGGCCATCGCGCCCGGCCGGTGGAGCTGTGGTGTTACCTGATCGGCACCGCCGCGTCCGGCTACATGGCCTGGTACGCGGTGCGGCTCGTCTATTATTCCTATCTCCTCGGCGACTACTCGCAGGGGCAGGATGAACTGCCGATGTGGCTGCCGCAGATTCCGATGGCAATCGGCGCGATCATCCTGGCGCTGGCCTTCCTCGACAATCTCCTCACCTATATCGTGACCGGCAAGGACAACGTGGTGCTCGATCCTCACGCCGTCCAGCATGTGGAGAGCTGAGCCATGGAACAGCTCATCCCGATCGCCCTGTTCCTGTTCATCCTGTTCCTGCTGCTTGGCACCGGTGTCTGGGTCGGGCTGGCGCTGCTCGGCGTCGCCTTTGTCGGCATGGAACTCTTCACCGCGCGCCCCGTGGGCGACGCCATGATGACGCAGATCTGGCGCACTTCGTCGTCCTGGTCGCTGACCGCGTTGCCGCTCTTCATCTGGATGGGCGAGATCCTCTTTCGAACGCGGCTGTCGGAGGACATGTTCAAAGGCCTGTCGCCGTGGATGGCGCGGTTGCCCGGCGGGCTGATGCACACCAATGTCGTCGGCTGCACAATCTTCGCGGCGGTATCGGGCTCCTCGGCGGCGACACTGACCACCGTCGGAAAGATGACGGTGCCAGAACTCATCAAGCGTAATTACCCCGAGCGGATGGTCATCGGGACGCTCGCCGGCGCCGCGACGCTCGGCCTGATGATCCCGCCATCGCTGACGCTGATCGTCTATGGCGTGACCATCAACGAATCGATCACGAAGCTGTTCATCGCCGGCATCATTCCCGGTCTCGTGCTCTCCGCCCTATTCATGGGCTACGTGATGCTTGCCTCCAAGTTTTCGAAGGATTTCAACCCGACGCCGGAGCCGGAGATGACCTTCGCCGAGAAGGTCGCGAATTCGCGCTTTCTCATCCCGGTGGTGCTGCTGATCGTGCTCGTCATCGGCTCGATGTATCTCGGCTTCGCGACGGCGACGGAAGCCGCGGCCTTCGGTGTGATCGGCGCGCTGGTGCTCGCGATCGCGCAGGGTGCACTCGACTGGAAGAGCTTCAAGGACAGCCTGATGGGCGCGACGCTGACCTCGGCGATGATCGCGCTGATCCTCGCGGGCGCCTCGTTCCTCTCGCTGTCGATGGGCTTCACGGGCCTGCCACTGGCACTGGCGACCTTCATCAAGAGCCTCAACCTCACCCAGTTCCAGCTGATCCTGGCGCTCTTGGTGTTCTACATCATCCTCGGCTGTTTCGTGGACGGCATCTCGGCCGTGGTGCTCACCATCGCCGTCGTCGAGCCGATGATCCGCGACGCCGGCATCGACATCATCTGGTTCGGCATCTTCATCGTCGTCGTCGTCGAGATGGCGCAGATCACGCCGCCGGTCGGGTTCAACCTGTTCGTGCTGCAGGGCATGACCCGGCACGAGATGAACTATATCGCGCGGGCGGCCTTCCCGATGTTCCTCATCATGATCGCGATGGTGTTTATCCTGATCGCCTTCCGCTGGCTTGCCACCTGGCTGCCGGAGAACATGATCCAGCGGCCGACCTGAGCCGATCCTGTATCCTGCATACGGGCTGGACTTTTGCTGCCCGTATGAAAAACTGCCGTTCGACAACCCGCCGCAGAAGCGGGACGCATTGCTGCAAGGCGGACGAAAGAGCCGCCACAGAAACAAGACCCTTGGAGGAAAACATATGAAGACATTCATTTCGGCCGTTGTGGCCGCCACCTGCCTTGCTGGCGTTTCGTCGGCCTCGGCGCAATCACTCAAGCTGATGACCGGTCCGCAAGGTGGTATCTGGGTTCCGCTCGGCGGGCAGTTGAAGGACATCTGGGAGAAGGCCATCCCCGGCCTTTCCGTTCAGGCGTTGCCGGGCGCGGGCGTCGCCAACGCCAAGGGTATCGAGACCGGCAAGGCCGATATCGGTTTCGGCAATACCATCACGACTGCGGATGCGGTGAAGGGCAACAAACCGTTCGAGAAGCCCTATGCGAGCCTCTGCAACATCGGCACGCTCTATCCGCAGTATTTCCAGGTCATCGTGATGGCCAACAGCGGCATCAATTCGATCAAGGACATCAAAGGCAAGGCGCTGACGACCCAGCCGAAAGGCAACACCGGCGAGATGATCACGCAGAACATGCTCACCGTCGCCGGGCTTTCCTACAGCGATGTCAAGGCGAGCTTCGTCTCCTACACCGACAGCGCCACGCAGATGAAGGACAACCAGGCGCAGATGTTCACGCTCGGCACCGGCATCCCGGCCGCCTCGGTGATGGATATCGCGGCGGGGCACGACATCAAGCTGATCGACATGGGCGACATGATCGCCGGCATGAAGAAGATCAACCCCGGCTACACCCTGCTCGACGTGCCGGCCGGCACCTACCCCAAGCAGGACAAGGTGGTGAAGGTGATCGGCTACGCGACGCATCTCGCGGTGAGCTGCAAGCTGCCGGAGGACATGGTCTACAAGATGACCAAGGCGATCATGGATAGCAAGCCGACCCTCGTCGCCACCTCCAAGGCTCTCGCCGGGCTGACGCCGGCGATGATGGCGACCGATGTCGGCGTGCCGTTCCACCCCGGCGCCGCCAAGTACTTCAAGGAAGCCGGCGTCGCCGTGAAGTGATGCGTATCGCCGGGCGGCCCCCGCCCGCCCGGTTCCTTCCCCGATATTGCCGCTGACAGGCAGGGTCCGATGAAGCTTGATCTTTCGCGTGCGGGGCTTCTGCGCCTCGCGATCGCCGTTATCTCCGTGGCGATGGCCGCCTATCACATCGATGTCATCTGGCGCGGGGCGCCGGAAGCGATCCTGTTCCGCTCGATGCATCTGGGCTTTGCCCTGACGCTGACCTTCCTCTGTTATCGCCTTTCCGGCTCCGAAGGCGAAACCGGCGCGCGCTGGCATGACTTCGCGCTTCTGGCGATCGCGCTGGCGCCGATCGTCTATCTGCATTTCAACTATGACTACGTCGTCAACCGCATCTATTACGTCGACGACCTGACGACGCTCGACATGGTTCTCGCCGTTTCTCTGGTCGTGATGGTCCTTGAGGCGACGCGGCGGCTAATCGGCTGGCCGCTCCCGATCACGGCCTTCATCTTCCTGGCCTACGCCCTGTTCTGGGCAAAGGTCGAGCCAATGCGGCTGCTCGATCAGCTCTACATGACGACGGAAGGAATCTTCGGGATTCCGCTGTCGGTCTCGGCCTCCTACGTACTGATCTTCGTGCTGTTCGGCGCCTTCATGGAGCGCACCGGCACCGGCACCTTGTTCATGAACGTCTCGATGGGCATGGCCGGCCATACGGCTGGCGGTCCCGGCAAGGTCGCGGTCATTTCGTCCAGCCTGTTCGGCACGATTTCCGGCAGCGCTGTCGCCAACGTGATGGTCACGGGCAATGTCTCGATCCCGCTGATGAAGCGCACAGGCTTCCGCGCGCCGTTCGCGGCCGGTGTGGAGGCTGTGGCATCCACCGGCGGCCAGATCATGCCGCCGATCATGGGCGCCGCAGCTTTCGTCATGGCCGAGTTCCTGCAGGTCGGCTACGGGCAGGTCGTCCTCTGGGCGCTGATCCCGGCAGTACTCTATTATGTCGCCTGCTTCTGCTCGGTGCATTTCGAGGCCAAGCGGCTCGGCATTGCCGGCATGCCGCGCTCCGAACTGCCCAGCATGACGAACGAGCTCAAGGAACGCGGACATCTGTTCATTCCGGTCTTTGCGATCCTCTTCATCATCTATGCCGGCTACAGCGCCCCGCTCGCCGCGCTCATCGGCACTGCCCTTTGCTTTCCGGCGGCGGCGCTGCGCAAATCGACCCGGCATTTCGTGACATTCGAGAACTTCATCGGCGCGATCGTCGACGGCACGCGCGGTTCGCTCGCGGTGGCGCTCGCCTGTGCCTGCGCCGGCATCGTCATCGGCGCGGTGACGCTCACCGGCGTCGGCATCGTGTTCTCGCAGTTCGTGGTCGCCGTCGCCAAGGACACGCTCCTCGTCGCGCTGCTGCTGACGATGTGCGCCGGCATCCTGCTCGGCATGGGCATGCCGACCACGCCCGCCTATATCATCATGACCTCACTGCTGGTGCCGGCGATCATCAAGCTCGGCGTCATCCCGCCGGCCGCGCACATGTTCGCCTTCTACTTCGCCATCCTCTCGGCAATCACCCCACCGGTCGCGCTCGCCGTCTTCGCGGCAGCGGGACTTGCCAAAGCGGATCTCTGGTCAAGCGGCTGGGCCGCCGTGCGGATCGGTGCGACCGGCTTCCTGATCCCGTTCGTGTTCATCTACGAACCGGCCCTGCTGATGATCGGCGACTGGACGAGCATTCTCCATGTCACGATCACGGCCACGGCTGGCTGCGTGCTGCTGGCGGCGGGGCTGCACGGCTATCTCATCAGCGCCGCTTCGCTCTGGCAGCGGATCGGGCTGGTCGCCGCCGCGCTGCTGCTGGTGAAGCCGGGGTGGTGGACCGACCTCGCCGGCGCCGCACTGGCAGCTGTGATCGTGTTCGTACAGCTTCAGGAAAGGCGCCGGGTTTCCACTGCAGCGCCTGCCGGCTCCTGAGCGCGACGCATCACCGGCCGGACGATCAACGCCGCGACAAATAGCGCCGCCTGCAATACGACGATCGTCGGGCCGGTGGCACTGTCGGCATGAAACGAGAGCAGCGTCCCGCCGATCGACGCGGTGATCGCGCTTGCAACGGAGATCGCGAGCATCGCATCAAAGCGTCGCGCCAGCAGAAAGCCGGTGGCGCCCGGCGTGATCAGCATCGCGATGACGAGAATGACGCCGACAGCCTTGAGCGAGGCGACGATGGTCAGTGAGAGGAAGGCCAGCAGGCCGAAATGCAGCCAGGCCACCGAGAGCCCCAGCGCCCGCGCCTGGATGGGATCGAAACAATAGACCACGAGATCGCGCCGCCGCGCGAGCACCAGCGCCACCGAAGGGATGACGATCACCGCCACTTCGATGATGTCGCCGAACGTCACGCCCAGCATGTTGCCGAACAGGATGTGGTTGAGGTGCTGATCGGTATCTATCTTGACGAACAGCACCATGCCGAGCGCGAACATGCCCGAGAAGACGATCGCGAGGACGGCATCCTCCTTCAGGCGTGAGGTGTCGCGCAGGTAGCCGGCCGCGACGGCGCAACCGAGCCCGGCGGCGAAGGCGCCGGCGGCAAGCGGCAGGCTCAGAACATAAGCAACGACGATGCCCGGCAGGACCGCATGCGAGACCGCGTCGCCCATCAACGACCAGCCCTTCAGCACGAGAAAGCAGGAAAGGACCGCGCAGGCGACGCCGACAAGGAGCGCGACGACAAGCCCGCGCTGCATGAATTCATGCTGAAGCGGCGCGAGAAACCAGGTGTGGAGCGCCGTCATGCCGGTTCGCTCCCGGCGGCGCGCGCCATGCGCCGGGTGGCCAGCAGGCCGTGCTTGGGCGCAAGGAAGTAGGCGAGAAGGAAGATCGCGGTCTGTGTCAGTACGATCAGGCCACCGGTCGCCCCGTCGACAAAATAGCTGATGTAGGCGCCGAACGCGCTGCTCGCGGTGCCGATGAAGGTCGCGATGCCGATCATGACGCCGAAACGATCCGTCAGCAGGTATGCGGTCGCGCCCGGCGTCACGACCAGCGCGATCACCAGAATGGCGCCCACCGTCTGGAGCGCTGCGACCGTGCAGGCGCTCAACAGCACGAAGAACAGGACGCGGAGCCGCCACGGATCGAGCCCCACCGCGCGCGCCTGCGCTTCATCGAAGAAAGCCAGCATCAGGTCGCGCCAGCGCAGCCCCAGAATCGCAAGCGAGACGAACGCAATCACTACCACCTGCACGATGTCCTCGTCGGATATCGCCAGGATATTGCCCATAATGATCGACTGGAGATTGACCGCCATCGGCCGGATCGAGACGATCAGCAGCCCGAGCGCGAACAGCGTGGTGAAGACGATGCCGATGATCGCATCCTCACGCAAGGCGGTGACCCGGCGCACGGCAGCGATGCCCAGCGCGGCGATCAACCCGGACGTGAAGGCGCCGAGTGCATAAGGAAACCCGGCGAGATAGGCGATGGCGACGCCCGGCACCACGGAATGCGAGAGGGCATCGCCCATGAGCGACCAGCCCTTGAGGATGAGGTAGCACGAGAGAAAGGCGCAGACGCCCCCCACCAGCGCACCCACCGCGATCGCGCGGACCATGTACTGGTATCCGAAGGGTTCGAGCAGCAGGTCGATCATGGGGTGGGACCACCTTCTCGCGGCGCCTCCGACCCCACGGCTCGCTCATCGCCCTTCCGCCCGTAGAAGACCAGCGGGCGCTCGTCATCCGTCAGCACCGTGACGCGGCGGGCGTCGTCATCGTCGTGAAGCGCGGTCCCGCCGAGCCGCACGTGACGCAGGACACCGCCGAAGGTTTCGGCGAGCTTGTCGCGCGTGAAGGTTTCCTCCGTCGGCCCGAAGGCGAGCACCGTGCGGTTGAACAGCACGACCTGATCGCAGAATTCCGGCACGGAGCCGAGATTGTGGGTCGAGACGAAAATCAGCGCGCCTTCCGTGCGCAGCGCCCGCAGGAGGGTGACGATTTCGTTCTCCGTCTTCACGTCGATGCCGGTGAAGGGCTCGTCGAGCAGGATCACCGGACTTTCCTGCGCCAGCGCCCGCGCCAGGAAGACGCGCTTCTTCTGCCCGCCCGAGAGCTCGCCGATCTGCCGGCGGCGGAACGCGCTCATATTGACACGCTCAAGCGCGATATCCACCGCCGCGCGGTCCGCTTTCGAAGGGATACGCAGCAGCCCCATCCGGCCGTAGCGCCCCATCATGACGACATCCTCGACGAGAACGGGGAAGGTCCAGTCGACCTCCTCGCTCTGCGGGACATAGGCGACGAGCCCCTGTTTCAGCGCCTGCGCCACCGGCAGGCCGGCGATGCTCACCGTGCCCTGCGCCGGCTTCAGGAACCCCATCAACGTCTTGAACAGCGTCGATTTGCCGGAGCCGTTCGGCCCGACCAACGCGCAGATCGAGGCCGGACCGAGCGAAAAGCTGGCATCGGCAATCGCCCGGACGCCGTTCGTATAGGCGACGGAGAGGTGTTCGGCCGCGATCGAGGGCCGGGCGCCGGAGGCGCTCATCGGTCGAAACCCTTCGCGATCGTATCCGTGGTCACTTCCAGCAGCCGGAGATAGGTCGGCACCGGGCCGTCCGCCGTCGAAAGCGAGTCGACGTAGAGCACGCCGCCGTAGCGCGCGCCAGTCTCGCGGGCGACCTGCCGGGCCGGCTTGTCGGAGACCGTGCTCTCGCTGAAGACGACAGGCAGCTTGTTCTTCCGCACGGCGTCGATCACGGCGCGGACCTGCCGCGGGGTTCCCTGTTCGTCGGCGTTGATCGGCCAGAGATAGACCTCGCGAAATCCGAACTCCCGCGTGAAATAGGAAAAGGCGCCCTCGCTGGTGACCAGCACCCGCTGCGCTTCCGGGATACCCACCAGCCGGGTCTTGAGCCGCTCGGCCAAGGCACGAATGCGCTCAGAATAGGCTGCCGCGTTGCGGGCATAGGTTTCCGCATTGGGTGGGTCCGCGGCGGCGAGCGCCTTGCGGATATTCTCGACATAGACCAGCGCCACGGCCGGCGACATCCAGGCGTGCGGGTTCGGCTTGCCGTTATAGGCGCCCTCGCGGATCGGCATCGGCTCAATGCCTTCGCTCACCACCACGCTTGGGACATTTCGAACATTGGCGAAGAACTTCTCGAACCAGCGCTCGAGATTGAGGCCGTTCCACAGGACCAGATCCGCCGACTGCGCCTTGACCACATCATGTGGCGTTGGCTGGTATTCGTGAATCTCCGCGCCGGGCCGCGTTACGGATTCGACAATTGCCGCGTCGCCCGCGACGTTGGCGGCGATATCCTGGATGATGGTGAAGGTAGTGACGACCCGGAGCTTCTCGCCCGGCTGACGCGCCAGAGCTTCCGGCATCGGCGCGACTGCGCCAGCCGCCAGCAACAGGCCCGCCGCAACGGATCGCAACCGGCGAACGAACATCAGGCGGCCAAGCCGCGCACTTGAAAAAGACATCACCGGCCTCTCGGCTGACCTTTGGGTCCGGCCTCGCGTCGATGCCGGTCTCAATGAGATAGTGGACGGTCATCCAGCCGTCAATGCAATTAGGAATGAATTGCAACTGAATTGTGAACCGACCGTTGAATTGCTGCTTCGAAAGGGTGGCGCTCCGGCGCCGGGTTCGCCAGCGGGTCTCTTTCCAACAGGGCTGCGACCTTGCTTCTGTCATCACCAGCGGAGGCCTGTCCCAATCGCGGCCAGCGCGGTGTGCGTCGGTGAAATCACGCGACAATTTGTCTAGACAATTGTTTTTTGCAGTGCTTGAATTCGCACCAGTGTCCATCCTTTCCGGGGAGATCCGACCGATGAAATCCACCTTCACCGCAGCTGCCTTCATCACCGCCGCCGCGCTTTCGGCACCCGCTTCAGCGCAGGAAACCAAGGTTTCGATCGGCATGTCCGGCTGGACGGGCTTCGCGCCGCTGACGCTCGCCAAGGAAGCCGGCATCTTCAAGAAGAACGGCCTCGACGTGACGATCAAGAAAATCCCGCAGGCCTCGCGCCATCTCGCCATTCTCTCGGGCGACATCCAGTGCGCCGCGACGACGGTTGAGACCTGGATCGTCTGGAACGCCAACGGCGTGCCGACGCAGCAGATTTTCCAGCTCGACAAGAGCTACGGCGCCGACGGCATGGCCGTCCGCAAGGATGTCGCCAAGATCGCGGACCTCAAGGGCAAAACGGTCGCCGCCTCCGCGCCGGGTACGGCGCCCTACTTCACGCTCGCCTGGTTTCTCAAGAAGAACGGCCTCACCGTGAAGGACGTGAAGGTGGTCAACATGGAGCCGGGTCCGGCCGCGCAGGCTTTCATCGCTGGCCAGAACGACGCCGCCATGACCTATGAACCCTACCTCTCGGCCGTCCGCAATGCGCCGGATTCAGGCAAGATCATCGCGACGACGCTCGATTACCCGATGATCATGGATACCTTCGGCTGCACGCCGGATTTCCTCGGCAAGAACGAAAAGGTCGCCAAGGCGCTGGCCGATTCCTACTTCGAAGCCCTTGAGATGATCAAGAAGGATCCCGCCAAGGCCAACACGATCATGGGCGCCGACGTCAAGCAGACCGGCGATCAGTTCGCAGGCTCCTCGAAGTACCTGCGCTGGCAGGACAAGGCCGCGAACAAGACTTTCTTTGCCGGCGAACATGGAAAGTTCTCGGCGGAAGCAGCCGATCTCCTGCTCGAACTCGGCATCATCAAGGCGAAGCCGGACATGTCCAAGCTCGCCGATACCCGCTTCGTCCAGTAATTCCGGCCTGACGGGTGCGGCCCGCGCCGCGCCCGTCCCGACAGGAACGCCCGATGCGACCTCTCGAACCCATCTCCCATCCGGCGCGTGTCGGGCTGGGCATCGGTTTCTTCATCCTGTTCTTCGCGGGATGGGGGCTTGCCACGCTTGGCGGCTTCGTTCCCAAGATCTTTCTCGCTGACCCGGTCAGCATGGTTCAGGACGGCTGGCGCCTGCTCTCGCAATTCGGGTTCGGCTACGAGATTCTGATCACCGTCTGGCGCGTGGTGGGCGGGTTCATTCTTGCGGCACTCGTCGCGGTGCCGCTTGGCATCCTGATGGGCGCTTACAAGCCGGTCGAGGCCTTTTTTGAGCCATTCGTTTCCTTCGCGCGCTATCTGCCGGCCTCGGCCTTTGTGCCGCTGCTGATCCTCTGGGCCGGCCTTGGCGAGACGCAGAAGCTGCTCGTGATCTTCATCGGTTCGGTGTTCCAGATCATCCTGATGGTGGCCGTCGTCGTCGGCAACACGCGGCGCGATCTCGTCGAAGCGGCCTATACGCTCGGCGCGGGCGACGGCGGTGTCGTCCGCCGCGTGCTGATCCCGATGAACGCGCCGGAGATTGCGGAAATCCTGCGGCTGGTGCTCGGCTGGGCCTGGACCTATGTGATCGTCGCCGAACTCATCGGTTCCTCCGCCGGCATCGGCCACATGATCATCGACTCTCAGGCGCTGATGGCAACCGGGCAGATCATCTTCGGGATCATCGTCATCGGCGTGATCGGGCTTGTGTCGGACTTCCTGTTCAAGCTCGTCAACCGTCGCCTGTTCCCGTGGAGGCTGGCATGATCGGACAGCCCGCATGAGCAAGCTTGTCATCGAGAACCTCAGCCGGGTTTTCCCCGGCGTTCACGGCGGCGCGGCTGTCACCGCGCTTCAGCCGACGAACCTTTCCATCGGCGACAATGATTTCGTGACCATCCTCGGCCCGTCCGGCTGCGGAAAATCGACGCTGCTGCGCATGGTCGCGGGGCTCGACCGCCCGACCACCGGCACCATCGCGCTCGATGGCCGGCGCATCATCGCGCCGGGGCCGGACCGCGGCATGGTGTTCCAGAGCTACACCTTGTTTCCCTGGCTCACCATCTCGCAGAACATCGCCTTCGGCCTCACCGAGAAGGGCATGAACGAGGCACAGGCGAAGGACATCGTCGCCGCCTATATCGACAAGGTCGGCCTCCGCGGCTTCGAAAACCACTGGCCGAAGCAACTTTCCGGCGGCATGCAGCAGCGCACCGCGATTGCCCGCGCGCTCGCCAACGATCCGGCGATCCTGCTGCTCGACGAACCGTTCGGCGCGCTCGACAACCAGACGCGCGCGCTGATGCAGGAACTGCTGCTTGGCATCTGGGAACGCGAGCGCAAAACCGTGCTGTTCGTCACCCACGACATCGAGGAGGCGATCTTCATCGCCTCGCGCTGCCTCGTGATGAGCGCTCGACCGGGCCGCATCAAGGCCGATCTGCCGATCGCCCTGCCCTATCCGCGCCACTACACGCTAAAGACCTCGCCGGAGTTCTCCGACCTCAAGGCGCGGCTCACCGAGGAAATCCGCGCCGAAGCGGTGCTGGCCGCCGCACACTGATTTCAGATCGACGGCGCGCCGCCGGGGTGGAAATGGCTCGTCAGCCGGTGCCGCTCGCCCGGATAGCTGAGCCGGACCCAGGTGATCGTGCTGATCCCCTGCCAAGTCCGGCGCTCGATGACGAGGCAGGCAGCCTTTTTCTGAATGTCGAGCAGGCTTGCCATGTGCCCCGTCGCAACATCGGCGTAGATCACATGTTCCGCACTCGTCCATGGGACGACGTTCAGCAGCCAGGTTCCCGGCGGCGCACTCTTGAATGGCTCATGCTCCGCATCCGGCACGACGTTGAGATTGAGGAGTCGTTCCTCGACCACGAACGGAATATCGCCGGCAAAATGTCGCACGACCATCGCCAGAACGGCGCCGGATTTCCTGACGGCAAGGCGGCGGGCGTCCTCCTCGCTCATTGCACGCGCCGTGCGGAGCAGGACCTCGAAGCGATAGGCCTTTCCGGCGGCCGCGATCTCGGCCTGAATGTCATGGATGTTGAGGATGGTCTGCTCGGAGCGCGGACTGGCGACGAACGAGCCCGAGCGCCGCTTGCGCACCACGAGCCCCGCCCGCGCCAGCGCGGAAAGCGCCTTGTTCACGGTCATCCGCGAGCAGGAATATTGTACCTGGAGATCGTGCTCGGAGGGCACGCGCGACCCCGGCGCCCAATCGCCCGAGGCGATTTTCTGCTGCAGGTCGCGCTGGATTTCGAGATAGCGCGGCAGTTCGGCTGGTCGATCGCGCACGCTCCCCCCTCTCGCGGCTGGCCTTCAGCTTTCCCGCAGCCGGCGCAGGACCTTGCGGTAGCGCGCGGCGATAGCCTCCCGCGCAATATGACGCCCGCCGCGAACGCGCAAGGCGCCGCCGACATAGACATCGGCGATCAGGCTCCTGTCCGCGACGAAAATGTAATAATCAAGCATTGCGGCTGGATCATCGACCGGAGCATCGCACGTTTCGCCGCCGAGCACGACGAAATCGGCGCGCTGGCCCGGTTCGATGCCGGCGATCTTGCGCCCAAGCGCGCGGGCTCCCCCCGCCAGCGCACCACGATACAGGGCTTCTCCCGTCGACTGCCCCGCCGCGCGCGGGAAGACATTGCGGGCGCGCAAGGCAAGGCGCTGCGAATATTCGAGCTGCCGCAACTCGCCCGCCGCCGTGATCTGGATGTTGGAATCGGTTCCGACCCCGAAGGCGCCACCATTTTCCAGCATCGTCGGCGCATCGAAAATCCCGTCGCCGAGGTTGGCCTCGGTGAGCGGGCACAGCCCGGCGACCGCGCCGGATTGCGCCACCATCCGCCCCTCGTGCGGCGTCATATGCGTTGCGTGGATGAGGCACCAGCGGCCGTCAAGCGCCACATGATCGCCAAGCCATTCGACGGGGCGGCGACCGCTCCATGCGATGCAATCCTCGACCTCGCGAACCTGCTCGGCGATGTGGATATGCACGGGCCCCTGCGGATGTCGCGCCACGATCTCGCTCAGCGCCTGCGGTGTCACGGCACGCAGGGAATGCGGCGCGATGCCGATATTTGCGTCCGGCAAAGGCTGCACGGCCTTGGCGGCCTCTTCGAAGAGCGCCTCGTAGCGATCCACCGAATTGAGAAAACGCCTCTGGCCCTCGTTCGGGGCTGCGCCACCAAACCCGCCCTGCTGATAAAGCACGGGCAGCAGGGTCAGGCCGATGCCGGTCTCTTCTGCCGCCGTCGCTATCCGCGTGGAGAGTTCGCCGATCGCGGCGTAGGGCGCGCCGTCGGGCGCATGGTGCAGGTAGTGGAATTCGCCGACCGCGGTGAACCCGCCTTCCAGCATTTCCATGAAGGCCTGCGCGGCAATCGCCTCGACCTCATCGGGCCCCAGCACGCCGAGGAAGCGATACATGAGCTGCCGCCAGGACCAGAAGCTGTCCGATCCCGGCCCCCGAACCTCGCCGAGCCCCGCCATGCCGCGCTGGAAGGTGTGGCTGTGGAGGCTCGCGAGCCCCGGCAGGACCGTCGCACCAATGATATCCCGGGTTTCGGGCCGCGCATCCGGCTCGACCGCGATCGTCACGCCGCCTTCGACGCGGACGGCCACATTCTTCGCCCATCCGGCCGGCAGCAACGCGGATTGGAAGTAAAAGCGGGTCATCGTTCCTCGACTTTCGGTTTCTCGATTCCCGACCGGCAGATTTCGCTGGACACTAGCACGCGCCCTTGATTATGTATAGACAATTAAATCGTTCAGGCGGAACCGCCATGCGCTTCGACCGTTTGTGGCACAATGCCCGCATCGCGACAATTCAACCCGACTTGCCCGACCTCGGAATCATCGAGAACGGCGCTATCGCCAGTCGCGGCGGCCTGATCTCCTTTGTCGGCGAAGAATCATCCCTGCCCACGCAAGCGGAGAGCGCCGAACGGATCGATTGCGAGGGGCGCTGGATCACGCCCGGCCTGATCGACTGCCATACGCATCTCGTTCATGGCGGCAACCGCGCCCGCGAATTCGAAATGCGGCTGGCGGGCGCGAGCTACGAAGAGATCGCGCGGGCCGGTGGCGGCATCGCTTCCACAGTGCGGGCAACGCGGGCAGCCTCGCTTGACGACCTGATCTCCGACGCGCTGCCCCGCCTTGACGCGCTGATCGCCGAGGGTGTCACCACGGTCGAAGTGAAATCCGGCTACGGCCTCAATCTCGATATCGAAGCGCGAATGCTCGAAGCGGCGCGGCAGCTCGAGGCACACCGCTCCATCCGCATCGCGACCAGCTTTCTCGGCGCCCATGCGCTTCCCCTCGAAGCCGCCGGCGACAAGGATCGCTACATCGACGAGATCTGCCGCGTCATCCTGCCGGAGATCGCGCGGCGCGGCCTCGCCGATGCCGTGGATGGCTTTTGCGAAGGCATCGCCTTCTCGCCCGAACAGATGGCCCGGGTTTTCGATGTCGCGCGTGTGCTTGGCCTGCCGGTAAAACTCCACGCGGACCAGCTCTCCAACCTTGGCGGCGCGGCCCTTGCCGCGCGCTACGACGCCTTCTCGGCGGATCACCTCGAATATACCGACGAGGCCGGCGCCGCTGCGATGGCACGGGCGGGGACCGTGGCGGTGCTGCTGCCGGGCGCCTTTTATTTTCTGCGCGAGAAGCAGCTCCCGCCGATCGACGCCTTCCGCAAGGCCGGGACCGAGATGGCAATCGCGACCGACTGCAACCCCGGCACCTCGCCGCTGACCTCGCTGCTTCTGACCATGAACATGGCGGCGACGCTGTTCCGGATGACGGTCGAGGAATGCCTCGTCGGGGTGACGCGCTCGGCAGCCAAGGCACTGGGGCTGTCCGAACGCATCGGCACGCTGGAGGTCGGCAAGGATTGCGATCTCGCGATCTGGAACGTCGAGAGCCTTGCCGAGCTTGTCTATCGCATGGGCTTCAACCCGCTGCATCGCAGGGTCTGGAGGGGACAATGAACGAGGTGATCCTGCATCCCGGCGCGACATCGCTGGCCTCGTGGCGGGCGATCCACGATGGTGCCGCCGTGCGGCTCGATCTGGCGTGCCTGCCGGCGGTCGAAGCGTCGGCTGCGGCGGTGCGTGCGATTCTTGCCAAGGGCGAACCGGTCTACGGTATAAATACCGGCTTCGGAAAGCTCGCCAGCGTGCGCATCGGCGACGCGGACCTT
Source organism: Rhabdaerophilum sp. (assembly GCA_032229845.1). GTDB lineage: Bacteria > Pseudomonadota > Alphaproteobacteria > Rhizobiales > Beijerinckiaceae > Rhabdaerophilum. The sequence goes on from JAVTWI010000068.1 coordinate 16,018, forward strand.
GAAACACTCCAGCGCAATATCGTCCTTTCGCACGCCGCCGGCACCGGCGAGGCGATGCCGCGCCCGGTCGCGCGGCTGATGATGGCGCTGAAGCTCGCAAGCCTCGCGCAGGGCGCTTCCGGCATCCGCGTCGAAACGCTGCACCGTCTCGAACGCATGCTGGCGGCGGACCTGATCCCTGTCATCCCGGCGCAGGGTTCGGTCGGCGCCTCGGGCGATCTCGCGCCGCTCGCGCATATGACGGCAGCGATGATCGGCTTCGGCGAGATCGAAGGGCCAGCCGGGCGTGGCCCCGCGCGGGAAATGCTCGCGGCAGCCGGACTTGCGCCGCTCATCCTCGGGCCGAAGGAGGGGCTCGCGCTGCTCAACGGCACGCAGTTCTCGACTGCCTTCGCTCTTGCAGGACTGTTCGCGGCGGAAGATCTTCTGCAAAATGCGCTGCTTGCCGGCGCGCTTTCCACCGACGCCGCGCGTGGCTCGGACACGCCGTTCGATCCACGCATTCATGCCGTGCGCCGCCATCGTGGGCAGATCGAGGTCGCCGAAGCGCTTCGCCGGCTCATGGATGGCTCCGTGATCCGTGCCTCGCATCGCATCGACGACGAGCGGGTGCAGGATCCCTATTGCCTGCGCTGCCAGCCGCAGGTGATGGGCGCCGCGCTCGATCTGCTTCGCCAGGCCGCGGCGACGCTGGCGATCGAAGCGAACGGCGTTTCCGACAACCCGCTGATTTTCGCCGACACCGGCGAAGCGCTTTCGGGCGGCAACTTTCACGCCGAGCCTGTTGC
>JAVTWI010000069.1:0-16758 GCA_032229845.1 Rhabdaerophilum sp.
GTTCACCACGATCGCGACCGTGTCGCGCTCGTCCAGGCGGATCTTCAGGGGCTTGGTGGACACTGCGGTGGACATCTTGGTACCTCCCGGGCCCGATTCTGTGCGGGCCCCCTATCGGTTCGTCAGAGCATTTCGAGGGGTGTGGGCCCGTGCGGCGGCGGGAAGGCGCGATCGAGCGCAGCGAGATTGCTTCCATGGGCGCACTCCCATGGCGGAGGTGCTGGAGCGGGTGAAGGGAATCGAACCCTCGTATTCAGCTTGGAAGGCTGCTGCTCTACCATTGAGCTACACCCGCGCGAGGCGGAGAGTTAATCGCCGCCGGGCCGCAAGGCAAGCCCGCCGCAGGCAATTCAGGTTTATCCGCGCGATTTATTGCGCCACTCGAAGCACTGGTCCAACGGCTGGCAACCGGACGTTCAACCAGAACTTCCACCGCAAAAACAACAAACTGCGACGGAAACGCGACTCAACTTCTTACAACCCGCCTTGTATTCCGGTTGCCGCATCCGCTTTTTCGCCAGCCGCCCCCACCTGCAGGCGGATGCGTTACCCACCGAACACGACCGTCCGGTTGCCGTTGAGGAACACGCGGTCTTCAAGATGGGCGAGCACGGCCTTCGCGAGCACCCGCCGCTCGATGTCGCGTCCCTTGCGGACGAGATCGTCCGGCTGGTCGGCGTGCGAAATGCGCTCGACGTCCTGTTCGATGATCGGCCCCTCGTCGAGATCGGTCGTCACATAATGCGCGGTCGCCCCGATCAGCTTCACCCCGCGCCCGTAGGCCTGGTGATAGGGCCGCGCGCCCTTGAAGCCCGGCAGGAAGGAATGGTGGATGTTGATGCAGCGTCCCGCGAGCTTCGCCGAGGTTTCGTCCGAGAGGACCTGCATGTAACGCGCGAGCACGACCAGTTCGGTGCGCGTCTCCTCGATCAGCGCCAGCAGGCGCGCTTCCTGCTCGGCCCGCGTTTCCCTTGTGACCGGCAGGTGATGGAACGGCAGATCGCCGAAGTCGCAATCCGGGAAGGTCTGGCGCGGATGGTTCGAGACGATCCCGGTCACATCTATCGGCAGTTCGCCGATCCGGTGGCGATAGACGAGGTCGACCAGGCAGTGATCGAACTTTGAAACGAGGATCAGCACGCGCCGCCGCTCGCCGCGCACGCGGAGCGACCATTCCATGCCGAACCGTGCGGCGAGGGGCGAGAACCGGGCGATCAGCATTTCCCGGTCCAGCGTGCCTTCGATGCCGCCGAACACGACGCGCATGAAGAAGCGGATCTGGTCGGTATCGTCGAACTGCTGCGCCTCGAGAATGTTGCAGCCGTTTTCGTAGAGAAAGGTCGATACCGCTGCGACGATGCCCGGCCGGTCGGGACAGGACAGGCGGAGAACGAACGCCGGAGAAATCGCGGAAGAAGTGATCACGGACGACAAGGGCGGCCTCACGTTTTCGGTTCTAGCCGCGGTGCCTTCTTGGCGAAGAAGGTTTCGAGGCTGGGGCGCAGGTCGGGGTTGGTCATGATCATGCCGGCGAGCAGCGACTCGGCGAACAGCCCGTCGGTCGTCGACATGTCGTTGATGCGCGAAATGCCGGTGAGGATCGCGAAATTGGTCAGGTCATAATGCTCGGCCGCCGCTTCCGCGATCGCCATCGCGCGGGCATCCGCCTCGCCTTCTCCGACGATCTCATGCACGAGGCCTGTGTCGAAACCGCGCTGCACGTCGTAGGTCCGCGCCGAGATCATCAGATCGATCATCCGCGCCGGAGTGATGATGCGGGCGACGCGCACGGTCGCGCCACCACCGGTAAAGACGCCGCGCTGGCCTTCCGGCAAGGCGAAGAAGGTCGAGGGCTCGGCGACGCGCACATGCGTCGCCGCCGCGATCTCGAGCCCGCCGCCGACAACCGCGCCCTTGAGCGCGCCGATCACCGGGATCGAACCGAACTGCATCTTGTCGAAGGCCTTATGCCATTTCTGGCACATCCGCATGAACTCGACCGGGCCGCGGTTGAGCTCGTAGTGCTCCTGAAGGTCGAGCCCGGCGCAGAAGTGCGGGCCCGAGGTGCGCAGCACCGCCGCCTTCACGCCGGCCGGCGGCGTGTCGAAAAACCGGTCGATCTCTCCGATCATGGCCTCGTCGAGCGCGTTGCGGCGATCGGGACGGTCGAGCGTCAGTACGGCGACCTTGCCACGGATATCGATATCGATCTTCGCCAAAGGCGTTCTCCCTCGTCTATCGTTCGGGGTGACGACCGAGCATGATCGTCCTATCTGTCTGGATGAAGCCCGAAAGGGCCACTTTTTCGGGGATACGGGAGAGAACCATGGCATTCAAGGCCCTCGTCGTGAACAAGACCGCCGACGGCGCGATCTCGCAAACGATCGAAACACTCGACGAAGCCCGCCTGCCGGCCGAGGGGAATGTCACGGTCCGTGTCGAATATTCGACGCTGAACTACAAGGACGGGCTCTGCCTCACCGGTGGTGGCGGCCTCGTCCGCACCTATCCGCATGTGCCGGGCGTCGATTTCGCCGGCACGGTCGAGGCGTCGAACGATGCCCGCTTCTCCCCTGGCGACAAGGTGGTGCTGACCGGCTGGCGCGTCGGCGAAATCTGGTGGGGCGGTTATGCCGAGAAGGCGCGCGTCAAGGCCGACTGGCTGGTGCCCCTCCCCGCGGGGCTGACAACGCGGCAGGCGATGGCGGTTGGCACCGCCGGCTTCACCGCCATGCTCGCGGTGACGGCGCTCGAAGCCCATGGATTGAAGCCGGCCGACGGCGAGGTGCTGGTGACGGGCGCCGCCGGCGGCGTCGGCTCGGTGGCGACGGCGATCCTTGCGAAGCTTGGCTATCAAGTCGCTGCCGTGACGGGACGGCCGGAGCAGGAGGAATTCCTCAAATCGCTCGGCGCGACGCGGATCGTGCCGCGTGCCGAACTCGCCGAAGCGCCCACGCGCCCGCTCGACAAGGAACTCTGGGCCGGCGCGATCGACAATGTCGGCGGGCCGATGCTCGCGCGTGTCCTGACGCAGATGAAATACGGCGCCTCCGTCGCCGCCGTCGGCCTCGCGGGCGGCAATTCCCTGCCGGCGACCGTCATCCCCTTCCTGCTGCGCGGCGTGAACCTTCTCGGCATCGACAGCGTGATGAAGCCCTATCCCGCCCGGCTCGAAGCCTGGAAGCGCATCGTCACCGATCTGCCGCTGGACAGGCTCGAAGCCCTGGCGAGCGAATCCCGCCTTGAGGACCTGCCCGCCCTCGGCCAGGCCATCCTCAAGGGCGAGGTGCGCGGGCGCGTCATCGTCCGACTGTGAGCATCACCGCGAGTTCGAACGCGAGGAGCACGACCGCGACGATCGCCGAGAGATAGGCGAAGCGCAGCATCGCCTCGCGCCGGGCGTCGGCGATCATCCGGTGCGCAAGCGCGTCGGGAGGGCGTTGGCCGTCCTCCAGCATCACCCAGACCTCGGTGGACTTGTAGGAAACCTGATCGACCCGCGCCGCCTTGAGGATCAGCACGAAGGTCATCAGCAGCATGCCGAGACCGCCGGTGCGCAGCGCCAGCACAAGCTCGTTGGCGAGCCCCATCATCCCGGTTACGACGCCCAGCATGCCGAAGCCGCACCCCCGCATGACGGAGGTGAACGCCGCGCGACGAATGATCTCCTCCATAAAGGCCTCCGGAAACGCGAATAACCCTTATCTTCAGCGTCTTACGGCATCGCGGCAAGGCCCGGCGGCGCGGCGTGCGGACACATCTGCGTGAAGTCGCGCTCACCCGGTGAGCGGCAGGCTCAGGTAGAGTTCGGTCCCCTCGCCCGGCGCCGAGCGGATGACGAGTCGCGCGCCGATCATCTCCGCCTGTTCGCGCACGCCCACCAGACCGAAACGGCCTTCGCGGTCGATGCCGGGGTCGAAGCCGACCCCGTCGTCGATCACCGCCACCTCCAGCAACGCCCCCTCATCGGCATGGCTCACCCGCGCACGGATCGAAACTTCCTGTGCCTGCGAATGGTTCTCGACGTTGCGCAGGGCCTCCTCGACGATGCGATAGACCGCTTCGGTGCGCTCGTCGGCCAGCAGCGCGGACGGTTCGTCATATTCGACAATCACGTTGGTGATCTGCCGCCGGTTGGCCTTGATCGCCAGCCGCCGCAGCGCCGAACCCAGCCCGTCCTCGCGGACGGGCGAATAGCGCAGGTTGACCACCGCTTCGCGTGCCTGCGCGAGGCCGGTATGCGCTGCGTCCTCGGCGCGCGTCAGTTCCGCCTCCAGTTGCGCCGGATCGGTGGCGGCGACCTTGCGCACGAGGCGGATCTGCGTCAGCAGCGCCAGCATTGAATGGGCGAGTGTATCGTGGAGATCGCGGGAGATGCGCAGCCGCTCGCGCGTGACCGCCACGCGCCGGGCCTCGTGACCGAGGCGTTCGATCTCGCGCGTCCGGGCGATGACGCGCGCGTCGAGGTCGGAGTTGAGCGTCGCGAGGTCGCGGTTCGCCGTCTGGAGTGTCGAGACCAGCGCCTGCATCGACTGGCCGATCCGCCCGGCCTCGTCCTGGCCGGCATCGACGTCGAGGGCCTCGGTCTTGCCGAGCCGCAGCCGGTCCGCCGCGATGGCGAGGCGCTTGAGCCGGCGCGTCAGACGCCGCGCGACGAAAGCGGCAGCAAGTGCGCTCGCCAGCCCGCCAGCGAAGATCAGCCCGAAAATCGAGACCGAGGCGCGATAGGCCGGCAGGAACGCGGTCGCGACCGGCTCGCGCACGATCACCGTCCAGCCAAGCCCGCGGAAATCGCCGAATCCCTGGCTGCGCGCGACGCCGACGAGATAATCGCCATCGACGATGCTCGGTTCGCTCCCCGAATACCGCGAGAGGTCAAACCGCGCACCGGCCGGCAGGTCGCCGGACCCCAGCAGCGCGGTGCCGTCGACGCCGAGCAGCAGGATCTCGACCGCCGGTCGCCCGGTGAGCATCGTCGCGGCATTGCGGCGAAGAATCTCGATCCACGACCAACCGAGCGCGACGCCGAGAATAGCCTTCAGTTCCCCCTTCGCATCGAGCACGGGCGCGGAAAGGTCGACAAAGCGGCGCGGCTCGCCCTCGATCAGGCGCGGCAGGTGCCGGTCGAGCAGCACGCCGGCATGCACGTCGCCGACCGTCGGCCCGGTAAACCCTTGCGTGAACCATGGCCGCGAGGCGACGTTCTGCCCCAGAAAAACGCCATCGGTCGCGGCGACAACCGTTCCGCCGAGATCGACAAGACCGGCCCATTCCACCTCCGGCAGCGCCTGCCGGAGGCTGTCGAGCATCTCGGGCGTGATCGTCGCGCCGCCGGCACCACCCGGCAGCGCCAGCATCCGACCGGCAATCGAGACCCATTGCCGCCGCCCGGCGAGATTGGCGTCGATGGTGTCGATGAGCCGTCGCGCGTGGCCGGCATAAAGTTGGCCGATCTCGCGCTGGATCGCGTGGCTGGCGGCGCGGACCGTGACGACGCCGGTGATCGCCGCGATCACCAGCATCAGGACGCAGATCGTCCAGCCGATCGCCGCCGCGAGCGAACGGCGCGGATCGAGCGCACGCAGGAATTCGCCGCGCGCCGGGAGCCCCCCATCGCTTGTTCGCCCGCTCCGATTGCCAAAGACGGTTTCAGTCATCACAGTTCCGGCTCGATACGGCACCATTGTTCCGGCTTCGATCCTCCGTGTCGAGCCGGAGAATCGAAGCGGCGCAGGCAGGCGAGAGGCAGGCAGGATCGTGACCGACAACGAGCCCATCCGGATTCTCATCGCGGAAGACCAGCAGTTGATCCGCCGCGCCTTCGCGAAGATCCTCGAACTCGAACCGGATATCCGCGTCATCGGTCAGGCGGCGGACGGCGCGGAAGCCATCGACCTGGCGCGCCGGCACCGCCCGGATATCGTGCTGATGGACCTCCAGATGCCGCGCGTCAGCGGCATTCAGGCGACGCAGCGCATCGTTGCGGAATTCCCGGCAACGCAGGTCGTGGTGCTGACGACCTTCGACACCGATGAACTCGTCTTCGAAGCCATCGGTGCAGGCGCGCAGGCCTATCTCCTCAAGGACGCGACCGAAACCGAGATTTTGGAAACGATCCGCCGCGTCCATCGCGGCGAATCGCACCTCTCGCCCAACATCTCCCGAAAGGTGCTGGAGGAGTTCCGCCGTTCGCGCCCTTCCGGAACGCCCGATCAGGGCTGGAGCGAGGCCGAACCGCTCACCGAACGCGAGGAGGAAATCCTCGCGCTGGTGGCGCAGGGCCGTTCCAACCGCGACATCGCCGACCAGACCTTCCTCGCGGAGGGAACCGTGAAGAACTACGTCAGCCGGATCATGGAAAAGCTCGGCGTCTCCTCCCGCACCGAACTGGCGATCCTCGCCCTGAAGCGGAAGCGGCCCTGATTTTTCGCTTACATGACTTTCGTCATGCGCCGGACGTGACCTTGGGGTGATGCGCGGCCCCGGGCAACCGGGCATGATGCAGCCATCCTAACCTGCCGGCAGAGCAGGCGGATCGAGGGAGGAAGAACGGATGCGCCGGTCGATCGCCACCGTTTCGTTGAGCGGGACCCTGCCCGAGAAGCTTGAAGCCATCGCCGTCGCGAAATTCGACGGCGTCGAGATCTTCGAGAACGATCTCGTATTCTCGGCGCTTTCGCCGGGCGAAGTGCGCGCGATCTGCGACGATCTCGGCCTGACGATCGATCTGTTCCAGCCGTTCCGCGATTTCGAAGGCGTGGACGACGCCCAGCTCCCGAACAATCTCGATCGGGCACAGCGCAAGTTCGACCTGATGGCCGAACTCGGCGCGCCAATGATGCTGGTTTGCGCCAACGCGACGCCCGGCGCCATCGACGACGCCGCGCGGTCCGCCGCGCAGATGCACAGGATGGCGGAACTCGCCCAGACGCGCGGCATCAAGCTCGCGTTCGAGGCACTCGCCTGGTCCACCCACATCAATACCTTCGAGCGCGCGTTCGACATCGTTTCCCGGGCCAACCACCCGCATCTCGGCCTCGCACTCGACAGCTTCCACACGCTGGCGCTACCGAACGACTGGTCCGCGCTCGCCTCCCTCCCCGGCGACCGCATCTTCTTCATGCAGATCGCCGATGCGCCGAAACTCGACATGGCAAGCCTGATGCTCTCCCGCCATCATCGCTGCCTGCCGGGTCAGGGCGAAATGGATGTCGCCGGTTTCGTCGATGCCGCGCTGCGCGCGGGCTATGCCGGCACGATCAGCCTCGAGATCTTCAACGACGGTTTCCGCTCCGCGCCGCCGCGCCAGACCGCGCGCGACGGCATGCGCTCGCTGCTGTTCGTCGAGGAGCAGGTGCGACGCCTGCAGGAAAACAGCGGCAGCACGCGCGCGCACCGGCGTGTCAGCCTGTTTGATCCTCCCGCCCCGGCCGAGCCGCAGGGCATCGCCTTCATCGAATTCGCGGTCGACGAGGCGGCGCATCGCGGCCTTGCGCGTTATCTGGAAAGCCTCGGCTTCCGCCGTCTCGGCCGCCATCGCTCGAAGGATGTCGATCTTTATGGCCAGGGCGACATCCGCGTCGTGCTCAACGCCGAACGCGATTCTCTCGCCCATTCCTTCTTCCTGCTGCACGGCCCCTCGGTCTGCGCGCTCGCCTTCGAGGTCGACGATCCGGCCCGCGCCCTCGGCCGCGCCGAGGCTTATGGCTGCCAGCGCCTCGAAGGCCGACTCGGGCCCGACGAGGTCCCGATCCCCGGCACCCGTGCGGTCGACGGCACGCTGATCTACTTCAACGAGCGCGGCGCCGACGGCCACCTGACCTTCGAAGCCGATTTCGTTAAGGAAAAACTCCCGCGCAAATCCGTGCCACTGGCGCAGCGCATCGACCATATCGCCCACGCGCTGCCGGAAGACAGCCTCGACGCTTCCGTCCTGTTCTACCGCGCGGTAATGGACCTGACGCCGGAAGCGACGATGGTGCTGGCCGACCCCTACGGCGTCGTCCGCAGCCGTGCGATCTCCAGCGCCAACCGCAAGGTGCGCTTCCCGCTCAACATCGCCCGCGGGCGCAACACCGGCACCGCGCGCTCGATCGGCACCTATTCCGGCGCCGGCGTCCACCACATCGCGCTGGAAACGACCGATATCTTCGCCGCTGCCCGCGCGCTTCAGGCCGCCGGTGCGCCGGTGCTGAAAATTCCGCAGAACTATTACGACGATCTCGGCGCACGCTATTCGCTCGACCCCGCGCGCCTCGCCGAACTCGCGAACCTGAACCTGCTGTACGAACGCGCGGGCGACGGCGAATTCCTGCATCTCTACACGCTGCCGTTCGAGGAACGCTTCTTCTTCGAATTCGTACAGCGCATCAACGGATACGACCATTACGGCGCCTCGAATGCCGGAATGCGTATGGCCGCGCTCGCCCAGTTGCGGCAGGGCGGCACTTACGGGCTGTGATCGACGGATCGCCCCAACAAGCCCGAAACGGGCAAAAGGAGGAAACATGAACCTGACCAAACGCTCCCTGATCCTTGCCGGCGCCGGCCTGGCGCTGGTCGCCTCGCTCGGCGCGAGCCTCGCGCAGGAAACCGTGAAGATCGTCGGTGTCGTCGAATTGTCCGGCGCGGGCGCGACCGCCGGCACCAACTACAAGAACGGCGCCCAGCTCGCGGTGGACGAAATCAACGCCGCCGGCGGCATCCTCGGCAAAAAGATCGAATTCGTCGTCTATGACACCCAGACGAACCCCGGCAACACGCGCGCCGCGGTGCAGCGCGGCGTCGACGAAGGCGCCTTCGCGATCTTCGGCCCGGTGTTCTCCGGCCCGATCGGCGCTTCGATGCAGATCGCCCAGAAGGCCGGCGTGCCGCAGATTGTCGGCGGCGAGGCGGCGGGCCTCACCAAACAGGGCGTCAACACCCTGTTCCGCACCTCGCTCAACCAGGCCGACGCGATGCCCAAGCTCGCCGAATACTTCAAGACCGATGTCAGCGCGAAGTCCGTCGCCGTGGTCTGGGTCAACAACGACTTCGGCAAGGGCGGCCGCGACGCCATCATCCCCGAACTGCAGAAGCGCGGCATCAAGATCGCCGCCGATATCGCGACCGAAAGCGCGCAGGCTGATTTCGCCGCCGACGCCATCAAAGTGAAGGCCTCGAACGCCGATGCGGTCTTCGTCTATCTCAACGAGGAGGAGAGCGCTCGCTTCCTGCGCGCCATCAAGCAGCAGGGTTACGACAAGCCGATCGTCGGCGAGACCACCCTGCTCGGCGCCAAGGTGATCGAACTGGCCGGCGCGGCGGCGGAAGGCGCGAAGGGCCATGTCGGCCTCTCGGTCGATGCCAGCAAGCCGACCTTCAAGGACTTCGGCCAGAAGTTCCAGGCGAAGTTCAACTACAAGTCCGATCACAACGGCATCAAGGGCTACTCGGGCATGTATATGCTCAAGACCGTGGTGGAGCGCGTCGGCAAGTTCGACAAGGAGGCCTTCCTCAAGGCTGCGCATGGCGCCGTCATCAAGGTGAAGGATGTGCCCGGCATCCTGATCGACTCCAAGTGGGACGATAAGGGCGACGTCGATCGCGAGAGCTTCCTTGCCGAGGTCAAGGGCGGCAAGCAGGTCATCACCGGCGTGCTGCCGCCGATCAACAAGTTCTGATCAGAAGCCTGCACTAACCGGGCGCCTTCGGGCGCCCGGCCATCCCGCCGATCTGCACTCACCCGGTGCGGAACGACGTTTCACATCCATGCAGACCGCCGCATCGCGGCCCGCAAAGCGGTTCGGGGGAAAACCTGATGGACCAGTTCCTTCAACTCGTTCTCGCCGGCCTCGCCACCGGCTCGATCTACGCGCTGGCGGCGATTGGCTTCACGCTCGTCTGGCAAACGTCGCAGACGATCAATTTTGCCCAAGGCGAATTCGTGATGCTGCCGGCGATCCTCGTGCTGGCGGCAGTGAAATTCCTGCACCTGCCGTTGCCGGCGGCGGTGCTGCTGGCGACGGGCGCGTTCCTGCTGCTGTTCGGCTTCGGCTTCAAGAAATTCCTCGTCGATCCGATGCTCCGGCACGGCGTGTTGCCGCTGGCCATCGCCACGATGGCGCTCTCGATCCTGATGAAGGAGGGCGCGAAGGACGGCTTCTCCGCCGAGGCGCAGCAGTTCCCTTCGCTGGTGCCGGACGGCGCGGTAACGCTTCTCGGCGCGACGCTCTCCTTGCGCGATATCGCGATCTTCGGCGTCGCGGTCGTCGCCATCGTCGCGCTGCAGCTGTTCGTGACCCGCACCCGCACAGGCCGTATGATGCAGGCGACGGCGCAGAACCCGAGCGTCGCGACCATCCTCGGCATCCCCACCGAGCGGATGATCCTGCTGACCTTCCTCATCAACGCCGGGCTCGCGGTGCTCGCCTCGTTCCTGATCTCGCCGGTCTATCTCGCCAAGTTCTCGAACGGCGAGGTCATCGGCACCGCGGCCTTCATCGCCGCCATCGTCGGCGGGTTCAATCAGGTGCGCGGCGCGCTGGTCGGCGGTTTCGTCGTCGGGCTCGTCGACAATCTCGCGGCCGCCTATGTGTCGAGCGCCTATCGCGCGGCCGTGCCGCTCGTCCTGCTGGTGCTCGTCATCCTGTTCAAGCCCGAGGGCCTGCTCGGCCGCAAGGAGGAGCGCACGGTATGACCTCCCCGCTTTCCCGCCTCGATCTCAACCTCGTTACCCTGATCCTCGGCGCCGCGATCCTCTGGTTCGTGCCCGTCGGCATGAAGAGCTACGGCATCTACGTCATCTCCTTCTGGCTGGTCATGTCGATCGCAGCGATGGGGCTCAACCTCACGCTGGGCTACGCCGGCCTGAAGAGCCTCGCGCAGGCGGCCTTTCTTGGCATCGGCGCCTATGCGACCGCGCTGATTACCGCCAAGGGCGGCGTTCTCGGCCCGGTCTGGTCATGGCCCCTCGCCTTCGTGGTCTCGGGCGCGCTGACCTTCGCCGCCGGCGTGGTGCTGGGCTTTCCGGCGCTGCGGGTGAAGTTTCACTACCTCGCCTTCGTGACGCTCGCCTTCGCGACGGTGATGTTCCTGATCTTCCGTAACGAGCAGTGGCTGACCGGTGGCGTCTACGGCTTCCCGAACATCCCGCGCCCGACCCTGTTCGGCGTGAAGCTTAATAACGACCTCGCCTTTTTCCGCTTCCTGCTGATGGTCACGCTCGTATTGAGCCTGGCGATGTGGTGGCTGCTGCGCTCGCCTTGGGGGCGCGCGTTCATGGCGCTGCGCGAGAACCCGCTGCGCGCCGCGAGCCTCGGCGTGAACCTTCGCACCTATACCCTTCTCGCCTTCGCGATCGGCGCCGGCTACGGCGGCTTCGCCGGCGCGCTCTACGCACCGATGGTCGAGTTCATCGATCCTGCGCCCTTCGCGATCTCCGCCTCCTTCGTGTTTCTGCTGACCGTTGTGGTGGGCGGACAGGGCTATTTCCTCGGCCCGTTCCTCGGTGCCGCCTTCTCCTACGTGCTGCCGGAGGTGCTGCGCGTCACGGGCGGCTACTACCTCCTGGTCTATGCCGCGCTGGTATTGGCACTGCTCCTCGTCTCGCCGCAGGGCCTCATCGGCATCGTCGAGCAGATCCGGGAGCGCCGCCGCCAGAAGACGGCGCAGGCGATGCGCGATGCCTCGAAAGTCATGCTGGAGGCCGGCCGATGAATGCGCCCGTCAAACCACCGCGCGGCGCGACGATGCTGCGCGTCGAGAACCTCAGCAAGCATTTCGGCGGCATCCGCGCGGTCGATGGTGTCTCTTTCGAGGTCAACGAGGGCGAAATTCTCGGGATCATCGGCCCGAACGGCTGCGGTAAATCGACGCTGTTCAACTGCATCCTCGGCCAGTTGCAACCGACCGACGGCCGCGTGAGCCTCGACGGCGAGGATATCACCGGGCTGTTTCCGGCCGATCTCAACCGGCGCGGCGTCTCACGGACCTTCCAGTTGCTGCAGGTGTTTCCCAACCTGACGGTGCGCGAGAACCTGATCCTCGCCGGGCAGGAGCATGTCGGCTCGATGATGGGACGCCTCATCGGCCCGCGCGACGCCGGGCTCGGCGCCGCCGCCGAAAGGATGATCGGCTTCTTCAATCTGGGCCACCTTGCCGAGAGCAAAGCGGGCGGCCTCTCCTACGGCCAGCAGAAGCTGCTCGACGCCGCGATGGCCTTCATGGCCGGGCCGCGCCTCGTACTGCTCGACGAGCCGGCCGGCGGGGTGAACCTCACCATGCTCGCCGCGCTCAAGGAGCGCCTCCACGCCATCAACCGCGACGAGGGCGCGACCTTTGTGGTCATCGAGCACAACATGGAGTTCGTGATGAGCCTTTGCGACCGGGTCGTGGTGATGGCGGAAGGCAAGGTGCTCGCGACCGGGACGCCGGATGAAATCCGCGCCGACCCCGCCGTCATCGAAGCCTATCTCGGGCATTGAGGTTCGCCATGCTCCCCATCGAAAATCCCGTGCTTGAGGTCGAGAATCTGGTCTCCGGCTACGGCAAGATGACGATCCTTAACGGCACCACCTTCTCCGTGCCGCGCGGCTCGATCACCACGATCATCGGCCCGAACGGCGCCGGCAAATCGACCGTCTTCAAGACACTTTTCGGCGTGCTGCCGGCCCGGCAGGGCTCGGTGCGCCTTGATGGCAAGGACGTCACCAATTCCACCCCGCGCCAGATGCTCGAAGCCGGCGCGATCTACGTGCCGCAGGGGCGCAATATCTTTCCCGAACTGACGGTGCGCCACAACATCGAGCTTGGCTCGGTGGCCGCCGGCACGGATATCGCTGACATGCCGGCGCGGATCGAGGCTGCGCTGGATCGCTTCCCGGTGCTGCGCCGCAAGGCCGACAGCCAAGCCTCCACCCTTTCGGGCGGCGAACAGAAGCAGCTCGAAATCGTTCGCGGTCTCCTGCTCGATCCGAAGCTGATCCTGATCGATGAACCCTCCATCGGTCTGTCGCCGAAAATGGTCGCCGAGACCTTCGCGATTCTCATCGAACTCAGAAACAAGGGCGTCTCGATCCTGATGATCGAGCAGAACGCGCGTTCGGCGCTGGCGATGTCCGATTACGGCCTCGTGCTCGAACTCGGCCAGACCCGGATGTTCGACCGCGCGGATGCGATTCTCGCCGATCCGCGCGTGGGCCAGCTCTTTCTGGGGGGCGGCATTTCGGAAGAGGCCCGTTGAGGAGAGTGGAGAAGGCTTTTCCACACGAACACCTGCACACAGAATTTTGTTTGTGCGCCATGCCGTCGGTCGCTGGACCTTGGATCGAAGAACCGTCATCCTTCAACCAGAGATAATGCGGGCAGCGCTGGGCTGGGGAATGCGGGGACAGGTGCACCGGACGACGCAAGGTCGGGTGGCGATCCTTGAGATCGACAATCCCCCCGTCAATGCCATGTCCCAGTCCGCCCGCCGCGCCCTGTGGGACGAGATCACCCGCGCCGATTCGGAGCCGGAGATCGGCGCCCTTGTCATCGCCGCGCGCGGAAAGGACTTCGTCACCGGCGCCGATATCACCGAAATCGGCCAGAAGCAGCGCGAACCGCACATGCCGGACGTCGTGGACCGGATAGAAGCCTCCTCGAAGCCCGTCGTCGTCGCCTGGCATGGGCGCGTGCTCGGCAGCGGCTGCGAACTCGGCCTTGCGGCCCATAAGCGCGTCATGGCGCGCGATGCGCGAATCGGCCTGCCGGAAGTGCGGCTCGGGCTGGTGCCGGGCGCCGGCGGCACGCAGCGGTTGCCGCGCCTCGTCGGCCTGCCCGCCGCGCTCGACATGATCGCCACGGGACGGATGCTCGATGCGGTCGAAGCTTTCGCGATCGGCCTCGTCGATGAGGTGACGGACGGCGATGTCCGCGCTGCGGCCATCGACCTCGCGCAGGGGCTGATCGGCAAGATGCAGCCGCGCCTCTCGCTGCGCGCGCCCGCGCCGCCGGAACAGGGCGCCTGGGACGCGATGGTCCGTCGGGTCAAGCACGAGGCCCGCGGCCGCCTCGCCCCTTTGCGGGCGATCGACCTCGTCGCGCAGACGCAGACCGCCAGCTTCAGTCACGGCGCGCCGCTCGAACGCCACGCCTTTCTCGATCTCGCAGTTTCGGATCAATCGCGCGCCTTGCGTCACCTGTTTCTCGCCGAACGCCGGATCCGGCATCTCGACGGGCTCGATCACGTCGCACCCCACCCCGTCGCCAGCGTCGGCATTCTCGGTTCCGGGCCGATCGCGGCCGGCATTGCCGCCCTGTTCATCGAGCACGGGGTTCCGGTGAGCGTGGCGGCCAGTTCGGCCGCCGGGGTTCAGCAGGCCCGTGAAAAGGTCGCGGCGCTGGTCGCGCGCGCCATCCGCGCCGGGCGCATTCCGGCCGCGAAGCAGAACGAGATCGCGCGCCAGATCGCCTTCACAAACGATTGGGGCGCGCTTGCCCGCTGCGATCTCGCGATCGATGCCTCCGCCGAGGAGGGCCCGACGTTAGCCCGCCTGCGCGAACTCGATGAAATGCTGCCGGCCCGCATCCCGCTCGCCGTTTCGACGCCGGGCGCGGACTGGCCTGCCCTCCCCGCGATCGTGCGACATCCGGAACGCCTGATCGGCCTGCACTTCTTCGCGCCGATCCCGCTCATCCGCACCGTCGAGCTGGTCCGCTATCCCGCGACCGCGCCGCAAAGCCTCGCGACGGTTATGGCCCTGCTGCGGAACATGGAGCGGATCGTCATTCCGTGCCGCCCTGCGCCCGAACTCGCCGGAAACCGCATCCTGGCGCGCTTCCGCCAGCAGGCCGAGTTCATGCTGGAGGAAGGCGCGCTGCCGACCGCGATTGATACCGCGCTCGAACAATTCGGCCTCGCGCTCGGCCCCTTCGCGGCGCAGGACCTCGCCGGTCTCGACATCGCCTGGACGCGTCGTCGCAGGGAGGAACAGCCGGAAGGCCAGCGCCGGAGCGTCCTGCTCGATGCCCTGTGCCGGCTCGGCCGGTTCGGGCAGAAAGCCGGGCGCGGCTGGTACCGCTATGTCGAGGGCAAGCGCGAGCCCGATCCGGAGGTCGAGGCGCTGGTCCGGCGCGCCGCCGCGCGGTCCGGCTTGCCGCAGCAGCGCTTCAGTGCTGAAACGATCCAGCTGCGGCTGCTTGCGACCATGGCGAACGAGGGCGCTCGCATCCTCACCGAAGGCATCGTCGAAGCGCCGTTCGCGATCGATCTCGTCATGGTCCACGCCTTCGGCTTCCCCGCATGGCAGGGCGGGCCGATGCAGGCCGCCGATGCGCGGGGCCTTCGCCAGCTCCTCGTGCTCGCCGAGGAAAGCGCGACGCGGGACGGGCCAGACTACGCCGTGACCCCGCTGCTGCGCGATCTGGTCGAATCCGGCCGAAACTTCGCGTCCCTCAACGCCGGCCTCGCCGCCGCCACCTCGTCGCCGAGCGACGAGCGCCCCCGCATGGCCGCGCATACGGCTTAGCATCACGAACCCATGAAGTCCGTCCGGGGGCCTTGCAAACTCGCGCATTCCAAATAGAACTGAGGAATTCTATTTATCACGTGGTCGTTTCAGCATGGACGGTCAGACCCAGACGGATGAGCGGTGGCGCGCGATGCGCCGGCAGCGCATTCTGGAAGCTGCCCGCATGGTTTTCGCGCGGGCGGGCTTCGATGCCGCCTCGATGGACGATATCGCCTTCGAGGCCGGCATGGGGAAGCCGACCCTCTACCGCTATTATGGCGGCAAGGAGAAGCTGTTCGACGCCGTGTTCATCGACGCGCTGGATCGCCTCGAGGAGGCGCTAGATGACGCCGCCGCGCGAGAGCCCAACGGCACGGAACGGCTCCGGATGATGATCGCGGCCATCGTGCCGAGCTTCCGAGAGCACCTCGCCTCGCTGCGGACGCTGAGCGGCAACGCGGCGGGCGTCGAACGCGGACAGCGCTCGATCTTCCGCCGGCGGCGCGAAGGACTGGAAACGCGGCTATCCAATGCCATCGCCTACGGCATCGAGACCCGCGCCTTCCGGGCAATCGATACGCGCATGACGGCGAAATTCGTTATCGGCATGGCCTGGAGCGGCTCGGTCGCAGGCCGCCCCGACGAAGATGTCTCAACGGCGTTGTGCGATCTCCTGTTCTCCGGCCTGAGCTCGCCAGAGGGGAGCCGGACATGACGGATCGACACACGACGCCCCCAACCGCCGGCGCCGCGATGCCCCTCGGAATTCAGGAGAAGTTCCCATGAGTCTGTCCCAATCCGTCCGGCGGGGCGGTGGCACGCTGCTCGCGCTGCTCGTCCTGGGCGGTGCGGCCGCCATGCTGTCGGATGATCTGCGCGGCCGGGCGATCGATTTCGGCCGCCAGCACGGCCTCCTGCCGAAGGCGGAAGGCGGCGCCGACAAGGCAGCCTCCGGCGCGGATGCGCGCAACAGCCGCCCCGCGGGCGGCGGCAGGCCGGGAGCCGGCGCGGCGGTTGCCGTTACAGTGATGGAGGTGCAGCCGCATCCATCGAAAATCCGTTTCGAGGGCGTGGGAATCGTGCAGCCGCTGGCGACCGTGGCGATCAAGTCCCGGCTCGACAGCCAGGTGGTCGAGGTCGGCGTCGAGGAAGGCGCCAAGGTGAAGGCCGGCGACCTCCTGCTCCGGCTCGACGACCGCACGCTCCGCGCCCAGTTGGCACAGATCGAAGGGCAGATCGCCAAGGACGACGCTCAGGTCGAACAGTCCATGCGAGACCTTGCCCG
>JAVTWI010000070.1:0-2921 GCA_032229845.1 Rhabdaerophilum sp.
TTGAGAGGTTGGTTTCGTTGGGCATCGGCGCATTTCCGCGTTGAGGTCGCGGAGGACGTAGCAATCGCCAGGCCAAGATAGGTGAAGCCCATTCTATTGAAATATAACGCATTAATCCAGAATTAACCTCCTTCCCGCGGCAGGAAGCTCCTCCGGAACAGGCCCCTCCGGCAAAATTTGCCGACCGCAGCGGCCCACCCGCTGGAAAGCCCGAGGGAGTCGCGCTATGGAACATCCTGGCGTTGCAGGGGAAAACCGTCCGTAGCAGCGCGGAGAAGGGAAGCGTGCTCAACGAGCTCGACATTGCCAAGCCTGCAGGCAAGACCCGCGTCGTTGTCGCGATGTCGGGCGGGATCGACTCGTCCGTCGTCGCCGCGCTGATGAAGGCACGTGGCTATGACGTGATTGGCATCACGCTTCAGCTTTACGATCACGGCAACGCCGTCCACCGGCCCGGCGCCTGCTGCGCGGGGCGCGACATTCACGATGCGCGCAACGTGGCAGCGCATCTCGGCATTCCCCACTACGTGCTCGACTACGAGAGCCGGTTCCGCGAAGAGGTCATCGACCGGTTCGTCGACAGCTACGCGGCCGGCGAGACGCCGATCCCGTGCGTCGAATGCAATCGCACGGTCAAGTTCCGCGATCTTCTCGCCTTCGCGAGCGAGCTTGGCGCCGATTGCCTCGCCACCGGCCATTACGTCGAGAGCCGCCTGATGCCGGATGGCCATCGCGCGATGTTCCGCCCGGCCGATCTCGACCGCGACCAGAGCTATTTCCTCTATGCGACGACCCCCGAGCAGCTCGACCTGCTGCGTTTTCCGCTCGCGACCCTGACCAAGGCAGAAACCCGGCAGATCGCGCGCGATATCGGTCTCTCGATCGCCGACAAGGCCGACAGTCAGGACATCTGCTTCATCCCTTCCGGAAATTACGCCGCGCTGATCGAGAAGCTCCGGCCAGAGGCGACGCGCCCCGGCATCATCCGCCATGTCGACGGGCGCGAGCTTGGCAGGCATGAGGGCATCATCCGCTTCACCATCGGCCAGCGGAAGGGGCTCGGCATCGCCGCGCGCGAGCCGCTCTACGTCATCCGCATCGACGCGGAGAAGCGCGAGGTGATCGTCGGTCCGCGCGAGGCGCTCGCCGTGCGCGAGATCGCGTTGCGCGACGTCAACTGGACCGGCGAGAAGCCGCTCGGAGATTATGGGCCGGAGGGGCTTGAAATCCATGCCCGCGTCCGCTCGTCGCGCACGCCGATGCCGGCCCGCCTCGCCGCCCGCGACGGGCGCGTGGTGGTCGAACTGGCCGACGGCGAGCAGGGCGTCGCGCCGGGGCAGGCCTGCGTCTTCTACGCCGACGGCGACCCGCGTTCGCGCGTGCTCGGCGGGGGCACGATCGAGCCGCGCCGCGCGCTGCCGCTCGGGCGGTCCGAAACAAGATCCGCCATCAGCGTCAAAGGGGCCGCCTGAATGACCGACAGGTCCGATCTTTCCATGATGGCGCGAATCTACGCCAAGTGGGCGCCGGTCTATGACATGCTCTATGGCCGCCTGCTGCGGCCGGGCCGGGAGGCGGCAACACGCGAAGCCCTCGCCTGCGGCAAGGACATTCTCGAAGTCGGTGTCGGCACCGGTCTCTCGCTGCCCGGTTACCCGGAAGGCTACCGAGTCACCGGTATCGACCTTTCCAAGGCAATGCTCGACCGCGCCGCCGCGAAGATCGATCACTTCGGGCTCTCGTCCGTCACCGGCCTTGCGGTGATGGATGCCTGCCGCCTCGGCTTCCGCGATGGCGCCTTCGATGCGGTCGTCGGGCAGTACGTGATCACGCTGGTCCCCGACGCCGAGGCCGCGCTCGACGAATTTGCCCGCGTCTGTAAGCCGGGCGGCGACATCGTGCTGGTCAACAAGATCGGCGCCGAAAAGGGGCTTGTCGCCTTTCTCGAACGCGCCGCCGCGCCGATCGCCCGGCGGATCGGCCTCTCTTCCGAATTCCAGCTTGGCCGGATCCGTGATTGGGCCGCGAAGGCCGGCTTCGCGGTCGTCTCGGTCCGGCAGGTCGGGGTAGCGGGGTTCTACACGGTCGTCCGGCTCACCGATCGCCGCGCGGAACGCACCGAGGCAAAAGCTGCGTAAGCGGGGATGAAGAGCTTGACGGAAAGGCTCGGCGAAAGGCTTGACAGCGGCACGCAAGAAGCCTTTAAGGCGTCTTCCGCGCGCCGCTTCATGGCCGCAACGGAAATGGCAGTGTAGCTCAGCTGGTTAGAGCGTGGCACTCATAATGCCGAGGTCGGTGGTTCAAGTCCACTCACTGCTACCACTTCCGTCGCCGAGCTCTCCGCTTCCCGTCTTCAGTTGACGTAGCCCGCGCAGGCGCCGCCGGGCGGTGGGTTGTATTCCACCTTGGTCGACTGGCGCGGCCGCATGTAGAGCGTGTCGCCGAGCGGCATCGTCCCGCCGGAACTCTTGAACATCTCGTCGACGATCTGCGTCGCGGCCGAGGCTTTGTAGACCATCGACACCTCCGACAGGATGATCGAGGTGCGCGCGACCTTCAGCCCCGCCGGCAGGCCCGTATATTTGGAGCAGCGGGCGAGCGGCGAGAAGCTGCCGCGCATCCCCGCATTCGACGGAACCACCGACCAATCGACAAAGGCGACGCCGGCACCGTCGATATCGATCGCAGTGACGCGCATGCCGAGCTGGTCCGACGGATGCGGCCAGAGGACGGATTCCGTTGCGCTGAAAATGCTGTCCATGTCGCTCTGGCTGACGGCGACCATCTGCGTGGTCATGTCGGCCAGCGTGCGGGCGAGCAGCGTGACCTTCTTGTCGGCGGTCAGCGCGTCGGTCGCGATCACCATGCCGACCCAGACCGCCATCATCGCCGGAACCATCAATGCGAACTCGACCGCCGCG
>JAVTWI010000071.1:0-2918 GCA_032229845.1 Rhabdaerophilum sp.
ATTGTCGCGGAGAACCCAGATTGGGCAGATTTATATGAGACACTGGTTTAAGTCGTGGAAGCCCGGCACAAAGCCGGGCATGACGCCAGAACCTCACCTCCCCAACTCCAGCTTCCTCCACACCCCCTCCGCATCCTCCGCGAATTCGAACAGCTTCAAGTCCCCCGCGCTGATGGTGCCGGCCTCGACGAACGCCTCGAAGTTCACCACGCGCCGCCAGTAGCTCTCCACCGCCAGCACCACGGGGATCGGCGCCATCTTCCCGGTCTGGCGCAGGGTGAGCAGCTCGAACAATTCGTCCATCGTGCCAAACCCGCCGGGGAACACCACCAACGCCGCCGCGCGCATCGCGAAATGCATCTTGCGCAGCGCGAAATAGTGGAACTGGAACGTCAGCTCCGGCGTCGAATACGCATTCGGCTCCTGCTCGTGCGGCAGGCGAATGTTATAGCCGATCGAGAGCGCGCCGGCCTCGTAGGCGCCGCGGTTCGCCGCCTCCATGATGCCCGGCCCGCCGCCGGTGGCGATAACGTTGGTATGCACCCCCTCGCCGTCGATCGCGCCGCCGCGCTCCGAGGCGATGCGCCCGAACCTGCGCGCCTCCTGATACCAGCGCCCCTTCTCGCCGGGGCTGTCCTCCGCGCAACGCGCTGAGCCGAACACGACGATGGTCGAGGCGATTTTTGCGGCGCGCAGCGCGTCTTCCGCCTTCTGGTATTCGAGCGCCATCCTGAGGCCGCGCGTCGAATCCCCGAGGATGAAATCCGGGTCCAGCGCCGGCAGGCGGTAGGACGGGCTTTCGATCTGCGCCCGGTTCGATTTTTTCCCGGTCATGTTCCGCTCCCGACTCATTGCGCCGATCATGGCCCGCCACGGCGGCTTTTCCAACGCGAACCGCCGGCCTTGCGCGTGACAAGCGACGGGCCCGGCCTTACCTTCCGGCCATGATCATCGCGACCTTCAACGTCAATTCCATCCGCCAGCGCATCGAGCACCTCACGCGTTGGCTCAAGGCGCGGCAGCCCGACATCGTCTGCCTGCAGGAACTGAAATGCGTCGATGACGCCTTCCCGCGCGAGGAGATCGAGGCGCTCGGCTACAATGTCGCGACGCACGGGCAGAAGACCTTCAACGGTGTCGCGATCCTCTCGAAATATCCGCTGGAGGTCGAGCATCGTGGGTTGCCCGGCTTCGAGGACGAGCAGGCACGCTACATCGAGGCGGTGGTGAGCCTGCCGGCCGGGGATGGTGCAACCGGCGAGGCCATCCGCGTCTGCGGGGTCTATTTCCCCAACGGCAACCCGGCTCCCGGCCCCAAGTTCGACTACAAGCTCGCCTTCCTCGATGCCCTCACGCGCCATGCCCGTGATCTGCTGGCGCTTGAGGAAAAGCTCGTCATCGCCGGCGATTACAACATCATTCCCCAGGAACGGGACGCGAAGTTCCCGGAAAACTGGCGCGGCGACGCACTGTTCTTCCCGGGGAGCCGCGCCGCCTATCGCCGGCTTCTCAACCTCGGACTTACCGATGCCTTCCGCGCGACCTCCGACGCCGGCGGGCAGTATTCGTTCTGGGATTATCAGGCCGGCGCCTGGCAGCGCGACAACGGCATCCTCATCGACCACCTGCTGCTCTCGCCGCGCCTCGCCGATGGTCTCGTCGAAGCCGGAATCGACAAGGCACTCAGGGCGGAGGAGAAACCCTCCGACCATGTGCCCGTCTGGTGCCGGGTGCGCTGATCAGCGGATATCGAAGCCGCCGCCCCGCCCGAAACCACCCCGGTTGAAGCCGGGATTGATGGTCCGGCGTGGCCCGCGATCGAAACGCGGGGTGATGCCGGGCCCGCCGTCGGACGGATAGGTCTTGATACCGCCGCCACGATCGCCACGCGGCGGGCGCGTCGGGTAGTCACCGCGCGGCGGACGGCCGGGCCGGATGAAACCGGGGTCGATCGGGAAGACCGGCACGACATCGACCGGATAGCGCGGCCGGCGCGGACGCACGTATTCGGGCTCGTCGAGAATGATCTCCTCCTCGACATAACGTCCCGCACCGCGCGGCGGGCGCGTGGCCTTGCGCGGCGGGCGTGACCTGGGAGGAGTAGCCTTCGGCGGCCTGGTGCGCGGCGCCGCCGCCGGCGGATTGGGGCCAGGCGCGCCGGAGAGCTGCGGCGTGCAGGAATCGACGACGCAGAAATCGCCCTTACAGGAACCGGAATAAGTCGGAACGCGATTCGAGAGCGGCTGAGGCGTGGTGACGCCGCGCCGGTCCACCGACAGATAGGTGCAGGCATTGTTGAGGTCCATGCAGCGTCCGGAGCGTGTGCAGACCTGCACCTGCCCCTCGTGCAGCGAAACATAGGTGCGGCCGTCGCGGACCGTGACCTCGACCGTGGTGCCGCGCAGGCCGATGGTCGCGACCGGCGTGCGGATCAGGTAGGACCCCTTTGGCCCCTTGCCGGAAACGAAGCGCATCGAGCCGGACACCAGTTCCATGGCGGCGTCCTTCTTGCCCGAGAAGACGAAGGCATCGAGCTTGAGCGAAGCCTTGGGGCCAAGCTTGAGATCGGTCTCATCCGAAAAGCGGAAATGGCCCTGCGCCTCGTTGCCGGTGCGGATCATCTCGTCGCGATGCACCTCGTCCGGCACCTTGAGATCGCGCTTGGCGCCATCGACCTCGCCGGAAACGGATTTCTCGATCTTCTCGGCCTTGCCGATCGTTTCGGCGGCGAACACGGGCGAGCCGGCGACACCGGCGATCAGCACCAGCGCGCCGGACCACAGGGGCCGGCCGTTTCTCCGGCGGAGCATTCCCAAAGCGGTAACAGCGGGTCGCATGGTCATCACCTTCTCAGCATGGACCCCCTCAGTCTAGCCTCGATACGACAGCTCTCCGTGCGCTGCCGCACCATTCGGCCC
>JAVTWI010000072.1:0-2911 GCA_032229845.1 Rhabdaerophilum sp.
CTTCCGATCTCGAGTGGGGTGCTTCTGACTCGGCCTTTGCCGAATGTCAACCGTAAATTCCCCAAAAATCGGCAAGAGCATCGCACCGCCTGCTCATGCCTGCGCCGAAACGGGCAGGACAAGGCCGAAAGCCGGGCGTCCTGCCCCAATCAGACGAAAAGGGCGGAGCCGAAGCCCCGCCCTTGTCAATTCCGTCATGCGACAGCGGTTATTCCGCCGCCGGCAGGCTCGCGACCTCGTTGGCGGCATCGCGCGCGTCGGTCTCCTGCTGGGCGACGATGAGATCGTCGCGCCGCATGGCAACCTCGCGGATGCGGCTCATCATCGCGCCGGTACCCGCCGGGATCAGGCGGCCGACGATGACGTTCTCCTTGAGCCCTTCGAGCGTGTCGATCTTGCCGTTGACCGCCGCCTCGGTGAGGACGCGGGTGGTCTCCTGGAACGACGCCGCCGAGATGAACGAACGGGTCTGGAGCGAGGCCTTGGTGATGCCGAGGAGAACCGGCACCCCGAGAGCGGGCTTCTTGCCCTGCTCGGCGAGCTGCGCGTTGATCTCGTCGAAATCGACCTTGTCGATCTGCTCCTGCGCCAGGAGATCGCTTTCGCCGGCATCAGTGATCTCGATCTTCTGCAGCATCTGGCGAACGATCACCTCGATGTGCTTGTCGTTGATGTTCACGCCCTGCAGACGATAGACTTCCTGGATCTCGTTGACGAGGAACGCCGCCAGTTCCTCGACACCCTTGACGGCGAGGATGTCGTGCGGCGCCGGCGGGCCTTCGAGAATGAACTCGCCCTTCTCGATGCGGTCGCCTTCCTGAAGGTGGATGTGCTTGCCCTTCGGGATCAGGTACTCGATCGGCTCCAGCCCCTCCTCGTCCGGCACGATCGTCAGGCGGCGCTTGTTCTTGTAGTCGCGGCCGAACTGGATCGTGCCCGAGGTCTCGGCGATGATCGCCGCTTCCTTCGGACGACGCGCCTCGAAGAGTTCCGCGACGCGCGGCAAACCGCCGGTGATGTCGCGGGTCTTCGCGCTCTCGGTCGGGATACGGGCAATAACGTCGCCCGCCTTGACCTTGGCCTGCGGGTCGGTCGCGATGATCGCGTCGACCGGGAGCAGGTACTTCGCCTCGCCGCCGCGCTGCAGCTTGAGGATCTTGCCGTCCGCGCCGGTGATCGCCAGCGAGGGCTTGAGGTCCGAGGTGCGCGCGGAGCCGCGCCAGTCGGTGACGACGCGCTTGGCGATACCGGTCGACTCGTCGACCGATTCCGACATCGACGCGCCCTCGACGAGATCGTCGAAGCGGATCGAACCGTCCACGTCCGCCAGGATCGGGCGGGTATAGGGGTCCCATTCCACGATGCGCTGGCCGCGCTTGATCGTGTCGCCGTCGTCGACCTTGAGCTTCGCGCCGTACTGGATGCGGTGCGTCACGCGATCCTTGCCGTCCGGCCCGACGATCGCCACCACGAGGTTGCGGCCCATCGCGATGAGGTCGCCTTCCGAGTTCCGCGCGACCGAGCGGTTGCGGATCTCGACCTTGCCCTCGAAGTTGCTGTCCAGCGACGACTGCTCGTTGAACTGCGCCGCGCCACCGATGTGGAACGTACGCATCGTGAGCTGCGTGCCCGGCTCGCCGATCGACTGGGCCGCGATGACGCCGACCGCTTCGCCCATGTTGACCGGCGTGCCGCGCGCGAGATCGCGCCCGTAGCAGGTCCCGCAGACGCCGCGCTTGGTCTCGCAGGTCAGCACCGAGCGGATCTTGACCCCCTGGACGCCGGCGGCCTGAATGGCGGCGACGTCCTTTTCATCGAGCAGACGCCCGCGCGGGGTGATGACCTCGCCGGTGACCGGGTCGAGCACGTCTTCCGCCGTGGTACGGCCGAGGATGCGCACGCCAAGCGAGGCGACGACGTTGCCCGCGTCGATGATCGCCCGCATCTGGATGCCGTTCTCCGAGCCGCAATCGACTTCCGAGATGATCGAATCCTGCGCGACGTCCACGAGACGGCGGGTCAGGTAACCCGAGTTCGCGGTCTTGAGCGCGGTGTCGGCGAGGCCCTTACGCGCACCGTGGGTCGAGTTGAAGTACTCGAGAACGGTCAGGCCTTCCTTGAAGTTCGAGATGATCGGCGTCTCGATGATCTCGCCCGACGGCTTGGCCATGAGGCCGCGCATCGCCGCGAGCTGCTTCATCTGCGTGGGCGAACCGCGCGCACCGGAGTGGCTCATCATGTAGATGGAGTTCACCTGCTTGTCGCGGCCGGCGTCGTCCTTCTGCACCGAGGAGATGCGCGCCATCATCTCGTTGGCGAGCTTGTCCGAGCACTTGGCCCAGGCATCGACGACCTTGTTGTATTTCTCGCCCTGGGTGATGAGGCCGTCCTGATACTGCTGCTCGTAGTCCTTGGTGAGCACGCGCGTCTCGTCGACGATCTTCCACTTGTTCTCCGGGATCTGCATGTCGTCCTTGCCGAACGAAATGCCCGCCTTGTAAGCGTGATAGAAGCCCGTCGCCATGATGCGGTCACAGAAGATGACCGCTTCCTTCTGACCGCAGGAGCGGTAGACGGCGTCGATCATGCCCGAGATGTCCTTCTTGGTCATGAGCTTGTTCACGACGTCGAAGGTCACGAGCGGATGCTTCGGCAGGTGCTGCGAGAGCACGACACGGCCGGCGGAGGTCTCGTAGATCTTCTTGTAGGGCTTGCCGTCGTGGCCGACGCCTTCCCAGCGGAACTTGATCTTCGAGTGATAGGTGATCGCCTTGGCCGCGAGCGCATGCTCGATCTCGGCGAGGTTCGAGAACGCCTTGCCCTCGCCCGGCTCCCCGTTCGCCATGATCGAGAGATAGTAGAGGCCGAGAACGATATCCTGCGACGGCACGATGATCGGCTGGCCGTTCGC
>JAVTWI010000073.1:0-2905 GCA_032229845.1 Rhabdaerophilum sp.
AGCCGAGGATATCCTTGAAATCCGTGAGGCCGTTGTTGCCGCCGAAGCCCATGTCATTGCGGAAGAAGGCGAGCAGCAGCGCGTAGGTCAGCGCCTGCGTGATGATCGAGAGATAGACGCCGGTAACGCGGGAGCGGAAGGCGAACCAGCCGAACACGAACGCGAGCAGCCCCGGCGCGAGCAGAACCATCAGAAGCGCGAAGGGGAACATGTCGAACCCGTACCAGAACCACGGCAGTTCCTTCCAGTTCAGGAACACCATGAAATCCGGAAGGATCGGATTGGCGTAGACGCCGCGCGCGCCGATCTGGCGCATGAGGTACATGCCCATCGCATAGCCGCCGAGCGCGAAGAACGCGCCGTGCCCGAGGCTGAGAATGCCGGCGTAGCCCCAGACGAGATCGAGCGCGAGCGCGAGGATCGCGTAGCAAAGGTATTTGCCCAACAGGCTCACGAGCCAGGTCGGGACATGGAGCGCCGAGCCTGCCGGCACCACGAGGTTGAGGATCGGCACCAGCACGATGGCCGCGAGGATCACCCCGAGAAAGATCCGGCCGCGGGCGTCGAGCATCGAGAGGAAACGGTTGGTCAGCATCGTCCCCGCCTCACTGCTCGATCGCGCGGCCCTTGAGGGCAAACAGGCCCCGCGGACGCTTCTGGATGAAGAGAATGATGAAGACGAGCAGCGCGATCTTGCCCAGCACAGCGCCGGCGAAGGGTTCGAGGAACTTGTTGGCGATGCCGAGCGAGAGCGCGGCCACGAGCGTGCCCCACAGGTTGCCGACGCCGCCGAACACCACGACCATGAAGCTGTCGATGATGTAGCTCTGGCCGAGATTGGGACTCACGTTGTCGATCTGCGAAAGCGCCACCCCGGCGAGACCGGCGATCCCCGAGCCGAGGCCGAAGGTCAGCGCGTCGATCCTGGCGGTGCGGATACCCATCGAGGCCGCCATGCGGCGGTTCTGCGTCACGGCGCGCATCTGCAGGCCCATCGGCGTGAAGCGCAGCAGCGCCAGCACCGCGAGGAACACCAGCAGCGCAAAGACGACGATCCAGACGCGGCCGTAGGTGATGTCGAGAAGGCCCAGCCTGAACGAGCCGGACATGAAGGACGGCGCGCCGACCTCGCGGTTCGTCGGCCCGAAGATCGTGCGGACGGCCTGCTGGAGGATCAGCGAGATACCCCATGTTGCCAGCAACGTCTCCAGCGGGCGGCCGTAGAGATGGCGGATCACAAGCCGTTCGATGGCGATGCCGATCACGCCCGCGACGATGAAGGACGCCGGGATCGCGATCGCCAGCGAGTAGTCGAACAGGCCGGGCACATGCTGGCGGATCACCTCCTGGATGACGAAGGTGACATAGGCGCCGATCATCACCATCTCGCCATGCGCCATGTTGATGATGCCCATCACGCCGAAGGTGATGGCAAGACCGATGGCGGCCAGCAGCAGCACCGAACCGAGGCTGACGCCATACCAGGCGTTCTGCGCGCCGGACCACAGCGCGAGGCGGTTGTTGATTTCGGCCACAGCCGCCCGGGCGGCATCCCTGACCCCCTGCCCGGCATCGGCCGGCACGAGGCTCAGCGGCGTCAGCGCTTCGCGGTCGCCCTGATCCTTCAGCACTTCGATGGCCGTCAGACGGTCGATATCCGGCTTGCCGGGCGCCGTCGCCATGATCGCTGCGAGCGCGAGCTGCTGGACGCTTTTGATGCCGGCATCCTTTTCGGCGCGGGAGGCTTTCCGCAAGCCGTCCTCGCTGGCGGCGTCGCGCGATTTGTAGACCGCCAGCGCGGCAGCGCGGCGCTTGGCAGGATCGGGCGATTGCAGGGTCATCTGCCCGACCGCGTTGCTGATCGCGGAGCGCAGGCGATTGTTGATGCGAACGGAAGCCAGCCCGGCCGGTTCGGCTTCGAGTTTCTTGCCGGTGAGCGCATCGACTGCCGCCCCGGCCTTGTCCTTGTAGACGAGCTTCTTGTCCGCGCTCACGAACAGGCGGCGGTCCGCCAGCGCTTCGAGGATGGCGTCGGCATGGGCGGCATCGGAGCCGGCGACGAGGTCGATCGCCTTGGCGGTATCGGAGAAGCTGTCAGCGGCGAAAAGGGCGGCCGCATCGTCGAGCGGACCGGCCTTTGCGGCGAGGCCGAACGGCACCAGCAGCGACAGGACCAGCACGAGGCGGGCGACGACAGCCAGTAGTCCCTGGCCGGACGGAAACCGGAAGGCGGGCATGACGATCTCACGTTCTGGATGACGGCCCCGAACGTTGCCGGCGCCCGACGGACCGGCCGGAACAAGACTTCCGGCCGGACCCGCGTTCTCTTCAGGCGGCACGGCTTGCGCCGGGCCGCCGGCGAGGCTCGATCAGCCGCACTTCTTCAGCTTGGTGTTGTAGTTGCCGCACTTGAGGTTGACCCAGTCGGCCTCGAGATCCTTCGAGCCTTCGAGATAATCGGTCCAGGCGTCGCCCGGGACGAGATCCTTGGTCTGCCAGACCACGTCAAACTGGCCGTCGGCGCGAATCTCGCCGATCAGCACCGGCTTGGTGATGTGGTGGTTCGGAAGCATCTTCGAGATGCCGCCGGTGAGGTTCGGGACCTCGATGCCGACGATGGCGTCGATCACCTTGTCCGGATCGGTCGTCTTGGCCTTCTCGACCGCCTTCACCCACATGTTGAAGCCGATGACATGCGCTTCCATCGGATCGTTGGTCACGCGCTTCGGGTTCTTGGTGAAGGTCTGCCACTGCTTGATGAAAGCCTCGTTGGTCGGGTTCTTCACCGACTGGAAGTAGTTCCAGGCCGCCAGATGGCCGACAAGGTTCTTGGTGTCGACACCGGCCAGCTCTTCCTCGCCGACCGAGAAGGCAACGACCGGGATATCGGTCGCCTTGATGCCGG
>JAVTWI010000074.1:0-2904 GCA_032229845.1 Rhabdaerophilum sp.
CGAGTTCGAGGTCGTCGAATGGAACACGATGATCAACATCTGGCGTGCCGGCGCGAAGCATGAGACGGCGCGCGGCACGACGGCGATCAACTTCACTTATTTCATCCAGGACCCGTTCACCGGTCTCATCCGGCACCTCCAGTGCAATCTCTCGCCGCCCGCCGGCACGAACTGGGGCTATTACTGCGATCCCGAGATGGACAAGCTCTTCGCGGACATCCGCAACACCTTCGATCCGGTCGAGCAGACCAAGATCATGCAGAAGGTACACGAGAAATACGTCGACGAAGCGCTGTTCCTGTTCGTGACGCATGACGTGAACCCGCGGGCGATGAGCCCGAAGGTCAAGGGTTTCGTGCAGGCGCAGAACTGGTTCCAGGACTTCTCGCCGATCACGATGGCGAAGTAAGGCGGGGCGCGCCCCTCATGCTTCGCTATTTTCTCCGGAGGCTGGCCTATGTCGCGCCCGTTGCGCTCGGGGTCAGCTTCTTCTGCTTCCTGCTCGTGCATATCGCGCCGGGCGATCCGCTGACATCCGTGCTCCCGCCCGACGCCTCGGCGGCACAGCAGGAGGAGATGCGGCGGATCTACGGGTTCGACAAGCCGTTGCCGGTGCAGTTCGTGCTGTGGCTCTGGCAGGCGCTTCAGGGTGATCTCGGCGTCTCCATCGCGACCGGTCGCCCGGTGGCGGCGGAGGTCGGCAAGGCGGTCGGCAATACCCTCGTTGTGGCGCTGCTGGCGATGGTGATCGGGTTCGCGTTGGGCAGCCTGTTCGGTTTCGTCGCCGGCTATTTCAAAGGGTCGTGGCTCGATCGGGGCGCGTCGCTGATCGCGATGCTGGGTGTATCGGTCCCGCATTACTGGCTCGGGATGGTTCTGGTGATCCTGTTTTCCGTGCAACTCGGCTGGCTGCCGGCTGGCGGCGCGGGGCCGGACGGGTCCGGCGCATGGAAATGGAACTGGGAGCATATCCGCTACATGCTGCTGCCCGCGATCACGATGTCGGTGGTGCCGATGGGGATCATCGCGCGCACGGTCCGGGCGCTGGTTGCGGATATCATGGCGCAGGATTTCGTCACGGCGCTGCGGGCCAAGGGCATGCTCGATCCCGGCGTGCTTCGCCACGTCATCAAGAACGCTGCCCCGACCTCGCTGGCGGTGATGGGGCTGCAACTGGGCTATCTTCTCGGCGGCTCGATCCTCATCGAGACGGTATTTTCCTGGCCGGGGACGGGTTTTCTGCTCGGCAACGCGATTTTCCAGCGCGACCTGCCGCTTCTTCAGGGAACGATCCTCGTTCTGTCGATGTTCTTCGTCGGGCTCAATGTGCTGGTCGATATCGTCCAGGGCCTGCTTGATCCGCGCGTGAGGCGGCAATGACGGACGCTGCTTCCCCGCTGGCGGCGACGGCGCCGTCACCGGTTGTCGCTTCGCCGGGCTACTGGGCCGGCGTCCTGCGCCGTCTCGGCCGGGAGAAGGTCGCGATTGCCGCCGGTGTGGTCATCCTGCTGATCGTTCTGGCGGCGATCTTCGCCGATTTTGTCGCGCCGGCGGACCCGACCAAGACGTCGATGCTGCGACGGCTGCGCCCGATCGGCTCGCCGGGCTACCTGCTTGGCGCCGATGAACTCGGGCGCGACATGCTCTCGCGGCTCATTTTCGGCGCGCGCCTGTCGCTGTTCATGGGCGTGGTTCCAGTGTTCGTCGCCTTCGTCCTCGGATCGATCATCGGGATTTCCGCCGGGTTTTTCGGCGGCCGCTACAACACGTTGGTGATGCGGACGGTCGACGTCTTCTACGCCTTTCCCTCCGTGCTGCTGGCGATCGCCCTTTCGGGTGCGCTCGGCGCGGGCATCGCGAATTCCATCCTGTCGCTCACCATCGTCTTCATCCCGCCGATCGCCCGGATCGCTGAAAGCGTGACGACGCAGGTGCGGACCATGGATTACGTCGATGCCGCCCGCGCCAGCGGCGCCGGTCCCTTCCTGATCATCCGCGCGCAGGTGCTCGGCAACGTGATCGGCCCCGTGTTCGTCTATGCGACGAGCCTGATCTCGGTGGCGATGATCCTGGCCTCGGGTCT
Source organism: Rhabdaerophilum sp. (assembly GCA_032229845.1). GTDB lineage: Bacteria > Pseudomonadota > Alphaproteobacteria > Rhizobiales > Beijerinckiaceae > Rhabdaerophilum. The sequence goes on from JAVTWI010000074.1 coordinate 2,084, forward strand.
TTCCTTCCTGGGGCTTGGCGCGAAGCCGCCGACGCCGGAATGGGGGTTGATGCTCAACACGCTGCGCACCGCGATCTACATCCAGCCCTGGGTCGCGGTGCTGCCGGGGGCGGCGATCTTCATCACCTCGATCGCGTTCAACCTGCTCTCCGACGGGTTGCGCTCGGCCATGGAGGTCAAGAACTGACATGGACACCCGAGCAACCGATCAGGCCCCGGAGGCAGCCATACTGGCGAAAGGCGACGATCGCGGCGGCGCGGCAACCCCGCTGCTCGCCGTTTCCGGGCTGACCAAACACTTCCCGATCGCGCGCGGAACCGTGGTCCGTGCGGTCGACGGCATCGATTTCGAGGTTAGGAAAGGCGAAACGCTGGGCATCGTCGGCGAATCCGGCTGCGGAAAGTCGACGACGGCCCGGCTGGTCATGCACCTTATCGAGCACGATTCAGGCGAATTGCTGTTCGACGGCGAGCTGGTCGACGGGCAGGCCCTGCCGCTCAAGGCCTACCGTCGGCAGGCGCAGATGGTGTTTCAGGACAGCTACGCCTCGCTCAACCCGCGCATGACGATCGAGGCTTCCGTTGCGTTCGGCCCGCAGGTTCACGGCCTTTCCCGCGACGACGCCATCGCCCGGGCCCGCGAACTGCTCGGCAAGGTCGGGCTGGAGCCGGCCCGCTTCGCCGGGCGCTATCCGCACGAACTTTCCGGCGGGCAGCGCCAGCGCGTCAACATCGCCCGCGCGCTCGCGCTCAATCCCCGGCTCGTCATCCTCGACGAAGCGGTTTCCGCGCTCGACAAGTCGGTCGAGGCGCAGGTGCTC
>JAVTWI010000075.1:0-16568 GCA_032229845.1 Rhabdaerophilum sp.
GAGGTCGGGGTGGGGCAGGCAGAGGATGTCGCGGCGCTGTTCGTCGCGTCCGGTTTGGTGCCGGGGCCAATCCGGCGGGATCTCTCTGGCATCGAGCGCGTTGTCTGTGCATTCCGGCGCTGAACGGGGCGGATCCGCACGCGGCGCTTGCGTCGGGCTCGCGCGCAAGGTATGGAAGCGCGCAAGGTGATGCGCGCGAAGCGATTCCGGTCTCGGGGGACGGAATGAATTGAGCACACCGTTCTTTCCGACATTCAGGCCCGAACATTTTCGGAGGCCTTGAGGCGGGAGCGCAATTCCGGCATCCGGCACGGAAAAAAGAGCAGGATGCGGTAGGCAGGCGGGATGAGCCCGTCGTGGCCGGAAGGCACCGGACAACCGGTTTTTTGGCAACTGGGAAACCTATGAGACCAGGACAGAACAAGCGTATGCGCGGGCGCAATCGGCGCGGCCCCAATCCCTTGACGCGGAGCTACGAGTCCAACGGACCCGATGTGAAGGTTCGCGGCACGGCGCAGCACATCGCCGAGAAATACACCCAGCTCGCGCGCGACGCCCATGTCTCCGGTGATCCGGTCATGGCGGAAAGCTATCTCCAGCACGCCGAGCATTATTATCGCATCATCGCCGCTGCCCATCAGGCTCAGCAGGCGCTCGCGAACGGCACGACCGAAGATCGCGACGAGGATGACGACGATTTCGACACCGCGAACGACCGCTTCACGTTCCGTTCGGTGCAGACGCAGCAGCCGGGCGGCCACCAGCCGCAGTCGGAGCGCGCCGAGTCGGGCGAAGGCGGCGAGACGGCCGAAGGCGAGGATGGCGGGCCGGAGCGCGCCAGTGGCGAGCGTGTGCACGCCGATCGCCAGCAGCACCGCAACGATCGCCACAACCGCGACCGCAACCGCAATCAGGACCGTTTCCGCCAGGGCGGCGACCGGGACCGCAACCGCGAGCGTTTCGATCCGAACCGCCCGCGCCGGCCGCAGCCCGATCTCGAGGGCGCCGAGCAGCCTGTTCTCCCGGCCTTCCTGACCGCGCCGACCGCGCGCGCGATCCCGATCGAGGTTCCGGCCGCATCCGAGGGCGGAGAAGCCCCGCCCGTGCCGGGGATGGAGGAGCATGAGGCGGCCCGTTCGCCGTTCCGCACCCGTCGTCGCCGCCGTCCGCGCGGCGAGGAAGGTGGCGAGGCGCCGATGGCAGCCGAGCAAGACTAAGGCTCAGAATTCGAGCCTGTCGCCGGTCCGGATCGTGCCGGACCGGGTGATGCGGGCATAGATTCCGCAATCGTGGTGGCCGTAGGCGCGTTCGAGCGTCGCCACCATGCGCGTATCGCGAAGCCCCGCCTCCGGCGCGACGTCGGTGGCGGCGCAGCGGTCGATGCGCTTGATGATCTCCAGTTCCGCTTCGCCCAGCCGGACAATCCGGCCGACGAGATTGTTCTCCGCGAAAGCCTCCAGCCCGCGGAGCAGGATATTGCCGCGGAAACGGCGCGGGTCGAGCTGCTCGCGCCCGAGTTCCCCGGCAATGGCATCAAGCGTCGCGGTGTTGAGAATCGAGACGTACCCCGATTTCGAATCCATGAATCGATGACCGCCGGGCGCCGCCAGCAGTCGAACGGGACCGCGCAACTCATCGCCCATGAAAGTCTCGAAAAAGCGCTCGATGGCGCTGCGTCCGGCGGCCGTGGCGAGTTCACCGCTGGCGACGACATCGCCGCCCTGCCGGATGGTCAGCGTGCCGGAGGTCTCGTCGTAACCTGTGCCGAGCCGGGCAAGGCGTTCGTTGCGCATCAGCATCAGGAATTTCATCTTCGGCAGATGCTCGGGCGCAGCCGGGTCGAACCCGGACGGGCCGTTCTCCAGAGCGAAAAGTCGATCGCACGGGAAGTGTCCGCCGGCTTCGAGCCGGGCTTCCGTGATCGCTTCCGGCGAGAGGCCTTTCACCGGGTGGCGGTAAAGCGCGGCGACCTCGGGTGCGGTGAACTCGGGCATGACGGACCTTTCCAGCTGTTCTTGCGCGGGATCAAATTTGAGCCCTTGCCCCTTTTGCCGTGCGGGGCGCGCACCTACATTGGCCGTAACGCGTCGCCGCCGGGCGGGACGCCGACAAGAGAGGTTCGCCCCCTCTGCCACTTCGCCTCAAGGAAGGGAAGAGCATGAATACCGAGAAGTACACCGAACGCGCGCGCGGGTTCATCCAGGCCGCGCAGACCATCGCCCTGCGTGAAGGGCATCAGCAGTTTTCGCCTGAGCACCTCCTCAAGGCGCTGCTCGACGACGAGCAGGGATCGGCGGCAGGGCTGATCGAGCGGGCCGGCGGCCGGGCCGCCGAAGTTCGACAGGCGGTCGATCTCGCGTTGACGAAGCTGCCGAAGGTCGAGGGAGCTTCCGGGCTCTACCTCACGCCGCAGCTCGCGCGCGTCTTCGAGACCGCGGAAAAGGCCGCCGAGAAGGCGAAAGATTCTTTCGTCACCGTTGAGCGCCTGCTGCTCGCGCTGGCGATCGAGAAGGACAACCCGGCCGGCAAGGCGCTCGCGGCGGCGGGTGTCAGCGCGCAGAACCTCAACGCAGCGATCGAGGCGATCCGCAAGGGACGCACGGCCGATACCGCGACGGCCGAGAACGCCTACGACAGCCTCAAGAAATTCGCCCGCGACCTCACGGCAGCGGCGCGCGAGGGCAAGCTCGACCCCGTCATCGGCCGCGACGAGGAAATCCGCCGCACCATCCAGGTGCTCTCGCGCCGCACCAAGAACAATCCGGTGCTGATCGGCGAACCGGGCGTCGGCAAGACCGCGATCGTTGAGGGCCTCGCGCTGCGCATCGTCAACGGAGACGTGCCCGAGAGCCTCAAGGACAAGGCGCTGATGGCGCTCGACATGGGCGCGCTGATCGCCGGCGCGAAGTATCGCGGCGAATTCGAGGAGCGCCTGAAGGGCGTGCTGCAGGAAGTGCAGGCGGCCGAGGGCGGCGTGGTCCTCTTCATCGACGAGATGCATACGCTGGTCGGTGCCGGCAAGGCCGATGGCGCGATGGATGCCTCGAACCTTCTGAAGCCGGCGCTCGCGCGCGGCGAGCTGCATTGCGTCGGCGCGACCACGCTCGACGAATATCGCAAGCACGTCGAGAAGGATGCGGCGCTCGCCCGGCGCTTCCAGCCGGTGTTCGTCTCGGAGCCGACGGTCGAGGATGCCATTTCCATCCTGCGCGGGCTCAAGGAGAAATACGAGCTGCATCATGGCGTGCGGATCACCGATTCGGCGCTCGTCGCCGCCGCGACGCTCTCCAACCGCTACATCACCGACCGGTTTCTGCCGGACAAGGCGATCGACCTCGTCGATGAATCCGCCGCCCGGCTTCGGATGCAGGTCGATTCGAAGCCCGAGGAACTCGACAGTATCGACCGCGAGATCATCCGCCTGCGCATCGAGCAGGAAGCCCTGAAGCGCGAGACCGACGCCGCCTCGAAAGACCGGCTCGTCAAGCTCGAGGCGGAACTGGCCGGGCTCGAAGAGCAGTCGCTCACGCTGACCAATGCCTGGAAGGCTGAGAAGGACAAGCTCGGCGAGGCCCAGCGCCTCAAGGGCGAACTGGAGCAGGCCCGCACCCAGCTTGAACAGGCGCAGCGCGCGGGTGAATTCCAGCGCGCGGGCGAGCTTGCCTACGGCATCATCCCGGCGCTGGAGAAGAAGCTCGTCGAGGTCGAGGCCAGCGAGAAAGGCAAGGCCGACGGCGGCGTCGTCTCCGAGGCCGTGACGCCGGACCATATCGCGCAGGTCGTCTCGCGCTGGACCGGCATCCCGGTTGACAAGATGCTCGAAGGCGAGCGCGACAAGCTGCTGCGCATGGAGGAGGAGCTTGCCAAGCGGGTCGTCGGCCAGCAGGAGGCGGTCGAGGCGGTCTCGACAGCGGTGCGCCGCGCGCGCGCCGGCCTGCAGGATCCGAACCGGCCGATCGGTTCGTTCATGTTCCTGGGGCCCACCGGCGTCGGCAAGACCGAGCTGACCAAGGCGCTCGCGGCGTTCCTGTTCGACGACGATACCGCGCTGGTGCGCATCGACATGAGCGAGTTCATGGAGAAGCACTCGGTCGCCCGGCTGATCGGCGCGCCTCCGGGCTATGTCGGCTACGAGGAGGGCGGCGTGCTGACTGAAGCCGTGCGGCGCCGGCCCTATCAGGTCGTGCTGTTCGACGAGATCGAGAAGGCGCATACGGACGTGTTCAACGTGCTCCTTCAGGTGCTCGACGACGGTCGCCTGACCGACGGGCAGGGCCGCACGGTCGATTTCCGCAACACGCTCATCATCATGACCTCGAACCTCGGCGCGGAATTCCTCGTCGCGCTCGGCGAAAACGAGGGTGTGGATGTGGCGCGCGACAATGTGATGGCGATGGTGAAGGGCCATTTCCGGCCCGAATTCATCAACCGCATCGACGAGATCGTGCTGTTCCAGCGCCTCAAGCGCGCGGACATGGGGGCGATCGTCGATATCCAGCTCAAGCGCCTGCGCAAGCTGCTGGAGGATCGCAAGATCGAAATCGCGCTCGACGATGCGGCGCGCGACTGGCTCGCCGACAAGGGCTACGACCCCGCCTATGGTGCGCGGCCCCTCAAGCGCGTCATCCAGAAGAACCTGCAGGACCCGCTGGCGCGGCTGCTGCTCGCGGGCGAGATCAAGGATGGCGAGACCGTCAAGGTCACGGCTGGCGAGTTCGGGCTGATCATCGGCGATGGCCATGCGACCAGCGCCGAGAAACGGCCGAAAGGCGCGAAGCTCAACTGACAGCCCGTGGCGGGAAAATCCACCGGCTGCATTGGACTCGGGGCTGAATCGGCCTAGATGAAGGGGCGAAGCTTGGGCTTCGCCCCTTTTCTTTCCCGGCCTGGCCGGAATTCTGGTCAAGCCGATGTTTCTCGTCTCCGTTGCGCCTGCGCTGTTCGTGCTGATCTGGTCCACGGGCTGGATCGTCGCCAAATACGTTGCGCCCCACGCCGATCCGCTGACCTTTCTTGCGGTGCGTTTCGCCACGGCCTTCCTTGTCGTGGCGGCGGTCGCCCTGGCGATGCGGGCCCCGTGGCCGAAGACGCGGCGCGCGGCCGTCCACGCGATGATCAGCGGCGTGCTGCTGCATACGATCTATCTCGGCGGGATCTGGTGGGCGATCGCGCAGGGCCTTCCGGCCGGCATCTCGGCGCTGATCGCGGCGGTGCAGCCGCTGATGACGGCGGCGCTGGCAGCAAGGCTCGGGAGCGAGCGGCTTCGCCTCGTCCACCTCGCCGGCATCGTCGTCGGATTCGTCGGCGTGCTCGGCGTCATCGCACCGAAGCTCGGCGCCGTCGGTGGTGGGGAGATCAAGGGCCTCGGCCTCGTCATCGCGGTCAATATCCTGGCGATGGTCGGCGTGACGCTCGGCACGTTCTACCAGAAGCGCTTCGTCGCCTCGGGGGACCTGCGCACGGTCACGGCTCTGCAATATGTCGGCGCGACCCTCACGACCCTTCCGCTAGCCATTCTGCTTGAACCGATGCGGTTCGAGATCACCGCCGAGACCTGGCTGGCGCTGGCCTGGTCGGTCGTCGTGCTGTCGATCGGCGCGATCGGGCTGATGCTGATGATGATCCGGCGCGGTGCGGTTTCCAAGGTCGCGGCGCTGATCTACCTCATCCCGCCGACAGCTGCGGTGCAGGCCTGGCTGATGTTCGGCGAGACGTTGACGCCGCTGCAGATCGCCTGCATGGGTATCACTGCCTTCGGCGTCTATCTTGCCACCCGGCCCTGATTGCGGGTTCTCGGGTCTCGCCGTCACAGGAAAGGCTTCATTCTCGATGCGCGACCCTCATCTCTATCCGGTCTTTTCGGTGCGCTCGCTGCTGCTGCTGGTGGTGGCGATGATTCCCTCGCTGCTGGTGAGCGCAACCGGCTCGGTGCTGACGGCGCCGGCGCTGCTGAACTGGTATCCGACGCTCCAGAAGCCGTTCTTCACGCCGCCGAACGTTGCGTTTCCGCTGGTCTGGACCTTTCTCTACGCGCTGATGGCGATGTCGTTCTGGCGCATCCTGCGTGCAAGGCCGGAAGCGGGGCCGAAGACGGCGGCGATCGTGATCTTCCTGATCCAGATGGCGATCAATGTCGCATGGTCATGGGCGTTCTTCTCGCGCCGCTCGCCCTATGGCGGCCTGGTCGTGATCGGCATCCTGATCGTTGCCATCGTCCTGACGATGCGGGAATTCCGCAAGATCGATCGACCGGCGGCCTATGCGCTGACGCCCTATCTTGCCTGGACGGTGTTTGCGGCCGCCCTCAACGCGGCGATCGCGCTCAAGAACCCGGGATGAGGTTGCGCTTTTCGAGCACGGCCCGGATCGCCGCCCGGAAATCGGCGAGCGAGAACGGCTTCGTCAGCACGTCCTCGACGAGGCCGTCGAGTTCGCGGGCGCGTTCGCGCTGCTCGGCATAGCCGGTCATCAGCACAATCGGGAAACCCGGCTTTTCCGCCGCTACGGCGAGGGTGAGGGCGATTCCGTCCATGATCGGCATGCGGATGTCGCTGATCATCAGGTCGAACCCGCTGGGGTCTGCGGAGAACTGCTCGAGCGCATCGGCGCCATCCACCGCTTCGGTGACGCCATGCCCGTCGATCTGCAGGGCGCGCATGAGCGGGGCCCGCACGGACGGTTCGTCATCCACCAACAAGATGCGCACCATGAGCCCTCCTCGCGCCTGTCAGGCTTCCTGCTCGACGACGCCGACGAACGGCAATTGCCGGAACTTGTGCGCCACGTCCATGCCATAGCCGACGAGGAACTTGTCCGGCGCTGTGAAGCCGACAAATTCGGCCTTGAACTGCACCGCGCGCTGGACCGGCTTCTCGATCAGCAAGGCGGACATGACCCGCTTTGCGCCACGCGCGATCAGCAGGTCCTTCGCGAAGGCGAGCGTGCGGCCGGATTCGAGAATATCGTCGATCAGCAGCACATCGCGCCCGTCGACACTGTTGTCGATATCCTTGACCACCGTGACCTGCCCCGAGGAGGACATGCCGGAATGATAGCTGGCGAGCTGCATGAACTCGACGCTCGGCGCGAGGCCGGCGCGATGCAGGGCACGCACGAGGTCGGCCGCGAAAATGAAGCTGCCGCGGAGGATGGCGATCACCAGCAGATCCTCGGGGTGCGAGGCCTTGATCTCCTGCGCCAGGACTTCGATGCGCGAGGCGATGGCGCCGGCATCGAACAGGACGCGGATCGCATGGCCGTCCGGGCCGGAAAGCGTGGTCAGGTTGGGGTTGGCGCTATCGTTCAAGGGTCGGTCCTCTTCGCCTCGTCCTTCGATATCATCGAGGATTGCGAAATTCTCAAGCGCCGAGGTGAAATTTCATCGCCGACACCGGTCTCGTCGGCGCATTCCGGTCAGTGCATGGCCGCGACGATATCGTCCCTGGCGACGAAGCGCACCAGAACCGAATGCGCTCCCGCAGGCGGGCTCGCGAGGCGGCGACGGAATTCGGTTTTCTCGCCGGGCGCGAGTTCGAGCCGGTCCGCCGTCGCGGTCCAGACATAGATTTCCTGGCCGGTGGCCGAGCGGATCGACAGGCGCAGGACAGGGACCTTCCGCGTGTCCGGCGCGACATTGGCGATCGTGCCGCTGACTTCCAGCGTTTCGCGCTCGTTCTCGACGATCAGCTTCGAGCGGACCTCGGCGATGTCGAGGCCGTTCGAGGTCTTGCCCAGACCGATTGCCGAGAAAAGCGGTGCGCTGGCCGGGAACAGGCGGGTAACCTCGTCATGGAGGAAACCGATTGTCGCCAACGTGCCGATGCCTGCCGCCATCGCCATCGCCGCGATCGGGGCGCGGCGAGCCGGCTTTACGGCGTGCTTGTGGTGGGCCTCCGTCGCGGCGAGGCGCTGTTCACGGCGCATCCGGCGGCGTTCGTCGGGATCGTCAGGCGGCGGAGGCGGTAGGGTCGCATCCTGCGCGCGCGCGAGCGATTCGGGGTCGAAGACGGGGATATCGTCGAGCGACGGCCGGGCCGGCGAGGGCTGGGTTGATTCGTCGGGTTTGGCCGGTTCGGCGGCGGCTTCGCTGGCGAACAGAGCCTCGAGTTCTTCCGGACTGATGTCGAGTCCGGGTTCTCCACCGTCCCTGCTCTCGGCGGCGGCGGGCATCGCCGGGGGCTCGGGCGAGAAATCCATGGCGTCGATCGCGGCCTGATCGAGCGCAGCGGCGTCCTCGCCGTCCGGCTCCGGCAGGTCCGGAGCGGTTTCGCGAACAGGTGCTATCGGTATCCGGGCGGCGGGTGATTCGGGATTTTGCGCTTCCCACACCTCGCGGCAGGCGGCGCAGCGCACCTTGCGCGGTCCGGCGGCGAAGAACGAGCCCTCAAGTTCGTGCAAAGTGTCACAGGAAGGGCAACGAATCAGCGCCATTTCGCGGTTCTGCGGCTCGTGCGTCAGCAAAGGGGTTCACGGGATGTGGTGCCCCCTGCTATTCCTCGCCCAAGAGCGTTAATGGCCGGTAAAGTCGTGGTGGAAATCCGTGAAATGCCCCATCCTGACAGCGATGTCTCCGGGCTGGCCGACAGCACCGGGGGACCGGAACAACTGGTCCGCTTCGAGAATGTCGGGCTGCGCTACGGAATCGGGCCGGAGATCCTGCGGGGCCTCGATTTTTCCATTGAATCGCATTCGTTCCAGTTTCTCACCGGTCCTTCCGGCGCCGGCAAGACGACGCTTCTCAAGCTGATCCTCCAGACCCTGCGGCCGACGCGCGGCCGTGTGACGCTGTTCGGCCAATCGGTCGGCTCGATCTCCAAGGCCGAACTCGCCCATCTCCGGCGCCGGGTGGGAATCGTTTTCCAGGACTTTCGCCTGCTCGACCATCTCACCACCTACGAGAACGTGGCGCTGCCGCTGATTGTGCAGGGACGGGAGGAGGCGAGCTATCGCGCCGAGGTGATCGAACTCCTCAAATGGGTCGGTCTCGGCGACCGGATGCATGTGCCGCCGGTCATCCTTTCGGGTGGCGAAAAGCAGCGTGCCGCCATCGCCCGTGCGTTGATCGTCCAGCCGCGACTGCTGCTGGCGGACGAGCCGACCGGCAACGTCGATCCCAGCCTCGCGCGCCGGCTGCTGCGCCTCTTCATCGAACTCAACCATACCGGCACCGCCGTGATCCTCGCGACGCACGATCTGCAGCTGATGGATCTCGTCGATGCCCGGCGCATGGTTCTCGCCGAGGGGCATCTGCACATCTATGAGTGAGACATCCGCCCCGCTTCCCGATCCCTCGCCGCCGGCGTCCGAACCGCCGGACCGGGCGGGCTGGCGCGTCGCGGCCGAGCGTCTCCGGCGGCTGATGCGGCGCAAAGGGGGTATCTCGCCGGTCGAATGGGTTCTCGGGCCCTCGCGGCTTGCGTCTATCCTTCCGGCAAAATCGATTGCCGGCCGCGCGCTGGTGCTCGTCATCGTCATCATGACCTTTCTGGCCGGGCTGACGGCGGGCGCGGTCCATCTCATCGCCGACGCATCCTCGGACTGGTCGCGCGACATCGCACGTGAGATCACCATCCAGATCCGGCCGCTACCGGGGCGCGATATCGAGGCGGATATCCGGGTCGCGGCCGAGCTTGCGCGGCAGACGCGCGGGGTCGAGGCCGTGCGCATCTTCGATCGCAAGGAGGGCGAGAAGCTGCTCGAACCCTGGCTGGGATCGGGGCTCGACCTCAGTGAATTGCCGGTGCCGCGGCTGATCGTGATGAAACTCGCTTCGGGCAGCGTGCCGGATTTCACGGCGCTGAAGAAGGACCTCGCCGAGCGGGTGCCGAACGCGGGACTCGATGATCACCGTCTCTGGCTCGGGCGTCTCCGGGCGATGGCGGATGCCCTCGTCGTCATCGGCATCGTCATCCTCGTCCTCGTGATGGCCGCGACCGGGCTCGCGGTCGCCTTCGCGACGCGGGGCGCAATGGCGGGCACCGCGCATATCATCGATGTGCTGCATCTTGTCGGAGCCGAGGATTCCTACATCGCCCGCGAGTTCCAGCGGCATTTCCTGCGCCTCGGCCTCAAGGGAGGGCTTGCCGGCGCGTTTCTGGCGATGCTGTTCTATCTCCTGATGTCGCTATCGTCCGCCCGTTTCGCCCTGACGCCCGGCGCCGAGCAGGTCGAGGCCCTGTTCGGCCGGTTCAGCCTGCCCGGCGGCGGCTATGTTTCCGTTCTCGTGATCGGGGTCGTGGTGTCGGCGGTCACCGCCATCGTCTCGCGCATCACGGTGTTCCGCACCCTCAGCGGGGTCGATTGAAATGGCCGGCGGGGCAAGGTTCGGAAAGGTGATCGTGCTGGCCGGGCTGGCGATGCTGGCGGTTGTCGGCGGTATCCTCTCCTTCGCCGTCTCGCTCGACAAGTACGAGCCGCACGACGTGGCCGGGGCAGACGGGATCGTCGTCGTCACCGGCGGGGCGGACCGCATCAGCGAGGCGCTGTCGCTGATGGAACGCGGCAAGGGGCGGCGGCTGCTGATCTCGGGCGTCAACATCCAGTCGACACCGGAGCAGCTGCGTCGGCGCTGGCCGGGACGCGAGGAATTGTTCCAGTGCTGCGTCGATCTCGATTATCAGGCACGCAACACCTATGGAAACGCGGTCGAGAGCCGGGCCTGGGCGGTGAAGAACAATTTCCGTTCGCTGGTTCTGGTCACGGCAAGCTACCATCTGCCGCGGACGATGCTCGAGTTCCGCGCGGCGATGCCGAACATCGAGATCATCGGCTTTCCGGTGATCCCCGAGGCCTCCAAGCTCAAGCGCTGGTGGCAGGAGCCGGCCCTGATGCGGATCATCGTGCTCGAATTCTTCAAATACTGGGCGGCTGTGCTGCGCGTCTCCCTGGGGTTTCCCGCGCGCTGACCGTTTGCGCTTGAACGCAACGCGCGGTTGGGGCAGGGAATTCCGACACCCCGCTGCCGGCAGGGCCCGCACTTTTTTCGGATCGGATCGAACCTTGGCCCTGATCGTCCTGCGCTCCATCATCTTCCACATCGCCTTCTACGTGAACTGCACGTTCTGGTTCCTGGCGGCGATGCTCGCCTGGCCATTCCGTTCGGATGCGATGATGTGGTTCGCGCGGGCCTGGGCGCGGACGAGCCTGTTCCTGCACGAGATCATCACCGGCGCGCGGGTGGAGTTCCGGGGCGTCGAGCGTATTCCGCAGGGGGCGCTGCTGGTCGCGGCCAAGCACTATTCGGCCTGGGAGACGATGGCGCTGCTGCTGTTCTTCCCGAAGGCGACCTATATCCTCAAGCGCGAGCTGCTACGGCTCCCGCTTTTTGGCCGGCACCTGCTCAAGGCGGAGCAGATCCCGATCGATCGCGGCCAGCGCGCGCAGGCGATGGCGAAGATGCAGGCGGACGCCCGCGACCGCCTCGCGCGTGGGCGTCAGATCATCATTTTCCCCGAAGGAACGCGCCGCAAGGTCGGCGCCGAGCCGAATTACAAATACGGCGTCGCGCGGCTCTACAAGCAGCTTGGTGTCCCCTGCCTGCCGGTGGCGATGACCTCGGGCCTCGCCTGGCCGCGCAACACGTTCCTGCACTTTCCGCGCCCGATCCTCGTCGAGTTTCTCGATCCGATCCCGGCTGGGCTCGAACCCGACGATTTCTTCGAGCGGATGCAGGAGATGATCGAACGCCACACCAACCGTCTTCTCGCCGAGGCCGGTTACAGTGGCGAGGAGCCTTCCGCCAGCGCCTGATCGAGCCAGGCGAGCGCGTGGTCGTCGATGCCGATCTCGCGCAGCGAGGCGAGGGTGTTGAGCACGTAATCGCGGCAGGGGCCGCCGAGCCCGTGGCCGTTGCGGATGAGTTCGACGAGATGGGCACGATCCAGCCCGCGCGCGTACTGGCGATGGCTGCGGTCGACGATATAGGCCAGCGCCTCGACCTGCCTTCCATCCGCCAGCCGCACCGGCCGCATCGCCTCGCGATAGACGCGGTTGACCATTTCCCGCTCGGTCAGATAGGCGCGGGTCGTCGCAACACGTTCCGCCGCCACCCGGAAGACGATACCCTGGCACGAACCGCCGTGATCGAGCCCGAGCACCACGCCCGGTTTTTCCGGCGTGCCGCGATAACGGGTCGAATAGACGCACAGCGCGCGGTGCACGCCCTTGAGCAGGCCCGGAACGCGCTCCACATAGTCGAAATCCGGCCGCCACATCAGCGAACCATAGGCGAAAACCCACAGGTCGTCCGGCGAGGCGGGCGGAAAGGGTGCGATTGACGGGGCGCTTGGCGGCACGGTATCGGACAAGGCTTGCGAACATCCGGCCTGACAGGACACCGGACTCGGCGGAACACGGGACAGGAACCATCAATGAGCGATTTTGACCCGCCGCCGCAAGTGGCAAATCCGCAAACCGGGCCGGCATCGGCCGCGAAGCGGAGCCGGCGGGGGCTTTACCTGCCCTATATTCTTTTCGGGCTCGTCTGCCTTGGCTGGAGCGGGTTCTGGTTTTTCTCGGCGCGGATGGCGGAGCGGGTCGCGGATAACTTCATCGCCCGCGAGAAGGAGCGGGGCCGCGAATGGTCCTGCCCCGACAGGGATGTCGGCGGTTATCCGTTCCGGATCGAGATTACCTGCAACAAGCCGCAGCTGACCTTGCGCGGACCGGATGGGCAGAGCCGCGAGGGATCGCTCGCGGGCCTGTCGCTCAATGCGCGGCTGCTCTCACCGGGCCATTTCATCGCGGTGCTCGCGCCGCCGTTCGTGGCGCGGGATGGCGTCAACGGCGATATGGAGATCAACTGGAAAAGCGCGCGGGCGAGCCTGAAGGCGGGGCTCGAAAGCATCACCGAGCTTTCCGTCGAGTTCGCCGAACCCAATCTCAGCGCGGGCGTCGGCGACCGGCACGACATCAAGGCGCTGGCGAAATCGATCGAGATGCACATGCGCCGCTCGCCGGGCGAGGTGGCCGGGACGGATCTGGTCGCCCGGATCGGCGATCTTACCTTCGCGCCGCTCGACCGGCTGACGGGGTCGCCGGAGCCGATCCGCGCCGAATTGCAGGTCACGGCGCCGGGCCTCATCCCGAATCCCCGCGCTAAGTTTCAGGACATTCTCGAACAATGGCGGCAGACAGGCCACAAAGCCCGCGTGCTGGTGCTCAAGGCCAACAAGGGACAGGCGGATATCGACCTTTCCGGCGTGATGGGGCTCGACGACGCCCATCGCCTCGACGGCAATCTTCAGGGCCGCGCCAAGGGGCTTGAAGCGCTGACGAGCCGGTTTACCCGCCGCAACGGTCTCGATATCGGCGGGCTCCTCGGTTCGCTTTCCGGCAAGCAGGGCCTGCCGGTGGCGCTGACGTTCCAGAACGGCATCGCGCGCTTCGGGCCATTCCCGCTGGCGGAACTCAGGCCACTCTACTGATTGCCGCCTGCGGGGTCAGGCTTCGGAAGCGGATCGGGCTGGCGGCCGAAATTCGGCGCTGCCGTTTCCTGCCCCGAAGCAATGATGCCGCGCCGGATCGCCCGCGTGCGGGTGAAGAGCGCGTGCAGCGCATCGCCGTCGCCCCAGCGGATCATGCGCTGGAGCGCCAGCAGGTCCTCACTGAAGCGGCCGAGCATTTCGAGCACCGCATCCTTGTTGGTCAGGAATACGTCGCGCCACATCGTCGGGTCCGAGGCGGCGATGCGGGTGAAATCGCGGAAGCCGCCGGCAGAAAACTTGATGACCTCGCCCTGCGTGACCTTTTCCATGTCGGCCGCGGTGCCGACGATGTTGTAGGCGATGAGATGCGGCACATGGCTGGTGATGGCGAGGACGAGATCGTGATGCTCCGGCGTCATCACCTCGACGTTCGAGCCGATTGCCTCCCAGAAGGCGCGGACGCGGGCGACCACTTCCGGAGAAGTCTCCGGCGGCGGCGTCAGGATCGACCAGCGATTGACAAACAACTCGGCGAAGCCGGCATCCGGGCCGGAATGCTCGGTGCCCGCGACCGGGTGGGCCGGCACGAAATGCACGCTGGCGGGAAGCAGCGGTGCGACGTCCCGGACAACCGCACCCTTGACTGAGCCGACATCGGAAACGATGGCGCCGGGTGCGAGATGTGGCGCGATGGCTTCGGCCACGCCCGCGTTCGCGCGCACCGGCACGCAGAGAATCACGAAATCCGCGCCCTCGACTCCCTCCGGCCCGGCGACGACCCGGTCGGCGAGGCCCAGTTCAGCGACGCGCGCCCGCACCGCCTCGTCGCGGTCGATGGCGACGATCTCCCCGGCAATGCCGGCCTTGCGGATCGCGCGCGCCAGCGACGATCCGATCAGGCCGAAGCCGATGATCGCGATACGATCAAACGAAACGCTCATGACGCCTTGCCTGAAAGGAAAGCTTCAAGCCCCTCCAGCACCGCCTTGTTGGCCTCCTCGGAGCCAACGGTCAGGCGCAGCGCGTTCGGCAGGCTGTAGGCCTCCATCCGCCGCAGGATCACGCCGCGCGCGGTGAGGAACGCGTCTGCGTCCGGCGCGCGCTTGCCGGCTTCATCCGGAAAATGCAGCAGCAGGAAATTGCCGACCGAGGGCGTCACGCCGAGGCCGAGCGCCTTGAGCGCCGGCGTCAGCTTCGCGAGCCAGTGCGCGTTGTGCAGTACGGCCTTGTCCTCGTGCTCGCGATCCTCGATGGCGGCGATGCCGGCCGCGATCGCCGGGCCGTTGACGTTGAACGGCCCGCGGATGCGGTTGAGCACGTCGATGATTGCCGCCGGGCCGTAGAGCCAGCCGAGGCGAAGATTGGCGAGGCCGTGGATCTTCGAGAAGGTGCGCGTCATCACGACGTTGTTGCTGGTCGCGACCAGTTCGATGCCGGAGGAGTAATCGTTGCGGCGGACATATTCCGCATAGGCCGCATCGAGGATCAGCAGCACGTTCGACGGCAGGCCGGCGTGGAGGCGCTTGACCTCCTCGAACGGGATATAGGTGCCGGTCGGGTTGTTGGGGTTGGCGAGGAAGACGACGCGTGTGCGCGGCGTCACCGCCGCCAGCAGCGCATCGACATCGGTCGTCAGATTCTTCTCTCTGGCGACGACCGGGGTCGCGCCATTCGCCAGCGTCGCGATCTTGTAGACGAGGAAGCCGTGCTCGGAATAAAGCCCCTCGTCGCCCGGTCCGAGATAGGCATGGGCGAGCAGCGCGAGCAGTTCGTCCGATCCCGCGCCGCAGATGATCCGGGCCGGATCGAGCCCATAGCGGGCGCCGATCGCCTGCCGGAGCTTCTCGGCGGTGCCGTCAGGGTAGAATTCCAGCGTTCCGGCAGCCGCCTTGTAGGCCTCCATCGCATGCGGGCTCGGACCCAGCGGCGTTTCGTTGGAGGAGAGCTTGTGCAGTTTCACGCCCGCCGGAGCCTTCGACTTGCCCGGAACGTAGGCGTCGATCGACAGGATGCCGGGACGGGGCTGGGGTGCGGAAGGAACAGTCACGGGAAACTCCATTCTGGCCAGGCGGCCAAGGGGATCAGGCGATTTGGATCAAACACCCGGCAGGGCGAAGCGATTGGCGTGGCAACCGATCTCGACATAGCGCGACGGCGCGCATTTCGCGCCCGCGAGCGCATCCGTCAATGCCTTTGGCGCGATTTCCGCCGGATGGGCGACGAGAAGATGCGCGCCGGTCGCATCGCCGGCGGAGGAAAGAAGCTCGGCGCCGATCGTCTTGAGGGCCTCGAAAGCGGGCATCCGCCATCGCTCGGCACGGACGGAAGCCAGGATCGTCTCGCGTGCGAGGCCTTCCTTCTGCGGCCGGGCGATCACGAAGACCGGCAGGCCGACAGGGTGATCCGGGCGCTCGGCGAACGGCAGGCGGGCGATGATCTTCGGTGCACGGGGGTGTTCGAGCCCCTTCCACCACACGCCGAGCGCGGCGGACTGGTCGATGCGGAACATCCCGAGATCGCCGGTCGAGGCGTCGACGGCGGAGATCACGGCGCGTGAATCGTCCGCGGGAATGAACGGAACCGTGAAGCCGAAGTGGAACCGCATGCTCTCCCGCATCGGGATATCGCCGCCGGAAATATCGGCGTGGACCGCGTAAGGCACCTGCGTGTAGGTCGAGGTCGCGACAATGACGCGCCAGATGTTCTCCGGCGCGTCGAGCGGCCAGCGGCCCGGTGCCTTGAGCACGATCTTGCGCATCAGCGCCGCCTCGCGGTCCGGACGGAAAGCGGAGCCGGTGTCGCCGGCCGCGCGCTTGGCTTCGATCACCTGCCCGACGATCTCGCCACGCTCGACCAGCGCGGCATGGATCACGGCATCGACACGGTCGATCTCGTCGCGGAGCTGGAGCAGGGATGGTGGAGGGCGGGACATCGGCGTGGACTTTGCGCGTGTGCTTTATGGAACCTCGGCGAGTGATAGGGCCTCCACCCCTCGGCTCGCAAGCGTCCTGTGTTGACAGCACGCAGCAGGCTCTCTATTCGTTCGATTAGACGAACGATAGATGTTTTTTACGAAACGTGTCCGGAATAACGGAATTCTTTTCCGGGCAGTCGCAAGGGAGTATCAGGCGGGCATGAATGTGC
>JAVTWI010000076.1:0-2884 GCA_032229845.1 Rhabdaerophilum sp.
TCCTGCTGCCATAAGACATACTTCAAGGTGGACCAATTCATCGGGGGTGGATCAGCCAATAGCAGTGGACGCACGAAAAAATACCCCAGGAGGAAGCCAAGCAAGGCTCCGACCGCTCCATAGACCGACGCAATCCCTATCCGCCCGGCGATCTGCCACGGTGTCATGATTGTCTCGGTCCTTCCGTCGGAGCGCTTGCGGATGGCGTCGTCTCCGCAACGGGTGCGGGAAGCACGGCAGCCAGGAAGATGGGGAGTGCTCCCCCGACAATCACGACATCCGCCATGTTGAAGGTCGGCCAGTGCCAATTGGCCCAGTGAAAATCGAGGAAGTCCGTCACGGCTCCCTGCCGCCAACGGTCAATCGCATTTCCAAGCGCGCCGCCAGCGATCATCGCGAGGCCGATGCGTTCAACCCTGCTGTTCGTCAATGCGGCCCAGATCACGAGCCCGATAATCATCGTTGCCTTGACCGCGGCAAGCACACCGGGCCATTCCGCAAGTGTATCCTTGAAAAATCCGAAGCTGACGCCGGTGTTGAAGCCCAGTGTCAGGTTAAAGAACGACGTCACGGGGATCACGCGCGCTGGCACCATCACCTGTTCGAGGATGATCCATTTGCTGATCTGGTCGATCATGAAAAAAGCCAAGAGGAGCGCAGCAATCTGCAAGAGCCTTGCGGTCAGTCGTTTCTCGAGGGTCATTCCGGGATTTGCCATTTTACGTCTGAATGCGCATCGCATATCGCCAAGCCAAGAGCGTCATGCCCACAAAAAGCACGAGTGCGAGAACGCTGTAGAACCCCCAATTGGACGCAACGGCTTGCTCGATTGTGCTGCCGAACAAGTAGCCGACCCCGACAAGGAGTATCGCCCACACTGCGGCTGACGAAGCATTGAGAAACGTGAAACTGCGCCAGCGGATGTTTGTCAGGCCAAGCGGCAGCGCGCCGATCGTGCGCATGCCCTTGGGATATCGATAGAGAAAGATGTAGGCTGAGCCGTAGCGCTCGAGCAAATGCTTGCCGGTCTCGACCAGGCGGTTGATCCTGGGGTATTTCTCAAAGACGCCATTGCCAAAGCGCCTGGAAATCCAGAATCGGGCTTCATCTCCGAGATAGCCGCCCATGAAGGTCGCGGCACTGACGGTCGCGAGATCGAGGTTTCCGGTCTGTGCAGCAAAACCTGCAAACAGCGGAAGGGAGCCGCTTTTCAGCGCACAATAGGCGAAGAGGATCGCATAGACTGCAATTCCGTAGTCTCGAATAAATGCTTGAACCTGCTCCATCAGACGTTTCTCAGGCCGAACCATCGGCCGACTCGCCGACTATAGGCGAGATAAGGTTCGCCCAACGTTGCTGTGAGAACGCGCTCTTCGATCTTGACCTGAAGCCGGATTGCGACAACGAGGGCAAGGGTCAGCGCCGCCTGAAAGAGGTCGGGGAAGACAAGCAGAAGCCCGACGAACAGGATGATCTGCCCGACGAAAACCGGATTGCGCGAAAGCGCGAACGGCCCGGTATCGACGATGGCTCCGGTTTCGCCCTCGGCAGCACCGATGCGCCACGATGCACCCATGTGCATTTGTGAAGTGGCGGCAATCATGGCGCCGATGGCAACAAGCAGATGGCCGATGATATCGCCGGCTACCCCGTCAAGTGCTGAGAAAACCGGGTCGCGCAAGAGAGGGCCGCCAGCAAGCGCCCGGATAAGCGGCAGGATTGCAGCGCCTGCAAAGGCAATCCGGAACAGCCATGCTGGAAGGGTTTGCGGCTCCTTGCCCTTGCTGAACAGCCAGACCGAGCGCCCCGCTTCCCGAGCCGCCATGGCGCTCAGGCCGAAGAAGCTCACGAGATAGACGCAGAACAGGAGATAGCTGACGGCTTCCATCGCGATCATGGCAGGGCTCCTCTTCTGCGATCAGCCGCGCACATCGGGATTGAACGAGAGGAGGCGCAGCGCGTTCAGCGTCACGATCACGGTTGCACCGGTGTCGGCGAGGATCGCAATCCAGAGGCCCGTGATGCCGAAGACGCTGGTCACCAGAAAGACGGCCTTGAGTCCCAAAGCGATCCAGATGTTCTGGTGAATGTTTGCCATCGCGGCCCGGGCCAGCCGGATCAGGCGCGGAACATCGCTCACACGGCTGCGCAGCAGCGCGGCATCGGCCGTCTCCAGCGCGACATCCGTCCCCGAGCCCATGGCGACACCAACTGAGGCAGCGGCGAGCGCGGGCGCATCGTTAATGCCATCACCGACCATCATCACGCCATCCTCGGCGGCCAGTGATTTAATCGCTTTGACCTTGTCGTCCGGCATGAGTTCGGCCTCGTGTTCCATGCCGAGGCTGCCGGCAATTGCCGCGCCGGTGCGGGCATTGTCGCCGGTCAGCATCACCGAGCCAATGCCGAGCGCCTTGAGTTCTGCAATGGCGCTTTTCGCATCCTCGCGCGGCTCGTCTCGCAGCGCGAGAAGGCCAATGACGTTGCCTGCCTTGAACACAGCAGCTACTGTCTTGCCTTCAGCCTCAAGCGTCTCCGCTGCTGCTTTGACCTCAGTGGACAAAGCTCCGATTTCAGCCGCGAAACGCGGCGATCCGACAAAGATGGCTTCTCCGTCGATTTTGGCCTCGACCCCGCGTCCCACAATCGCGCGGGCATCCGTCGCCGAACGGGCTTTCACACCCCGCGCCTCGGCGACGTCAAGAATGGCTTCCGCCAAAGGATGGCTCGATCCGGTCTCGACTCCCGCAGCGAGTGCAAGCATCGCGCTCTCCTCGACCCCGAAGGCGCGGATATCGGTCACGACAGGCTTGCCGATGGTCAAGGTGCCCGTCTTGTCGAAGGCGACCGTCTTTACGCGGGCGAGGTTCTCGATGACAACGCC
>JAVTWI010000077.1:0-2867 GCA_032229845.1 Rhabdaerophilum sp.
GTCGTCTGGTACGCCTGACCGAGAAACTGCTGCAGCTGGCGAAGGCCGAGGGCGGTGCGCTGCGGGCGGACGAGGCGCAGGACCTGCGCCCGCTCGTGGCGTTCGTGCTGGCGGATATTCCCGGTTCGGGCCGGGTCGAAACCCGTCTGCCGGAACGGCCTGTGATGTCGGACGTCGATATCGATGCCTTTGCGGTGGCGTTGCGCAACCTTGTCGAGAATGCCCTCAAGCACGGCACCCCCGATGGGCCTGCCGGTGTAACGTTGACGGAAGAAGGGCTGTTGCGAGTCACCAATCGCGGGGCGATCCTGTCGCAGGAGGATTTCCGCCGGCTTCGCCAGCGATTTCAGCGCGGGACCTCGCCGGAGGATGGCGCTGGCCTTGGCCTCGCCATCGTCGAGGCGGTCGCCAGAGGGGTCGGCGGGCGCTTCACGATGGAATCGCCGGCGGACGGCGCACCCGATGGTGTGACGATGACCCTATCCCTGCCGCTCGTCCGACCCGTCCCCCGCTCCCTTGCCTGACACCAGGCTGAACAACTTTTTTGATCCGATTCAGGTCGGTGTCAGATTGCGGGTTCACGCTCCGATGTATCAACCACCGGAGCCGTTCCATGACAAAACCGCTGTTCGCTGCCGCGCTCGCCCTGCCGCTTCTGGCCTCGTTCGCCGCCGAGGCGCGCCCCGTCCGCATCACCACGACGCTCAGCGCCTATGGCGGGGATGGCGCTTATCTCGCGATCTATCTCACCGACAAGAGCGGGAAGCTGCAAAAGACCATCCATGTCGCGGGAGGGAAGGCGAAATACCACAAGCATCTCTCGGGCTGGTATCGGCAATCGGGCGGGCGGATCGACGGCACCACTGGCGCCAGCGTCGGTTCGGGCCGGAAGCTTGTCGTCAGCACCGACATCGCCGATGCGCTGATCGACGCCGGCTTTGAAATCCGGGTCGACAGCGCCGTCGAGAAGGAAAGCGATGTTCCGGCAGACGCCCGAATCGCCGTTTCGAAGACGAGCGTCGGCAACCCGGTCTCCGGGCGCGGCTATGTGAAATCCCTCGCGATCGACATGTGAGCCGGTGCGCCGATGCTGCGGAAATGGCATGCCCTGCCCGGGCTGTTTCTCGCGCTGGTTCTCGCCGTCACGGGCGGAACCGGCGCGATCCTCGCTTTCGATGCTTTCGTCGAGGCGCGGTCCGCGCCGATGGTGGCGGAAGAGACCATCACGCTCGCCGATCTGGCGGACCGGATTGCTGCGCGGTTTCCGGGCGTCGAGAAAATCACGCGGACGCCCTCTTGCCGCGTACGCGTGACCTATCAGGAAGGCGGTCGCCCACGGACGGTCTTCGTCGATCCGCAGACTGCCTCGCCCGTCGAGGGGGAAGCCACCTCGGATCTCATGCGTACGATCACGAACCTGCACCGCGCCTGGTTGTCCGGCGACGGCGGGCGGCTCGCGGTCGGGCTTTCGGCAGGGGCGATGCTGGTGCTCGCCCTGACCGGTCTTCTGCTGCTCCGTCGCCTCCTTGGCAGTTGGCGGAAGGCGATCCAGCCGCTCAGCGGCCGCGGCGCGCGGCGCTGGCATCTGGAACTGGGCCGTCTGGCCGTGGCCGGGCTTCTCCTGTCGTCCGTGACCGGGATCGAGATGTCGCTGGTCGGCTTCGAGGTGATCCCTGACGGCGCCGCCGGGCAGGATCGTTTCGTGACGGGCAGCGGCGGCACGCGCGCGCCGCTTGGCACCCTTGAGGGATTGGCCTCGCTGAAACTTTCGGGTCTGCGCGAGATCGCGTTGCCGGACCCCGCCGACGCCAGCGACCCGGTGAGGGTGAAGACGGATCGCCTCACCCGCTTCGTCGATTCTGCGACCGGGGCGGTCTTGATCGAGGAACCGCATTCGCTGCTCTGGCAGGTGCAGGATATCGCCTATCGCCTGCACACGGCGCAGGGCATGGCATGGCTCGCGCTGCTGCTTGGCTTGAGCGCCGCAGGCGGCAGCATTCTGGCCCTGACCGGCCTGACAATCGGCCTTCGCAAACGTCTCGGATCGGGCGCGGTGAAGGGAAGCGTCGCGCCGGAAACGGCCGATGTTCTGGTGCTGGTCGGCTCCGAGGGCGGCTCGACCTTCCGTTTTGCGGAAACGGTGCAGCAGGCGCTTTCCGCCGCCGGGCAGGCGGTCCATGTGGCGGCGATGAACGACATGCCCGACCGTTCGCCGGCGCGGCACATCATCCTGCTCGCGGCAACTGCCGGCGAGGGCGAGGCTCCCGCTTCGGCGACCCGCTTCATCGAGAAGCTGGCATCATGGCAGGGCGAGAAACCTGGGGTGATGCTGCTCGGGTTCGGCGACCGGCAGTTCCCATGCTTCTGCGGCTTTGCGGATCGGGTCGAGGAAGCGTTGCTGGCGCAGGGGTTCCGCCTCGCGCTTCCGACCGAGCGGATCGACCGCCAGTCGGTGGAGGCTTTCGCGGCATGGGGGCAGCGGCTGGCGGAGGCCTTCCGGCTTCCGCTTCGGCTGGAGCACAGGGCGGAGACGCCGCCCCGGCACCGGTTCCAGCTCGTCGAGCGGGAGGAATACGGCATCGAGGTGCAGGCGCCGACAGTCATCCTGCGCTTCCGGATTGTGGCGCCGTTCAGCGTTCTGCCGATGCCGGTGCGGCACATGCTGGGGCTGACGCCGCAGTTCGAGGCGGGCGATCTCGTCGCCATCTGTCCGCCGGGCGAGACATTGCCACGCTATTATTCGATCGCGTCGTCCTCGCGCAGTGGCATGCTCGAAATCTGCGTGCGCCGGCAGCCGGGCGGCGCCTGCTCGGGTTACCTCCATGCCTTGCCGCGGGGCGCGACGATATCGGCCTCGATCCGGCCCA
>JAVTWI010000078.1:0-2867 GCA_032229845.1 Rhabdaerophilum sp.
CATCCCGCGCGACGTTGCCCTTCCGCCCGTCCAGGTCGGCGAAAAGATCTCGATCCAGCTCAACGACGAAGGCGACAAGGTCACCACCGTCCTGCGCTAGTTCGGATCTCGGAACAGACTGCCGCAGGCGGCCGGATAAAGCCGCCACCAAAGCCATGGACGCTCACGCGATCCATGGCTTCTTTGTTCAGGCGACGTGTCGCCGGGCGCGCATGCCCAGCCTTGGGGTTGCCGTCAGACGGCTACGTCCGCGGCGATCGGAGGGTATGGATCGTAACCGCTCACCTCGAAGTCTTCGATCCTGTAGCCATCGATGCTATCCGGCTTCCGCAGCAACCGCAGGGTCGGGAACGGCCGCGGCTCCCTGGACATTTGCTCTCGCGCCTGCTCGAAGTGGTTGAGGTAGAGGTGAATGTCGCCGCCCATCCAGACCAGGTCTCCGAGTTCCAGCCCCACCTGTTGGGCGACCATCGCCTGGAGCGCCGCTCCGCCGATGCAATTGAACGGGGCGCCGAGCAGCAGGTCGCAGGACCTCTGGAAAATCAGCATGTTCAGCCGCCCGGCACTGGTGACATGGAACTGATAGACCATGTGGCAGGGCGGCAGCGCCATCTGCCCGATCTCGGGCACGTTCCAGCCGTGGAAGAGCATCCGCCGGCTCGAAGGGTTCGTCTTCAACGTTTCGATGACACTGGCGATCTGGTCATGCTCGACCCCGTTGGCGTCTTGCCAGCGGCGCCACTGCTTGCCGTAGACCGGGCCGAGATCGCCCCATTGCAGGGCGAACGCCTCATCATCAACGATCCGCCGTTCGAACTCCCGCTGGGAGACGTCCTCACCCGTCTCCTTGCGGTATTTGGCCAGCGGCCAGTCCGTCCAGATGCGAACTTTCTCCTGCAACAGCGGCCGGATGTTGGTTTCCCCGGTCAGGAACCAGAGCATCTCCTTCACCGCCAGCTTCCAGTAGACCTTTTTGGTGGTGAGGATCGGCACAGTGCCGTCCGACAGGTCGAAGCGCAGCATCGCACCGAACGTCGACAGGGTGCCGACGCCCGTTCGGTCGATCCGCTTGTCCCCCTTTTCGAGGATGTGGGACATCAGGTCGAGATACTGGAATTCCGGGTGGCGCAAGTTCGCTCCTTTGGGCGGAGTTAGGCCCGCGTGCTCGGGCTAGAAGCGGCTAAGGCATTCGGCGAAAAGCCTCAAGCCGTGTGGGCGGAATTACTGACTGCCGTCCGCAGCGCTATGTTCGGAAAGTCGGGACTGGGACGCATCGGGCTCGATTCGGAGAATGTCCGATCATAGCGGACCTGCCCGGCCTGAGGCAACGAACACTCGGTTGGGGCGCAGCCCCTCCTGCGCAAGGATGCTGCCGCCGGCACGCGTCAAACAACCGACGCCGGGCAGCGAGGCCCGGCGCAGGAAACAACCGAACTGGAAGCAGCGCGGCTTAGAGCGCGCCGAGCTTTCCGAGTTCCTTGGCCACCAGATAGTAGAAGGTGACGCGATTCTTGGTGTTGTCGGCCGACATCGCCTTGCAGACCTTCTCGATCGCGCCGTCAGCCTTCTTGGCGTCCTCGACGCCGAGCTTCTTGGCGATCCAGCCGGCCTTGACGCGGTCGAGTTCCTTGGGATCGGTGCACGAGACCAGCGAGGAATCGCGGTTCCGGAGCGCGATGCCCAGGTGCTTGACGATCTTGCTCACCACCTCTTCCTTGGCGCCGGCATCGTATTTCTTCACGTCTGCAAGATAGTCGGCCATTTGGATTCCCCTCATCGACGAATTGGCTCATTTGCCGTGGGAAAGGCCGGCCTTGACCGGTAAACGCAACGCAGGCCCCCCAGCGCCGGAAGCTTCGGTTCGCGCAACGCGCGAGTCAACCCTGCGTCTTCGCGTGGTCTGATAAAACTGCTGCATATGGCCCGCTCGACTTGCCGTTCGACCTTTCCTTTTTCGCCGAGCCTCCCTATATTCGATCCGTCAGCTTGACTGACTATGGCGATAAACTGCCGATGTAATAAGCCATTCGGACCCGGGGGCGGTACCCGGCGCCTCCACCAAAAGCCGCCGCGCAGTGAGCGACGGCTTTTGCTGGGGGCGAAATAGGATCGACGAGGGTGTAAAGATCGGACTTTTGCTCGGCATTGTACCACCGTTATCGGGCTAAACTTGTAGTTGCAAACGACAACTATGCGGAAGCACGTCTCGCAGCGTAAGCTGTGCGATAGCTTCAAATTAAGCCCTAGAGGTTCGCACTTCTAGGCGGGGTTCGGAGGTACCTGGCAACAGAAACCTCCACTTCTCTCCCCAAATCTGCTTTCCCCAAATATGAGCTGCCGGCCTTGGCTGGTTTCGTCGTTGCGTGGTTGATCCCGCAATGTCAGCCTGCCTGTGCATGGCCGGTCCCGCTTGTCCGGAGACCTTTCAATGACAAACCCAAATTCCGATCGTTTCTTCGTGCTCACCGGCGGCCCGGGCTCGGGCAAGACCACGCTGATTTCAGCACTCGCCGAGGCCGGCCATGCCACATCGGTCGAGGCGGGCCGCGGCATCATCAGGGATCAGGCCGCGATCGGCGGAACCGCCCTTCCCTGGCACGATACCTCGCTCTTTGCCGAACTCATGTTGTCATGGGAAATGCGTTCGCACGCCATCGCCATGGCCGCATCCGGGCCGGTCTGGTTCGACCGCGGCGTACCTGACGTCATTGGTTATGCCAGCCTTGTCGGCCTGCCGGTACCGCCACATTTCGAGAGCGCGGCACAGAAGTTCCGCTACAACAGCCGCGTTTTCATCCTGCCGCACTGGCCCGAAATATTCACCCAGGACAGCGAGCGCAAGCAGGATGAGGACGAGGCCCGGCGCA
>JAVTWI010000079.1:0-16369 GCA_032229845.1 Rhabdaerophilum sp.
TCATCATCGAAGTGCCGATTGGCGGCGAGCCGATCAAATACGAGATGGACAAGGACGCCGGCACGCTGTTCGTCGACCGCTTCCTCTACACGCCGATGCGCTATCCGGGAAATTACGGCTTCGTGCCGCACACCCTCTCGGACGACGGCGACCCGATCGACGTGCTCGTCGCCAATACCCGTCCGATCATTCCCGGCGCGGTCATCAACGTGAAGCCGATCGGCGTGCTGCGCATGGAAGACGACGGCGGCGGCGACGAGAAGATCATCGCCGTGCCTTCGGCCAAGCTGACGCAGCGTTATTCGCATGTCGAGAACTATACCCAGCTTCCCGAGATCACCTGGAAGCAGATCGAGCACTTCTTCCTGCACTACAAGGATCTCGAACCCGGCAAATGGGTGAAGCTGCTCGGCTGGGGCGACGCCGCCGACGCGCGCCGCCTGATCGTCGAGGCGATCGAGCGCGCCCGCAAGAAATAACGGCCCGACAAGAAATAGCCGCCCGAAACGCTGGCGAATAACGAGAAACGGACAGCCGATGTCGGCTGTCCGGCCTGTCGGAGGGCAAGACCTCCGCTGTGCAAGATCTCCGCTGTGAAGGCCGACCGGAAACTGTCCGGTCCGGCGCGGCGGATCACTTCTGCATCATGCTCCGCACGACACCCACGAGGGCGAGGAGAACGCCGCCTCCCGCGCCGCCGGCCGCGATCGAGCTGACGATTCCGCTGACGTTCAGCCCACCCGAGAGAAGGCCCGGCACGATCGCGCCGATGATCTGCGCGCCGAGCCCGCCGCCGACGATGCCGGCAACGGAATTCCACAACGTGCCCAGATCGAACTTGGGCATCACCTTGCCGGCCACGTTTCCGCCGATGGCACCGCTGATCAACTGGATAATCAAGCTTTCCATTGTTTCTCTCCCTGCCGGCTCACATTCCGAGGCGCCGGCGGGTCGGAGCGTCGCATACTTTAGTCTAACGAGGAAGCGCGCCAGCTCCGGATTCAGAGGTTAAGGCACCGGGCGAGCGGGCCGATCGCCGCCATCTTCTGCCGGACGACCTGGGACCGAAGCGTCGACCGGCGCGGATTGCGCTGGAGCGGGTTCGGAAGGATCGAGACCAGCCGCGCAGCTTCCGCGGCGGAGAGATCGCGGGCGCGCTTGCCGAAATAATGGCTGGCCGCGGCTTCGGCGCCGAACAGGCCCTCGCCCCATTCCGCTATGTTGAGATAGGTCTCCATCACCCGGTGCTTGCCCCAGGCGAGATCGACGGCCAGCGCCAGCGGAATCTCCAGCCCCTTGCGGATGTAGGATCGGCCCGGCCAGAGATAGACATTCTTCGCAAGCTGCATCGTCACGGTCGAGGCCCCGCGCGACGGGCCATCCGGATCGTCGAGCACCTCGCGCAGCGCGCCGAAATCGACGCCGCGATGCAGGCAGAACCGCTGATCCTCGGAGGCGATCACCGCCCGGACGAGATGGGGCGAGATTTCTTCAAGCGGCCGCCACTCGCGGTGGACAGCCTTGCCGGTCAGCCAGCGCCCGAGCATTAGCGTCGAGGGCACCGGGATGAACCGGCCGAGCGCCAGCGAAAGCGCGAGCAACAGCGCAAGCGCCAGTCCGGCGCGGAACAGGAACCGGACCGGCCGCGATGCGAACAGGCCCGCCATCAGACTCCGGCCAGCGCGACCACCCGCCGCGCGATCTCGTAGTGCAACCGCTCGGCCATGCGCCCGCCGACGGAAAGAACTCCCTTGCCGGCATTCTCGGGCGCTTCGAACGCGGCGATGATCTGCCGCGCCTCGTGAAGCTCGGCCTCCGAGGGCGCGAAGACGCGGTTGGCCGGCTCGATCTGGCTCGGATGGATCAGCGTCTTGCCGTCGAAGCCGAGGCCCTTGCCCTGCAGGCATTCACCCTCGAAACCGGCACCATCGGCAATATTCCCATAGACGCCGTCGAGAATATCGACCCCGTAGGCCCGCGCCGCGATGATGCTGGTTGACAGCGCGTTGAGCAGGGCAAGGCGCGAAGGCGCCGGCGGAATGCGCATCTCCTTGACGAGATCGTTGGTGCCCATGACGAAGACGGCGAGGCGCGCGTTCGGCTCCTTCGCAAGCGCGGCGATCGCGCCAGCGTTGAGGATCGCGCGCGGAGTCTCGATCATCAGCCAGAGGCGCACGGTTTCGTCCGCGAAATGCTGGTCGAGCGCGTGGGCCGCGCGCAGGGCCTCTTCGGCCGAACCGATCTTCGGGAACAGGATCGCGTCGGGCTCCGCCGGAACGATCTCGGTCAGATCGTCGGCGAGCCAGTCGTTCCCGTCGCTTTCGCTGAAGCCATTGACGCGGACGATCACCTCCTTGCCCGTGAAGATGCGGCTTTCGAGCGCCGCGCGCGCCCGCATCCGGGCCTCCGCCTTGGCTTCCGGCGCCACGGCATCCTCGAGATCGATGATGATCGCGTCGCAAGGGAGGCTCGCCGCCTTGGCCAGCGCCCGCTCGTTG
This sequence comes from Rhabdaerophilum sp., assembly GCA_032229845.1. Lineage (GTDB taxonomy): Bacteria > Pseudomonadota > Alphaproteobacteria > Rhizobiales > Beijerinckiaceae > Rhabdaerophilum. The sequence goes on from JAVTWI010000079.1 coordinate 2,499, forward strand.
CTGGCGGGCACGTAGAGCACCGAACGGCGCCGGTGGACGGAAACGGATTGATGCGTAGAGGACATGGACAAGGCAGACATGGCGGATTGCGCCCTTTTCAACCGATGAAACCGGACCGAATACGTGCCGCCGGTTCGGGCCCGCGAAGACCGGCGGCATTGACCGGGCATCGTCATCCGGCCTATTCGGGCAGGAAAGCACAGGAGGCCGCCTTGTCCAAATCCCCCCGCGAACAGGTTGTCGGCGGATTTCCCGCGCGGCTCCTGCAAGGTTACGCCGAGTTCAAGTCCGGCCGCCTCCCGCGCGAGCGCAGCCGTTTCGAGGAAATGGCCGAGAATGGCCAACGCCCGGAAATCATGATCATCGCCTGCTGCGACAGCCGCGTCTCGCCGGAAGTCATCTTCGATGCGCGACCGGGCGAATTGTTCGTCGTCCGCAACGTCGCCAATCTGGTGCCGCCCTACGCGCCGGACGGTGAGTTCCACGGCACTTCCGCCGCACTCGAATTCGCGGTTCAGGCGTTGAAGGTGAAGCATATCGTGGTGATGGGGCACGGCCGCTGCGGCGGCGTCCACGCCTTCGTCCGCCGCTCGCGCAACCCGAGCGAGGACGACGCGCTGTCGCCGGGCGATTTCATCGGCCGCTGGATGACGTTGATTGCGCCCGCCGCCGAATCGCTCCCCGCACAGGAGGACGAGAGCGACCACGACTATGCCGAGCGGCTTGCGCTGATCTCGATCCGCAATTCGATCGAGAACCTGCTCACGTTCCCCTGCGTCGAAATCCTGCACGGCCGTGGCCAGCTACGGATTCACGGCGCGATGTTCGACGTGCAGACCGGCGAACTGCGGATTCTCTGATCCTCAGTATCCCGTCGCCCGGTCAACCCGATTGGGAAGCTCTTCCCCCCGTTCGAAGGCAGCGATGTCGCGCACGATCCCCGCGACCAGCCCTTCCGGGGTCGAATCCGCCGCGACATGCGGCGTGACAATCATGCGTGGATGTTTCCACAGCGGATTGTCGGCCGGCAGCGGCTCGGTTTCGAACACGTCGATGCTTGCGCCGGCGAGCGTGCCGTCATCGAGCGCGGCGAGGATATCGGCCTCGACCTGAAGCCCGCCGCGCCCGGCATTGATGAGAACCGGACCCGGCAGGCGGCCATCCCGGGCGAGGCCGGCGAACAGCTTGCGGTCAAGGACGCCGCGGGTCGCCTCGGTTAACGGCAGCAGCGCGACGAGGATATCGGTGCGGGCGAGAAAAGCGGGCAACCCGGCCTCGCCGCCGAACATCTCGAAACCCTCGACGGCCTTGCCCGAACGCGACCAGCCGGCGACCTGAAACCCGATCCGCTTCAGCACATCCGCGCAGTCCCGTCCCAACACGCCCATGCCGAGAATACCGACGCGGACCTCATGCGCGCCCGGCTGGTCGAGTTGTTCCCAGACCGCCTCGGCCTGCCGCGCGAGGTAATGCGGCATCTGGCGGAAATGATAGAGCGCCTGCAGCGTGACCCATTCGGTCATCCGGGCGGTGAGATCAGGATCGATGATCCGGATGAGCGGCACATCCGGCAGGGTTTTGTCCGCCAGCAGCGCATCGACGCCGGCGCCGAGATTGAAGATCGCGCGGAGGTTTGGCAGCCCCGCCAGCATGCCCGGATCGGGTTTCCACACCGCTGCGTGGGTGATCGAGGCGGCATCGTAGGGCTTGCGGGCATCGACGATCTCGATCCCGCCCCCGAGGCGGCGGAACCGTTCGAGCCACGGCTCCGCGTCCCAATGCTGCGCCATCGCCACCAGAAGGGCCATACCCTGCTCCTGTCATTCCCGTCACGCCGGCTCCCGGCGCGAATCCTGCCGTCACTTGTAGCCGAAAAGCTTCGGCACGAAGAGCACGATATCGGGAATGAGGATCATCGCCACCAGCGCCGCCACCAGAACGCCGATGAAGGGCCAGACGGCGCGGATAATGGTCTGGAGCGGAATGCCGGTAATCGCGTTGATGACGAACAGCAAGACGCCGTACGGCGGCGTGATCAGCCCGATCATGCAGTTGACGACAGCGACGACGCCGAAATGGACGAGGTCGATCCCCAGCGCCTTGCAGGTCGGGATGAACAGCGGAATGATGACGAGGATGATCGTCGTCGCGTCGAGCAGGCACCCGAGGATCAGGAACAGGATGTTGACGGCGATCAGGAAGCCGAGCGGCGAGATATCGAACCCCTGCATGAGTGCCGAGACCGCCGCCGGAATGTTCTCGCTCGCAACGATGTAGTTGAAGATCAGCGCCGCGCCGATCACCAGCCCCACCGAGGCGGTGGCCCGCGCGCTCTCCGCGAAGATCCCGTAGAGCGCCTTGAAGCTGAGCGCGCGATAGAACAGTCCCGCGACCAGCAGCGAATAGAACGCCGCCACCGCGGCTGCCTCGGTCGGCGTCGTCGCGCCGCCATAGATGCCGTAGAGCAGGATCACCGGCATCATCAGCGCCGGTGCGGCGCGGAAGGTGAGCGCGGGGAGTTCGCGCGCCGGAACCGGCTCCTCCAGCGGCACGCCCATGCGGTGCGCCATGCGGGCGTTCATCACCATGAGCACAACGCCCATCACGAGCCCCGGCACGATGCCGCCGAGGAACAGGTAGCCGATCGACGCGTCGGAAACGAGCGCGTACATCACCATCGGGATCGAGGGCGGAATGATCGGGCCGATCGTCGAGGCAGCAGCGGTGATCGCGGCGGCGTAACCCGGAGGATAGCGCCCGTCCTTGGTCATCATGCCGATGATGATCTTGCCGAGACCGACCGCATCGGCGACCGCCGAACCGGACATGCCGGCGAAGATCATGTTCGAGACGACGTTGACATGCCCGAGGCCACCCCGGAACCGGCCGACCAGTGCCACGCAGAACCGCAGCAGCCGCTCGGAAATCGTTCCGGCGTTCATGATGTTCGCCGCGACGATGAACAGCGGCACCGCGAGCAGGAGGAAGCTGTCGTAAAGCCCTTGGATGATCTGCTCGGCGGCGAGCGCGGGGTCCTGCCCCTTCATGAACAGATAGAAGGTCGCCGAGACGATCATCGACAGCGCGATCGGCGCGCCGATGCCGGCGAGGCCGAACAGCATCAGGATGCAGTAGAGGAAGGCGCTGCTCATCGTCCCGCTCCTCAGGATTGGCCGGAGGAGTGATCGAGATCGTCGGGGCTGGCCCCGCGCAGCAGCGCGAACGCCCTGAACCCGTAATAAACGATGACCGCCACGGCGAAGATGGCGTAGACGCTGAAGACGTAATCGAGGCGCAGGCCCATCACCATGCTCGACTTGATCCTGTAGAAGGCGATGTAGTCGAGCGTCGCCGGCAGCGCCGCCGCGAAGGCGATGACGATCGCCCCCGCGCTGATGAGCGCCATCACGCGGCGCCCCTTCGCGGGAGCGAGGTTATAGAGCACGTCGAATTTCACGTGGTCGCGGTCCTTCAGCAGGAAGGCACAGCCCCAGAAGACGCCCCACAGCCAGGTTGTGAGGCAGGCCTCGAGGGTCCAGTCCATCGGCGCGTTGAAGAGATAACGCGAGCCGATCTGGAACATGAAGGCGACGAACATGGCGGCGAGCAACGCCACCGCCACGTCTTCCGTCCGCCTGTGCAGCCAGCGAAGAACGGCGATCATGAACGCGATCCTGCGTGCGATACGGTCAGGATCACTTCACCGCGTTGATCTTGTCGACGAGACCCGCCGGCCAGTCCTTCGCGAACTTCGAGGCGAGATAGTCGGCCTGCACCTTCTTGCGGAAGGCATCGACATCCGGCGTATAGACCTTCAGGCCCTTGTCCTTGAAGAACTGTTCCAGCTCCGCCTCGAGCTTGAGCTGCTTCTGGCGACCGGACTCGGCGGCATCGTCCGCAGCCTTCTGCAGCTTCTTCTGCTGGTCAGGCGTGAACTTGTCCCAGACCTTCTTGGAAATCGCGAGATAGTTCTGGTCGACGAGATGGCTCGTCAGCACGATCTGCTTGGTGACCTCATAGAACTTCGAATCCCGGTCGGTCGGCAGCGGGTTGTCCTGTCCGTCGATCGCGCCGGTCTGGAGGCCGGTGTAGACTTCTGTGAACGCCATCGGCGTCGGGTTGGCGCCCAGCGCCTTGCCGAGGAACAGCCAGGCCTCGGTGCCCGGCATGCGCAGCTTGATGCCCGCCATGTCGGCCGGGGTCTTGATCTCCTTGTCGGTACGCAGATTCACCTGCCTCCGGCCGAGATACATCACCGTGAGAAGCTTCACGCCGAGCTTGTCCTCGGTCATCTTCTTGAGATCGTCCATGACGTTGGACTGGAACACCTTCTTCTGGTGCTCGGCATCGCGCAGAAGATAGCCGGCGGTGAAGATCGACCAGGCCGGGATCAGCGTCGCCAGTTCCTGCGCCGAGGTGATCGACATGTCGAGATTGCCGCGGGCGATCGCCTCAAGCTCGGTGCCCTGCTTGAACAGCGTCGCGTTGAAGTGCGGCTGGAGGGTCGCGAAATCCTTGATCGCCGGCGCGAATACCTCGGTGAGGGCCAGGGAGCGCTGGTCGGTCGGCGTCGCCGGGGTCGAAAGGCGCAGCGTCACACCCTGGCCGAACGCCGGTCCAGACAGCACGACCGCTCCGGCGAAAGCTGTGCCGAGCAGCGTGCGGCGGTTGAAAGTTCCGTTCATGGTATCCTCCCTCGCAAGGCTCGCCCGGCGGCCTGCTTCTGATTATTGGTGCCGGGCCTTGCGGGGCTCGGCGAACCCGGCGACCCAATCAGGAATCGCCGGAAATTGCATGTGACAATCGTCACGAGATGGGACCGGCCTTCCCGCTTGCGCGCGTGACCGAGCCGGCATCCGCCATTTGAACCATCAATTTGGCCGCATGTCACTAACATGTTAGCCTGCTTTTTCATTCCCTGGCAAATTGGCCGCCCTGAAGCGCCGCCATGGCGGTTCCAGCCGCATCCTCGCCACTTTTTCATGTTTGTGCACGCCCTGGTACGCGCGAGGGCGGGCTTCCGCCCTTCTCAAAACCGGAACGGCGCGCTAGGAATGGCGGTCGGACTGTCCTCCTGAATCGCGTTTGCGACACCCCAATGCCGAGGCGCCCTTGTCGTTTTCTTTCCGGATATTCGTCCCCGCCCTGCTGATGAGCCTGATCGCCGGCGCCGCTGCCAAGGCGGACCCGCTGGTTCCGACCGTGATCGTCGATGCCGCCACCGGCGAGGTGCTCCATTCCGAAGCCGCGACAAGGCCCTGGTATCCGGCCTCGACCACCAAGCTGATGACGGCCTATGTCGCCCTGCGCGCGGTGCATCAGGGGCTGGTGAAGCTGGATACGCCGCTCGTCGTTTCCGCCGGCGCCGCGCGCCAGCCGCCGAGCAAGATCGGCGTCAAGCCGGGCCAGGAGATCACGCTCGAGAACGCGCTGAAGATCATCATGGTCAAATCGGCCAACGACATCGCGACCGTGATCGCCGAGGGCATCGGCGGCTCGGTTCCCGGCTTCGCCGTGATGATGAACCGGGAAGCGGCGCGGCTCGGCATGCACGAGAGCCATTTCGTCAATCCGCATGGCCTCCACCGCGATGATCACGTCTCCTCCGCGCGCGACATGGCGATCCTCGCCCGGGCGTTGCTGGTCGAATTCCCCGAATACCGCGATCTCTGGTCGATCGGCGCCGTGCAACTGGGCACGCGGCGTTTCATGAACACCAACGGCCTGATCGGCCGCTACCCCGGCGCGATGGGCATGAAGACCGGCTTCGTCTGCGCTTCCGGGTTCAATCTCGTCTCGGCCGCCGAACGGAACGGACGGACGCTGATCGCAGTCGTTTTCGGTGCGGTTTCGGCTGCCGACCGCACGCTGAAAGCCGCACAATTGCTCGATCAGGGCTTTTCCGGCGGTGGCTTTTCCCTGTTCGGCGGCAGCTCGGGCGGCCGCACGCTGGCCTCGCTCTCGAGCAGCATGGAGACGCGCGCGCCGAACCGTCGGGCCGATATCTGCGGCCGGCGCGGTCCGCCCGTCAGCGAGGAAGACACCGGCGCGGCGATCGCGTTCTCGAATTCGGCGCCGGACCGGCCGGACATGATGGTCGGCCTCTCCTCCCGCAGCGGGCTGTCGCAGAACGTCGGCCAGCGCGCTGGTGATCGCATCGTCCTCGGTCCACGCGACGGGTTCATCCCGGTCGAGGTGTATCTCGGCCGCAAGCCCGGCAGCACCGAGATCGCGCGCCGTCCGGGTGGCGAACCGGCAGATACCGAGAAGAGCCAGGCCTTCGCCAACGAGCGGGCGCGGCCGGCCGGCAGCAACCCGCTTGCGTTGGCGCCCCCGCCGCTGCGCCCCGGCGCCGCCAACCGCATCGGCGGACATTCGCGGGCAACGTCCGAACGCCCCGCCGCCGCAGCCTCGCTCGTCACCCGCGGCCGGGCGAAAGCGGCCACCGCGACTCGTCCGGCCGCCGCGACGGTCAATGCCGGCCCGGCCGACAGGAAACTGCCGGCCGCAAAGGGCAAGCAAAAGGCCGACGCCAAGAAGAAGGCCGTCAAGGCGAAAGCAGCCGAAGCAAAATCGCCCAAGAACAAGACCAGCCGGGCCAACTGAACATGCCTGACGGTGAGTCGGCCCCTCTCGGGCCAGATGCTTCGCCGGTCTGGTCCGCCGAACGGCGGATCGTGATCGCCGGCACCCTGCTCGCGCTGGCGAGCGCCTTCCTCTACGGCGCCAATGTTCCGGCCGCGCGCGCGGCCTCGCAGGCCGGCATGCCCGGCGCGGAACTCATCTTCTATCGCGCGCTCTGGCTTGTGCCGCTGCTCGGCATCGTCACCCTCGCCAGCCGCGAGACCCTGCGCGTCCCCCAGGGCGAACGGATGGCCGTGTTCCGGCTTGCGCTGACCTCGGGCCTGACCGCGACCTTCTACCTGTCCGCGCTCGATCATCTCCCCGTCGCGCTGACGGTGATCCTCTTCTACACCTTCCCGCTGATGGTGATGGTGATCTCGAACCGCCTCGCCGGCCGCTGGCTCGACCGGCGTCAGGTCGCGGTGTTCCTTGTCGCCTTCACCGGGCTGGTGCTGGCGGTCGGCCCGTCGCTGGCGGATCTCAACCTTCAGGGCGTGAGCCTCGCCCTTGCGGGCGCGCTCGCCTGCGCCGGGCTGTTCATCGTCGCCGGGAATGTCACGGGGCCGCCGACCCGAACCATGTTCTGGACCCAGGTCGGCGTACTGCCGATCGCACTCGGTTATGCACTCCTCAACGGCGGGCCCGTTCCGGTCTCGACCTTCTTCAAGGCGCCGGTCGCGATCCTGATCGCGATGGCCGGCTATGCCGTCGGCTATCTCACGCAACTGATGGCCGCGCGCCGTATTTCCCCGAGCCGGATGGGCCTGCTGTTTCTCTTCGAGCCGGTCACGGCGATCCTTGTCGCAGCCCTGTTCCTCGGCGAACGGCTGGCACCGCTCCAGATCGCCGGCGTCGCGATCATCATCGCCGCCCTGGCCGCCGAGATCGCGTTCGATGCCCGCTGGTTCCGGCGTTCCAGAATGGGGGCAGGGACCGGCGATGGATAACGATCCGCTGACCCCGATCCCGCTCGTGATCCTCACGGGCTATCTCGGCGCGGGCAAGACCACGCACCTCAATCGCTGGCTGAAGGCGCCCGAAGCCGCCGACACGCTCGTCATCGTCAACGAATACGGCGAGGTCGGGCTCGACCACCTCCTGATCGAGGATGCGCCCGGCGATGTCGTGCTGCTCGCTGCCGGCTGCCTCTGCTGCACGGTTCGCGGCGACCTTGTGGCGACGCTGGAGGATCTCCTGCGCCGCCGCGACAACGGGCGCATCCGCTTCTTCCGCCGCGTGATCCTCGAAACCACCGGCCTCGCCGATCCGCTGCCGATCCTGCACGCGGTTCTCCAGCACCCCTATCTCGCGAAGCGTTTCGCCATCGCCTCCGTGACGACCCTCGTCGATACGGTCAACGGCGCGGCAACGCTCGCGCGGCACGAGGAAGCGCGGCGACAGGTGATGCTGGCGGACCGCCTGCTCCTCACCAAAACGGACCTCGCGTCGCCGGAAGCGCGGAACGAATTGCGCCGCCAGCTCGAAAGTCTCAATCCCGGCTCATCGGCCGATCTGGCCGAGGCATCTTCCCTGTCCGCCGCAGGGCTCTTCGAACCGCTGTTTTCGCCGTCAGACGAAACGAGCACGCCATGGCTGGCCGATACGGCAGCCTCCCACCTCGAAGCCGGCGACATCTTCACTTTCACGCTCAGCGCCGACGCCGCGATTTCTCCGGATGCCGTTGCTGTCTTCCAGGAGGCGATGCGGCTGATGCACGGGCCGCGCATCCTGCGTCTCAAGGGCCTGCTGCGGCTGACGGATGATCCCGATCGCCCCGCGGCAATCCATCAGGTGCAGTCTGTGACGAGTCCGGCCCTGCGCCTGCCGCGCTGGCCCTCGCGCAACCGGCGCTCCCGGATTGTCGTTATCGCGCAAGGCCTTTCGCGCGAGGCCCTCGAACCGTTCTGGAATGCCCTTCTCAAGCAGGGTGGCTGATTTCACGATACCCGGTCGCGCAGGACACGGCGGATGATCTTGCCGGTCGTCGTCAGGGGCATCTCGTCGACGAAATGGATCTCGCGCGGGTATTCATGCGCTGAAAGCCGCTCGCGCACGAACAGCCGGATTTCGTCCTCCAGCGCCTTCGAGGACGCAAAACCCGGCTTGAGGACGAGAAAGGCCGTCACGATCTCCGTTCTCACCGGGTCCGGTTTGCCGACGACACCGGCAAGGGCGACCGCCTCATGCTTGAGAAGGCAATCCTCGATCTCGACCGGCCCGATCCGGTAGCCGGATGAGGTGATGAGATCGTCATCGCGCCCGGTGAAGCCGATGTAGCCATCCGCGTCGATCGCGCCCTGATCACCGGTCGTCATCCAGTCGCCGATGAACTTCTCGGCTGTCGCCTGCGGCTTGTTCCAGTAGCCGAGGAACATCACCGGGTCCGGACGCCGCACCGCGATCTGCCCGCGCTCGCCGATCTCGCACAGCGAACCGTCGTCGCGGATGACGGCGACGCGATGGCCCGGCACCGGCTTGCCGATCATTCCGGCGCGCGCGACCCCCATCGCCTTGGACGAACCGAGCACGAGGTTGCATTCGGTCTGCCCGTAGAACTCGTTGATCGGCAGGCCGAGCACCTCACGCCCCCAATCGAAGGTCGGCGTGCCGAGCGATTCGCCACCCGAGCCGAGCGAGCGCAGCGGCATTCCGAAGCGCTTCACCGGGTCCTTCACCGTTCGCATCAGCCGCAACCCGGTCGGCGGAATGAAGGCATTGCGCACCTGAAGTGCGCTCATCATCGCGAAGGAAGCCTCGGGATCGAACTTCTGGAACGCCCAGGCGACCACGGGCACGCCGAAATAGAGGCCCGGCAGCAGGATGTTGAGAAGACCGCCCGCCCAGGCCCAATCCGCCGGCGTCCAAAGCCGGTCGCCCGGCTGGGGCAGGAAATCATGGCTCATCTCGACACCGGGCAGATGCCCCATCAACACCCGCTGGGCATGAAGCGCGCCCTTGGGCTGGCCGGTGGTACCGGAGGTATAGATCATCAGCGCCGGATCGTCGGCCGCGCTGGGCCGGGTCTCGAAACGGTCCGCGCAGCCCTCGACGAATTTCGCCCAGGCGATGGCGCCATCGCCCTCGCCGTCGATGGAGACGACCTGTTCGAGCTTGTCGGCTCCGGCGCGCAGGGGAGCGATCTTGGCCGCGCCGGTCGCATCCGTCAGCACGATCCGCGCCCCGGAATCGGCGAGACGATAGGCCAGCGCATCGGCGCCGAACAGGGCCGCCAGCGGCAAGGCAATGGCGCCGATCTTGTAGGCGGCCATATGCGCGATGGGCACATGCCGGCCCTGCTGGAGCAGGATCGCCAGCCGGTCGCCCGGCCTCAGCCCGGCGCGCACCAGCGCATGTGCCAGCCTGTCGGCCTCGCGTCGCAATTCGCCGAACGTCAGGACACGGGTCGAGAAACCGGCACCGACCTCGATAATCGCCGGCGCTTCCGGCTGGCTCTCGGCATGGCGGTCGCAGCAGACGCGGGCGATGTTGAACGCGGTCGTATCTGGCCAGCGGAAGCGCTGGAACACGGCATCGTAGGCGCCGGGAGCACCCAGGGTCGGCGAAATCGGAGGCATGAAGCACACCTTCATTTCAGAGCGTTGCCCGTTTCTGCGCAAAATTCGCGCATTTTGCAACGCACATAACCGCGCCGATGCCCCTCTTGACAAAAGCCGCGTTCGCCCCTTTTTACTGCCTGCGGTTACCGGGCCCCTCTGGCGCAACTTCTGTTGCGCGATGTCGGAACCTTTTCATCGGGCTCCAACACGGTAACGGATCATGACCGAAATTCTGTTCTATGCTCTCATGGGCAAACCGCTCTGGATGTGGGCGGTTTTCGTCGGCGTCATTCTTCTCCTGCTCGCATTCGACCTCGGCGTTCTCAATCGCCGCGACGAGGAACTGGGTATTGGCAAGAGTCTCTGGCTTTCCGCTTTCTATTTCGGTATCGCCATCGTCTTCGGCGGCGGCATCTGGTGGGCCTACGAAACCGGGCGATTGGTGACCGAGGATGGCACGCACGCCGGTATCGCCTATTTCACCGGCTTCTTCATCGAAAAGGCGCTGTCGATCGACAATGTCTTCGTCATTTCGCTGATCTTCGCCTTCTTCGCCATTCCAACGAAATATCAGTACCGTGCGCTGGTCTGGGGCATCATCGCCGTCATTGTCCTGCGCGGCCTGATGATCGCGGCCGGCGCGGCCCTGATCCAGAACTACGGCTGGGTGCTCTACCTCTTCGGCGGGTTCCTGATCCTCACCGGCATCAAGATGCTGGTGATGCCGGAGGCCGAGCCGGATGTCTCCGGGAACCCGCTGGTCAAGCTCCTGCGCCGGCACCTGCGCGTGACGGATACGCAGCATGGGCAGGCCTTTCTTGTCCGCAAGGCCGATCCGCGCTCGGGCATAAAGCACACCTATGCGACGCCGCTGCTCCTCGCGCTGATCGTCATCAATATCGCCGATCTGGTGTTCGCGATCGACTCGGTGCCGGCGATCTTCGCGATCACCACAGACACCTTCATCGTCTACACCGCGAACATCATGGCGATCCTCGGCCTACGCGCGCTCTATTTCGCGCTCGCGGCGATGGTCCATCGCTTCGAGTATCTGAAATACGCGCTGGCGCTGGTGCTGGTGTTCATCGGCCTCAAGATCTTCTGGACCGATTTCGTCGGCAAACCGCATCCCGCCGTCTCGCTTGGCGTGACGCTGGGCCTGATCCTCGGCGGCGTCCTGTTCTCGCTCTGGAAAACGCGGCGGGCGCAGGAGCCTGCCTGAGCGGGATCAGATCGGCAGGACCAGCTCCGACTTGACTTCTTCCATCACGGCATAAGAGCGCGATTCCCGGACGCCGGGCATCGCCAGAACCGTCTGTGTGAGCAGCAGGCGATAGGCCTCCATGTCCTTGACCCGCGTCTTGATGAGATAATCGAACCCGCCCGCGACGAGATGGCATTCGAGAATCTCGCGCGAGGTCCGCACGGCGGTCGCGAATTTCGCGAAGGCATCGGGTGTCGTCTTGTCGAGTGTCACCTCGATGAAGACAAGCAGCGCCCGGTCGAGCAGGGCCGGATCGAGCTGCGCATGATAGCCCTTGATGTAGCCATCCCGCGTCAGGCGCTTGACGCGCTCGGTGGTGGCGGTCGGCGAGAGGCCGACGTTCTCGGCAAGGGCGACCGTCGAAAGCCGCCCGTCGCGCTGGAGTGCCCGCAGGATCTTGAGATCAGCCCGATCGAGACCTTCCGCCAATCTTTCCCCCTCTTTCACGCTTCCACGACAGTAACAGGGCGATATTCCCGGTTACAAGGGCACAGCGCGGCGGATTCAACGGAAACACATGAAGTTGCCGGCCCCGCAGGCATGGCGGCAGCGCCGGAAATGCGATAATGACCATGCGGCAGGCCCGGCGGATGGGGGATCGATTGGCGATAAATCGCTGCGTTGTGGTTATTGCCGGCGCGATCGCACATGGCGGCGCACTGGCCCAGATCCCGTCTCCCGCCCAGACCCCGCCACCGGCAGGCTTCTCGCTCTCCCTCACGCTCGGCCCTGGCTGGAGTTCGAACCCGCTCGACATTCCCGGCCGAACCAAGGGCGACGCCAGCTTCGGCATCGAGCTGGCGCTCCGCCACCGCTGGAACCTCTGGCAGGGCGCCGGTCTCACCGTGGGCGTGACCGGCTTTTCGGAACTGTTCTTCCGCGACGCCGGCGCAGGGGTCAACCGGCTCGTCGGTTCGGCGGGGTTCAGCCAGAACTGGCGCGGGTATACCCTGTCGATCAACGCCCTGGCCCGCACCTCGGCCGACCAGTACCTGCGGACGCACGACACCGCCTATCAGGAGGTGAATGCCAGCCTTTCCCGATCCTGGACGATCCGGCCCGATCTCACCCTCACCCCGACCGTCGGTTTCGGCCGGCGCTTCTATCAGGACGGCTCGGAGGACCAGTATCGCGCCCGGTTCGGGCTGGTGCTGATGCAGAAGTGGGAAAAGTGGAGTTTCCGCCTCGGCGGCTCTTACGGCTGGGCGCTGGAGGACAAGACACCGCTTCTGCCGCGGATCAACGATCGATCCTACGGCGCCTTCACGTCGGCGACCTACGAGTGGCAGAAGGACCGGGATGTCGCGCTCCGGCTCGGCTATTCGCGCACCCTGTCGAGCTATCAGCCGAACCGGACCAAGAATTTCACGCTTGCGCCTCAGGTCTCGGCGACCTTCCGGTTCTGAACCGGGAAACGAAAAAGGGCCGCTCGCGCGGCCCTTTCAAAATCCTGTTGGCTCACCGCGTTCAGTGGCGAACCGCCGCCAGCATCGCCTGCAGACCGTCGATCGCCTCCTGCGCGCGGGCACGGGCCTCGTCGGTCTTGGCGTCGCGCAGGTCTTCCTGTGCGTCGCGAAGCTGGGCCGAGACCTTCTCGGCGTCGATATCCTCAACCGCGACAGCCTGCTCGGCGAGCAGGGTCAGGCCGGCCGGCGTGACATCGGCGAAACCGCCGCGCACGAACAGGCGCTTGCCGCCATCCACGGTGACGATGCCGGCGCGCAGCGCCGTCATGACAGGGGCGTGGTTCGCGAGCACGGTCATATCGCCTTCGGCGCCGGGAACCACGACCGAGGTCGCATCGCCCGAGAAGAGCACGCGTTCCGGCGAGACGAGTTCGAAGCTGAAGGTTGCCATGTCCGTTTCCTAGATCCTGCGCGTCGATCGTTCGATCAGGCCGCTTCAGCGGCGAGCTTCTGGGCCTTCTCGACCGCCTGCTCGATGGTGCCGACCATGTAGAACGCGGCTTCCGGCAGGTGATCGTATTCGCCGGCGACGATGCCCTTGAAGCCCTTCACCGTGTCCTCGATCTTGACCTGGACACCGGGCGAGCCGGTGAACACGGCCGCGACGTCGAACGGCTGCGAGAGGAAACGCTCGATCTTGCGGGCGCGGGCGACGGTGAGCTTGTCCTCTTCGGAGAGCTCGTCCATGCCGAGGATGGCGATGATGTCCTGCAGCGACTTGTAGCGCTGGAGCGTCTGCTGCACCTGACGGGCAACGTTGTAGTGCTCCTCGCCGACAACCGCCGGGGTCAGCATGCGCGAGGTCGAGTCGAGCGGGTCAACCGCCGGATAGATGCCCTTTTCGGCGATCGAGCGCGAAAGCACCGTCGTCGCGTCCAAGTGGGCGAAGGTGGTGGCCGGCGCCGGGTCGGTCAGGTCGTCAGCCGGCACGTAAATCGCCGGCACCGAGGTGATCGAGCC
>JAVTWI010000080.1:0-16359 GCA_032229845.1 Rhabdaerophilum sp.
GATCTCGCGGAAGGCGTTGCGCTCCGCCATCGACAGGCCGTTGCGCGGTGGCACCTGCGGCACGAAATCCGGCGGATCCTTGCGCAGCGAGACAACCTTGCCATCGTCGGCACCGGCCGTTTCCTGCACCGGCGGCAGCTGTTTCGTTTCGACCGGCGCGGCAGGCGGATGCCCGGTGTCGATATCCTCGGCGCCGAAGGCTTCGAGCGCGGCCGTCATATCGGCATCTTCCGCCGGCGCGGTATCCTGTCCGGGGCGCGCGCCATTGTCGATCTGCTCCGCTGGGTCGGTCTGAACCGAAACAGGGGGCACCGTCGGGGGAGGCGGCACCAGCGGCAGTTCCGGCTCGCTCTCGGCAGGGATGACGACCGGGACAGGCTTCGCGCGCTCGGGGTGGCAGCGGCCAAAGCCGGAGAAGCCGGCAAGCCCCTGCTCGGCATCAATCATCGGCAGGGCGGAAAGCGTGATCGGCAGGGCGAGATCGGTGCCGGCAACCGGCCAGTCAACCTCGATCCCGCTCCAGGTCGAACCGGTCAGGATCGCCGAGCGCAGGGCATCGGCGGCGCCTTCGTCGAACTCCTGCACCACGGCAGCCAGCGGACGGCCGACAAGCCGTGCATTCGGTTCGCCGACGGCCTCGGCGAGCGGCGGCGAAACGCTTTCGACGAGCCCGTCCGCGTCGAGCGCGAAGGTAAAGCGGATCGGGCGGCGCACGCCGCCCTGTTCGCGTGTCCAGGCCGGAGCGCCGTCGCTTATGGCGGCGGGAAGATCGTCATGCCTCCGGGTCGGCGCGACAGCCTCCGGCGCCGTGTCGGCCGCCGGGACATTCGCGGGCATGGCGGCACCCGCGGGGGCGGCGATTTCCTCGTTGGTCGCATTGGCGTCGATCAGCGAAACCATCAGGCCGTGCGAACCGTCTGCCAGAGAAAGGGCCTCGCACAGGGCGGTCAGCATCTGGCTGCGGAAGCCGAGGTTGAAGCGCAGCCGCTCGAGGCGACGCCCGGTGCCCGGTCCCGCTTCGCGCGCGAGCAGGGCAAGGCGATGCGTGCCGGGCGCTCCGGCAGGCAGTTGCGTGGTGGCGAAGGTCTGGCCATCCGGCGAACCCAGTCGCCGCGCGGCGACATGGCTGGACCAGACAACGCGCCCGTCCGGCGCGAGCAGGAAGGAAGGGCTCACCTGCGACAGCAGGTGCTCGCGAGCACGGGAATCGAGCAGGTGCGCCGGCAACAGGCCGGATGCAGCACGGTTCGCGGTTTCGGCGGCCATCGACGCACCCTCACTCAAACGCATACTGGCGCCTCCATGTCCGGGCCAGAGCGGAACCTGTCCCGGAATGATACGCCGTTTAAGGTTTTATCCATAAATCGCGGCGCGCGGATCGTCCATCGTCGCTTTGGAACTCCGACGATTTACTGAAAAACAACCTTAACGACCCGGCGCCGTTTTCTGGTATCCTGCCGCCCGGCGCGGCATTCGCGCCGATTCAGGATGCGAACGCGAGGGCAGGTCGATGATGAAGAAGGACGGCGGATTCCAGGTTCCGGACGAGATGCGGACCATGCTCGAGCAGGGTGTCCGACAGGCCCGCGAAGGGTTCGACAAGATGATGGCGGCGGCGGGCGAGGCGGTGGAGACGCTTGAGGCCAAATCGGGCGCGGCCCAGGCCGATATGGCCGAGATCAAGAAGAAGAGCCTCGCCTTTACCGAGACGAGCATCGCTTCGGCTTTCGATTTCGCGCAGAAGCTCGTCAGCGCCAAGAGCATGGACGAGTTCATGCGCCATCAGGCCGAATACATGCGCCAGCAGTATGAGACCGTGCGCGAGCACGTCCAGGAGGCGGGGCAGGAAATTCAGCGCCGCACCAAGGTCGCCACGGCGGAGATGGCGGCGGAGGCCGAGAAGCTCCAGCAGCGCGCTCGGGAAGCCGCCGAGCAGGGCGTCGAAGCCGTCAAGAAGGCGACGAAGCCGAAGAAATGAGGCCGAAGAAGTGAGGCCTATGCCGGCGGCCCCCGGTCCTGACCGACGGGCCGCTGGATTTACTCCGCGGCGAGCGGCGAGGCCAGCCGCCGCTCCAGCCCCAGCGTGTCGAACACATCGGCGAGCGCCTGCGCCAGCTCCTCGACCAGCGCGTCGTCGTGGAACGGCGTCGGCGTGATGCGCAGACGCTCCGTGCCGCGCGGCACGGTCGGGTAATTGATCGGCTGGACGTAGATCGCGTGGCGTTCGAGCAGGAGATCGCTCGCAGCTTTGGCCTTGGCCGCATCGCCGATCATCACGGGGACGATATGCGTCGGGTTGTCGAGCACGGGAATGCCGAGTTCGGCGAGCCGGCGCTTGGTGCGGGCCACCTGCCGACGCTGGCCCTGCCGTTCGGCCGACGAGGCTTTCAGGTGCCGGATGGAGGCCATCGCCGCAGCTGCGACCGGCGGCGGCAACGCAGTGGTGAAGATGAAGCCGTGCGCATTGCAGCGCACCGCATCCACAATCTCGCGGCTCGCGGCGATATAGCCGCCGAAACAGCCGAACCCCTTGCCGAGCGTGCCCTGGATGATGTCGATCCGGTCCATCGCGCCGATTTCCTCGGCGTAGCCGGCGCCATGCTCGCCGTACATGCCGACGGCGTGAACCTCGTCGAGATAGGTGATCGCACCGTATTTCTTCGCGAGATCGGCGAAGGCGTGCAGCGGGCCGACGTCACCGTCCATCGAGTAAACGCTCTCGAACACGATCAGCTTGGGCCGGTCAGGATCGGCCACCTTCAGCAGTTCCTCGAGATGCGCGGCGTCGTTGTGGCGGAAGATCATCTTCTCGCAGCCGGCGCGTCGCACGCCCTCGATCATCGAATTGTGGTTCTCGCTGTCCGAGAAGATCAGGCAGTTCGGCAGGCACTGCGCGATGGTGGCGATCGCGGTCTGATTGGCGACATAGCCGGAAGAGAAGACAAGCGCGGCGGCCTTGCCGTGCAGACTCGCCAGTTCGCGTTCGAGTTCCACGACCGCATGGCTGTTGCCGGAAATATTGCGGGTGCCGCCGGCGCCGACCGAGCCGCGCTCGGCCTCCTCGATCATCGCGGCGATGACATCGGGGTGCCGGCCCATGCCGAGATAATCGTTCGAGCACCAGACCGTGACGTCGCGGGAGATCTCGCCATTGTGCCAGGTCGCGCGCGGAAATTTGGTCTTGTCGCGGGCAATCTCGGTGAAGACGCGATAACGCTTCTCGACTCGCAGTGTTTCGGAAACGGCAGCGAAGGCCTCGCGGTAATCGAACATGCGGTCCACCCCTTCTCCGAGCGTTGACCCGCAAGCCCGCTCTGGAAACATTCCGGTTTGTATATCTTTCTTGTCATCATTGGCCAACCCCGGCATTGATCACAAGCAAGCCGAACGGCATTCCGACGTGAAGAGGGCCGCCTTGGACGAGACAGAAAAGAAAAAGCGACAGGAACGGCTCGCAGCAGCCCTGCGCGAGAACGTGCGCCGCCGGCGGACACAGGCGCGCCGTCGCGCCGGTGAAAAGGGAGTATCGACCGCAGCGGAACAGGTTTCCGCCGGGAAACCGCCGCAAAGCCCCTCGACACCGGAATAAGGTTCTGCGTTTGCCAAGCTGCTTCCGGCATGGCAAGGAGCGCGCCGATCAGCGACCGGGTTTCAGGAACAGGAATACGCATGGACAGGATCAGGATCGTCGGCGGTGCGCCGCTTCAGGGCAGCATCCCCGTTTCCGGCGCGAAGAACGCCGCCCTCCCGCTGATGATCGCGAGCCTGCTGACGCCGGATACGCTCATTCTCGAAAATGTTCCACGCCTGTCCGATGTGCGGATGCTCAAACGCATTCTCAACAACCACGGCGTCGGCATCGGCGTGGCCGGCAAGCGGCCCGGCGAGACGGCGGAAGACGGCGAGCGCGTCTCGCTTTCGGCCGCGAGCATCGTCGATACGCTCGCGCCCTATGATCTCGTCTCGCAGATGCGGGCGAGCTTCTGGGTCATCGCGCCGCTGCTGGCGCGCATGGGCGAGGCGAAGGTATCGCTGCCGGGCGGCTGCGCCATCGGCACCCGGCCTGTCGATCTGCTTCTCATGGCGCTCGAGCGCCTCGGCGCCTCGATCGAGATCGACGCCGGTTACGTTATAGCCAAGGCGCCGTCCGGCGGTCTCCGGGGCGGCGAGATCGACTTCTCGAAAGTGACGGTTGGCGGCACCCACACCGCGCTGATGGCGGCGGTACTCGCCAATGGCACGACGCTGATCCGCAACGCGGCGCGTGAGCCGGAGGTCACCGATCTCGCCGAATGCCTCGTCAAGATGGGCGCGAGGATCAAGGGCATCGGTACAGCCACGCTTGAAATCGACGGCGTTGGGCGGCTCGGCGGCGCGACCCATCGCGTGCTGCCGGACCGCATCGAGGCCGGCACCTATGCTTTCGCCGCCGCGATGGCGGGTGGGGATGTCACGCTCGAAGGCATCGCACCGAAGCTGCTTCAGGCGGCACTCGACAAGCTCGCACAGTCCGGCGCCGAGGTCATCGATACCGGCACCGGCATCCGAATCCGGCGCAACGGTGGCGTCATCGCCCCTGTCGATGTGACGACGGAAGCCTTCCCCGGCTTCCCGACCGACCTGCAGGCCCAGTTCATGGCGCTGATGACGCGGGCCAACGGCACTTCGCACATCACCGAGACGATCTTCGAGAACCGCTTCATGCACGTCCAGGAACTGGCCCGTTTCGGCGCCCGCATCCGGCTCGACGGGGATCGCGCCATCGTCGAGGGCGTTCCCTCGCTCAAGGGCGCGCCGGTGATGGCGACGGATCTGCGCGCCTCGGTCAGTCTCGTGATCGCGGCGCTGGCCGCCGAAGGCGAAACGATGATCAGCCGCGTCTATCATCTCGATCGCGGCTTCGAGGGGCTGGAGGGCAAGCTCGCGCGCTGCGGAGCGCAGATCGAGCGCCTCCGCTCCTAGATCACGCCGTTTTTGATGGAACCATCAAAAACAGTCGAGGTGATCGATATCAATAAGTCAGAGCATGCTCGACGCGGTTAACCGGCTTCCACTTAATCGCAGCATGCTCCAAGGCAGGGGGCCGGCCTCCAAGGCGAGGGGCCGGCTCGCCGGCCCCATTCAGGCTCAATAACGGACGTTGCCGGCCTTCCGGCCGAAGCCGGGAATATGGCAGTAGCAGCCGCTCATGATCGGCACGGCGCGGCCGGTCGAGCATTCACCGCGCGAGGTCACGCAGACCGAGCCATAGGCGCGCGGGCGCGGCGCATAGCCGTCATCGTAGCGGGGGCGCGGGCGGCGCGGCGCGAAGCCCTCGTCCTCGTAAACCGGCCGTTCGCGGTAGCGCGGGCGCGGCTGGGCGTATTGCGCGCCACCGACATTGCCGGCCTTGCGGCCGAAGCCGGGGATGTTGCAGTAGCAGCCGGCGCCGAGCGGGGCATAACCGGCATCGCAGTTGCCGCGCGAGGTCACGCAGACGGAGCGATCGCTGTAATACTGGGCGTCGGCGACGCCGACCCCGGCAACGACGAGGGTGAAGGCGGCCAGGGCGCCCCTGATCAA
Organism: Rhabdaerophilum sp.; assembly: GCA_032229845.1. Lineage (GTDB taxonomy): Bacteria > Pseudomonadota > Alphaproteobacteria > Rhizobiales > Beijerinckiaceae > Rhabdaerophilum. The sequence continues at coordinate 5,563 of JAVTWI010000080.1, forward strand.
CCGGCCAGACGGACGAATGTGTTTCATGAAAGGCTCCATCGAGTGCAAGGCTTCCGCATGCAAGGCTTCGTTCCCCCGCGTTGCTGGTTCTCCCGCATCAAAGCTGAAGGGGACATGAAGGGCAAATGCGATTTGCGCCCCATTGGATAAAAGCAGGGGGCGGAAACGCGCATCTGCCGTTGCAGGCGGCGCGGAGGATGGGTAACAACGGAACGAACCCCGGTTTCAGCATTTCGCGAGCGATCATGCCTTCTTCCACCGCCTTTTCAGCCGCAAGTCTCGTGCCGGGATGGCGGCTGGATGCGCGCGCGGCGGATTTCGAGACCGCGTTCGTTGCCCTGCTCGGCGCGAAGCGCGAGGTCTCCGAGGATGTCGATCGCGCGGTCGCGGCGATCATCGAGGACGTTGTCGCCCGTGGCGACGAGGCGCTGGCCGACTATTCCCGCCGCTTCGACCGCGTCGACGTCAAGGCGAAGGGCCTGCGCATCTCGAAGGATGAGATCGCAGCGGCGCGTGCCGCCTGTTCGCCGAAGGATCTGGAGGCGCTCGGCCTTGCGGCCACGCGCATCCGCGCATTCCACCAACGCCAGAAGCCGCAGGACCAGATCTTCGAGGATGCGGAGGGCGTGAAGCTCGGCTGGCGCTGGTCGGCGATCCGGGCCGTCGGGCTTTACGTGCCGGGCGGCTCCGCCTCCTATCCCTCATCTGTGCTGATGAACGCCATTCCCGCCAAGGTCGCGGGGGTCGAGCGTATCGTCATGGTCGTGCCGACGCCGGACGATCTGATCTCCCCGCTCGTGCTCGCGGCGGCCGAACTCGGCGGCGTTGATGAAATCTACCGCGTCGGCGGGGCGCAGGCGGTGGCCGCGCTCGCTTACGGCACCGCGACGATCCGTCCGGTCTCGAAGATCGTCGGCCCCGGCAATGCTTATGTCGCCGCCGCCAAGCGCCGCGTGTTCGGGCAGGTCGGCATCGACATGATCGCGGGGCCGTCGGAAGTGGTCGTGATCGCGGATGGAAGCGCCAATCCCGAATGGATTGCCGCCGATCTGCTCGCGCAGGCCGAGCACGACAGCGCCGCGCAATCGATTCTGATAACGGATGATGCGGCGCTTGCCGAAGCCGTCGTTGCTGCCGTCGCCGGTCAGACAGCGCTGCTGCCGCGCCGTGAGATCGCCGCGGCAAGCTGGCGCGACAACGGCGCGGTGATCCTCGTCCGTGATATGGCGGAGGCGGCGCGCCTGTCGGACCGGCTGGCGCCGGAGCACCTTGAAATCATGACGCGCGATCCCGAAGCCGTGGCGGCGACGATCCGTGACGCAGGCGCGCTGTTCCTCGGCGGGCACACGCCGGAAGCGATCGGCGATTACGTCGGTGGTTCGAACCACGTGCTGCCGACCGCGCGCTCGGCGCGCTTCGCCTCGGGCCTCGGCGTGCTCGACTTCATGAAGCGCACCTCTATCCTCTCCTGCGGGCCGGACCAGCTCGCGGCGCTCGGGCCGGCGGCGATCACGCTCGGTGAGGCGGAAGGCCTTCAGGCTCACGCGCGCTCGGTTTCCATCCGGCTCAACCGGGGATGACGCCATGACGGACGAGACCGGTTCCGAGACCCGCCGCCTTGTCGCCGTCACGCTCGACGAAGCCTCGATCGAGCGCGGCACGCCCGATCAGGAGCATGAGCGCACCATCGCGATCTACGATCTTGTCGAGGAAAACGTCTTCGGCATCCCGGGGCATGATGGCGGACCTTACGTGCTCGCGCTCGGGCTCGTCGCCAACCGCCTCTCCTTCGATATCCGCCTGCAGGACGAGACCCCGGTGATCGCGCACCTGCTCTCGCTGTCGCCGTTCCGCAAGGTCATCAAGGACTATTTCATGATCTGCGAGAGCTATTACGAGGCGATCCGCACCGCCTCGCCGGATCGCATCGAGGCCATCGACATGGGCCGTCGCGGCGTGCACGACGAGGGCGCCGGGCTCGTGCGCGAGCGGCTCGACGGCAAGATCGAGATCGACCACAAGACCGCGCGGCGGCTTTTTACGCTGATCGCGGCCCTCTCGTGGAAAGGTTCGGACCGTTGAGCGAAGCATCCGGCCCGTTGCATGCGGTCCTCTTCGTCTGCTCGATGAACGCCGTGCGTTCGCCGATCGCGGAGGGCATGGCGCGGCTGCGTTACGGCAAACGGCTTTTCGTGGATTCCGCCGGCCTCGTGAAGACGGATCGCGACGGTTTCGCGCTCGCCGTCCTCCACGAAGCCGGGATCGACCTCAAGGACGACGAGCCCAACGGTTTCGAGGATATCGATTGCGAATCCTTCGATCTGGTGGTCGCCTTGTCGCCGGAAGCCCATCGTCGCGCGGAGGATCTGCTGCGCACGAGTTCGGTCGAGCTGAAATACTGGCCGATCGAGGACGCGACGCAGGCTGGCGGCTCGCGCGAGCAGCGGCTTGAAGCTTTCCGCCGCGTCCGTGACACGATCGACCGCTACCTGCGCGAGGAGATCGGGCCGCGCGTCAAACCGTAGTGACGGGGGGCGGGGCCGGGCAGTATTCGCCGCCCGGCATCGGTGCCGGCACGCCGGTGGTCGTCGGCAGGCTGATCGGCAGGCCGAGGCGCGAGCGCGCGGCGAGATAGCCGAAGCATTCCGCCTCCAGAAGATCGCCGTTCCAGCCGACGGTCTCGACCGGTTCAACCGGGACGCCGAGCGCCGCGGCGAAACCGCGCATCATCGCCGCATTGCGCCGCCCGCCGCCGGTGACCAGCCAGCGTAGGGGCTTTTTCGGCACGTGATCGAGCGCCCGGGTCGTCGCCGCGACGGTGAAGGCCGTCAGCGTCGCGATTTGATCTTGCGGGGTGAGGGTCTCGACGATTGTCGCCCGCCGGTGGAAATCGTTGCGGTCGAGCGATTTCGGCGGCTGCGCCGCGAAGAAGGGATTATCGAGCAGCGCGGCCAGCACCGACGCGTTGACCGCGCCGCTGGCGGCAATCTCGCCGTTTTCGTCGTAGTCGCGGCCGAAATGACGCTGCATCGCATCGTCGATCAGCGCGGAGGCCGGCCCGGTGTCGAAGGCGATGATGGTGCCACCATCAAGATAGGTCACATTGGCGACCCCGCCGAGGTTGAGGACCATCAGCGGCTGGGCGAGACCTGCGGCCAGCGCGGCATGGTAGAGCGGCACGAACGGCGCGCCCTGTCCGCCGGCTGCGACATCCGCGTGGCGGAACCGGTAGATCACGGGAATGCCGAGGATTTGCGCGAGGGCCTGCCCGTCGCCGAGCTGCCGCGTGAAACGCTGCTCCGGCCGGTGGAAGACTGTCTGGCCGTGGAAGCCGACAAGATCGACGCTGGTGGGGTCGACCTCCAACTCGTCGAGGCAAGCCCGGATCGCTGCCGCGAACGCCGCCGTCACCGTCTCCTCGAGATCGGGCATCGGTTCATGCTGCGCCCGCGCCGCATCGGCGATGACGGCGCGCAGGGCCTCGCGAAGCGGTGCGGGATACGGATAGGCCCTGCCGCCAAGCGGGCGGACGTGGTGTTTCCCATCTGTCTCCACAAGCGCGACGTCGATCGCATCCATCGAGGTGCCGCTGATAGCGCCGACCGCGCGGAGCAGCGGCTTTTCCATCGAAACCATCGTCCGCTCTCCCTCAATCGAATCGCCTTTTTCTGTGACATCGGGCTTCGCCGGAGGCAAGCCAGCTACCGGGCAGGGAAAAATACCGGACAAGCGTCGATGCCGGATTTGTGACCGTGCTTGAATTTGCCGGATCGGGGTTTCAGGCTAGAAATCACGAGGGTTTGTCAGGAGCGTTCAAGCGTGGCGTCGAGTGGCGGCAAGTTGGCCTTGGGCATCGTTCTGGTGCTGGCGATTGCGTCGCTGGCCGTGTTGTTGCGCGACAAGGACGCGGCGATGCTGATGGCCTATCGCGACCGCTGGATGGATTGGGCCGCAGCCCGGCCTCTCCTTTCGGCCGCGATCTATGTCGCCCTCTATGTCGCCGCCACGGCGCTTTCGCTGCCCGGCGCGCTGGTGCTGACGCTGATCGGCGGCAGCCTGTTCGGCCTCGGCTGGGGCACGCTGCTCACCTCTTTCGCCTCGACGATCGGCGCGACGCTGGCGATGCTGTCCTCGCGCTATCTTTTCCGCGATTTCATCGAGGCGCGGTTCGCGGCCGCTATCCGCAAGATCGATGCCGGCCTCGACCGCGATGGCCCGCGCTATCTCTTCACCCTGCGTCTGCTGCCGGTGTTTCCGTTCTTCCTCGTCAATCTGGTGATGGGCGTGACGCGGATGAAGGTCTGGACCTTTTTCTGGGTCAGCCAGCTCGCGATGCTGCCGGCGACGCTGCTTTATACCAACGCCGGTGTCGAACTGATGGGGGTCGATGCCGCGCGGGATCTGCTCTCGCCCGGCGTCATCCTCGCGTTTGCTGCGCTCGCCGTCCTGCCCTTCGCCTCGAAGGTCCTGATCGGTTGGTGGAACGACCGTTCTGTGCTGGCGAAATGGGCGCGCCCGCGCCGGTTCGATTACAATCTGGTGGTCCTCGGTGGTGGCGCGGCTGGCCTCGTCGCCTCTTATGTCGCCACGGCTGCGCAGGCCAAGGTCGCGCTGGTTGCGCGTGATGCGCTCGGCGGCGATTGCCTGAACACCGGTTGCGTGCCCTCGAAAGCCCTGATCCGCTCCGCCCGGCTCGCCCACGAGGCCCGCAACGCGGAAGATTACGGCTTGGCGGGCTTTCTCTCGCCGGATTTCGTGAAGGTCATGGCGCGTATCCGGCGCGTGATCGCACGGGTCGAGCCGCACGATTCCGAGGAACGCTACCGCAGCCTCGGGGTCGAGATCATCCGGTGTGAGGGGCGGATCGTCGATCCCTGGCGGGTCGCGATCGGCGACAGGGTGCTCACCACCCGGCGCATCGTCATCGCTACGGGCGCCGCGCCGGTTTTGCCGCCGATCCCCGGCCTCGCCGCGTGCGGCGCGTTCACCTCGGAGACGCTCTGGTCGCTGGAAAAACTGCCGGCCCGCCTGCTCGTGCTCGGCGGCGGCGCCATCGGCTGCGAACTCGCGCAGGCCTTCGTGCGCCTTGGCAGCCGGGTGACGCTGGTGGAGGCGGCGGATCGGCTCCTTGTGCGCGAGGATGAGGATGTGAGCGCAGCTCTGGCCAGGGCTCTGCAGGACGAGAAGATCGATCTCGTGCTCGGCTCGAAAGCCGTCGCTGTGGAGCACGGCGGCGAAGGGCCGGAACTGGTGCTTGACGACGGGCACCGGCTTGCCTTCGACAGCATTCTTGTCGCGGTCGGGCGTGCGCCGCGCCTCGCCGGCTTCGGCCTTGAGGACATGGGGTTGATCGAGAACAAGCGCCTCGCGGTCGACGAGCACCTGCGCACGCGCATCCCGACGATCTATGCGGCAGGCGATGTCACCGGGCAGCGCCAGTTCACGCATGCCGCCGGGCACGACGGCTGGATCGCCGCGATGAACGCGCTGGTCGGTTTCCGGCGCTGGTCGAACAAGGTGGAAGCCTTTCCGGCCGTCACCTTCACCGATCCGGAAATCGCGCGGGTTGGTCTCAACCGCCGCGAGGCTGCGGAGAAGGGCCTCGCCTTCGAGGAAACGCGCTTCGACCTTGCCGAACTCGACCGTGCGATCTGCGAGGATGCCAACCGCGGCTTCGTCTCGGTGCTGACCGCGCCGGGGAGCGACCGCATCCTCGGCGCAACCATCGTCGGTTCCCATGCCGGCGAGATACTCGGTGAATTCACACTAGCGATGAAGCATGGGCTGGGGCTGGGGAAAATCCTCGCGACCATCCATCCCTATCCGGGCTGGACCGAAGCGGCGAAATCCGTCGCGGGGGAATGGCGGCGCGCGCATGTGCCGGGCTGGTCGCTCGGCCTCGCCCGCCGCTTCAACGCCTGGCGGCGCGGCTGATGTTCGACCGGATGCTTCTGGGCCCGACCCGCGCGGCGCTGGGACCGCTGGCTCGTCTCGCGGCAGGGCGCGGCGTCAGCGCCGACACGCTTACCCTCACGGGCTTTGCAATCGGCCTCCTTGCTATGCCGGCGATTGCGCTCGGCGGGTTCGGGATCGGGCTGGCGTTGATCCTTGCCAACAGGCTGCTCGACGGGCTCGACGGCGCGGTGGCGCGGCTGACGAAACCGACGGATCGCGGAGCGTTCCTCGATATCGCGCTCGATTTCTTTTTCTACGCCACCGTGCCCTTCGGCTTCGCGCTTTATGATCCCGCCGCGAACGCGCTCACAGCGGCGTTCCTGATCCTCGCCTTCGTCGGCACCGGATCGAGTTTTCTCGCCTTTTCCGTGATCGCAGCGAAGCTCGGCCTTGCGAATGCGGATTATCCGGGCAAAGGCCTCTACTTTCTCGGCGGGTTGACCGAGGGCGCCGAGACCATTGCTTTCTTCTGTCTGATCTGCCTCTGGCCCGCGGCTTTCGCGCCGCTCGCGGTTCTTTTCGGCATCGCCTGTTGCATCACGACCGGTTTCCGCTGGTATTGGGGCTGGAAAACCTTCGCGGAACCCGCCAATCTCCCGTGAACGGCAGGTCACAGGCAGGGCAAAGCGGACATGAAGCGCCTTTTGAAGAACGCGACTCTTCTCGCGACGATGGACGACGCGCGTCGTGAACTGCCCGGCGGTTTCGTGCTGATCGAGGGGCCGGAGATCATCGCCGTCGGCGCGAAGGATGATCCCCCGCCCGAAGCCGACGAGGTGATCGACCTTGCCGGCCATGTCGTGCTGCCGGGCCTCGTCAACACGCATCACCACATGGTCCAGTCGCTGACGCGCGCGACCCCGGCGGGTCAGGATGCGGAACTCTTCGGCTGGCTGAAGGCGCATTATCCAATCTGGGCCAACCTCACGCCCGAGATGATCCACGTCTCGGCCAAGACCGCGATGAGCGAACTCGTTCTTTCCGGCTGCACCACCTCCTCGGACCATCTTTACATCTACCCGAACGGCGCGCGGCTCGAAGAGGCGATCGAGGCGGCGCGCGAGGTGGGTATCCGCTTCCATGCCGCGCGCGGGGCGATGAGCCTCGGCGAATCGAAAGGCGGGTTGCCGCCGGATCGCGTCGTCGAGGAGGAGCCGGCGATCCTCAAGGAAATGCAGCGCCTCGTCGAGACCTGGCACGATCCCAGGCGCTTCGCGATGCTGCGGATCGTCATCGCACCCTGCTCGCCGTTCACGGTCAGCGAGGATCTGATGCGCGAGAGCGCGAAGCTCGCGCGCGCCTACGGCGTCTCGATGCACACGCATCTGGCCGAGAACGACAACGATATTTCCTATTCGCTTGAAGTCTTCGGCAAGGAGCCGGTCGATTATGCCGAAAGCCTCGGTTGGCTCGGGCCCGACGTGTGGCATGCGCACTGTGTAAAGCTGGACAAGCGCGCGATCCGCATCTTCGCCGATACCGGCACGGGTGTCGCGCATTGCCCTTGCTCCAACATGCGGCTCGCCTCCGGTATCGCGCCGGTGCGGGCGATGCGCGATGCCGGCGTGCCGGTGGGCCTTGGCGTTGACGGTTCCGCCAGCGCCGATGCGGGGCATCTGCTAGCGGAAGCGCGGCAATGCATGCTGCTCCAGCGCGTCGGCTTCGGCCCGGCGGCCATGGGTGCGCGCGAGGCGCTTGAGATTGCGACGCGCGGCGGGGCACGCGTGCTGGGGCGCGACGACATCGGCCAGATCGCGCCCGGCATGGCGGCGGATATCGTCGCTTTTGATATTCGCGGGCTCGATTTCGCCGGGGCACAGGCCGATCCGCTCGCCGCGCTGGTTTTCTGCACGCCGCCGAAGGTGAGCTGGAGCTTCATCAACGGTCGCGTCGTTGTGCGCGACGGCGTTCTGACGACGCTCGATCTGCCCATGCAGGTGGAGCGCCACAACCGCCTCGCGGCGGACCTTATGGCGAAGGCGGGTCTTTAAAGCTCCGCGAAATCCGGCAAGACGCGGATTGCGGTGATAAAATCCTCGGCCGTTGGATGAGGTCCCGCCATCCGGCCGATTTCTCCATGCAACCAGACCCCCATCGCTGCCGCCTCGAAGCCCGGCATCCCCTGTGCGACGAGCCCGCCGATCAGTCCGGCCAGCACGTCGCCAGAGCCGGCGGTGGCGAGCGTCGGTGGCGCGTTGCTGTTTTCGATGAGCTGACCGTTCGGTGCGGCAATCAGCGTGCGATGGCCCTTGAGCACGATCACCGCGCCGAGGGAAACACTCGCGGCCTGCGCTCGTTCCTCTCGGCCGCCGGCAAGGTCCGGGAACAGTCGCGCGAATTCACCCTCGTGCGGTGTGAGGATCGTCGTGGCGGTTCGCCGGCGCGTGAGGCTGGCGAGGGCCTCGGCATCTCCGGCAAAGCTCGTGATCGCGTCGGCGTCGAGCACGAGGCCGGCCCGGGAGTGCGCAGCGATGCCGACCAGTCGCCGCGTCGCTTCGCCGACCCCGGCGGCGGGCCCCACGACCATGGCGCGCAGGCGTTCGTCGGAGACAGCATCGCGGAAATCGGCCGGCGAGAGGAGCGGACGCAGCATGATCGCCGTTACTTGCGCGGCCTGCTCGCGCAGGGCATCCGGGGCACCGGCGAGCGTGACCAGCCCGGCCCCGATCTGCAGCGCGGCACGCGCGGCAAGACGCGAGGCACCGGTGCGGAATTCGGGCCCGCTCAGCACCAGCAGCGCGCCGCGCGCATATTTGTGATCGTGCTCGGACCGCAACGGCAGATACCGCCGCCAGAGTTCGGGGGAATTGACAAGGCGCGGCATGATCGCTTGACCGGTCCAGGATGAAATCTGTGTCCGGAACGCTAGCAGAGCCGGAAAAGGCAGACCAGCGCCCGGGACCCCGGCATCACAGGGTCTTGCGGGGGACAAGGGGACTTGCACGGGGGACTTGCAGCGCGGCTTGCGGTTTGCAAGGCTTCCGGAGCGATTCCTGCACTTCCCCTGACGGGCCTCCGCCGACATTCCGCCGACGCCCCGCCGCAGCCGAACGGACGAGCCGCCATGAACGACCTCTCGCGACGGGATGTTCCGCCGCAGCCGACCTTCGCCGAGCTGTTTGCCCCCAAGCTGCTGACCGTGCTGCGCGAGGGCTATTCCCTCGCCGCTTTCCGTGCCGATGCGGTTGCGGGGCTGACGGTGGCGATCGTTGCACTGCCGCTGTCGATGGCGATCTCGATCGCCTGCGGCCTGTCGCCCGACCGGGGTCTATACACGGCGATTATCGGCGGGTTCCTGATCTCGGCGTTCGGGGGCAGCCGGTTCCAGATCGGCGGCCCGGCCGGGGCCTTCATCGTCCTCATCGCCACCATCGTCGAGAAGCATGGCTATGACGGGCTGGTGCTCGCCACGGCGATGGCCGGCATCGTCATGATGGTTGTCGGGTTCCTGCGGCTCGGCACCTACATCAAATACATCCCCTTCCCGGTGACCGTGGGCTTCACCACCGGGATTGCCGTCATCATCTTCACGAGCCAGATCAAGGAATTGCTCGGGCTCGACATCGCCAAGGAACCGGCCGCTTTCGTTCCCAAGCTTGCGACGATCTGGGCTGCCCTCCCGAGTTTCCAGCCGACGACCATCGCCGTAGCGGCCTTCGCCATCGCCATCATCCTCGGCTTGCGCAAATACCGGCCGACATGGCCCGGCTTGCTGATCGCCGTGGTTGCTAGCGCGGCGCTGGCGAAGCTCGCCGGGCTCGATGTCGCGACCATCGGAACGCGGTTCGGCGGCGTACCGAGCACCCTGCCGGCGCCGCACCTGCCAGCATTCTCGCTGGCGAAGGCACAGGCGGTGTTTCCCGATGCGCTGGCGATCGCGCTGCTCGGCGCCATCGAATCGCTCCTGTCCGCTGTTGTCGCCGACGGCATGAGCGGGCGGCGACACCGCTCGAACTGCGAACTCGTCGCGCAGGGCGGCGCGAACGTGGCCTCGGTGATGTTCGGCGGCATTCCCGTCACCGGCACCATTGCCCGCACCGCGACCAACGTCCGTGCCGGCGCACATGGCCCGGTTTCGGGCATGTTGCACGCGCTCTACCTGCTGATCTTCATGCTCCTAGCCGCGCCGCTCGCTGCCTATATCCCGCTCGCCGCGCTCGGTGGCGTGTTGGCGATCGTCTCGTGGAACATGGCCGAGAAGCACGAATTCGCGACCCTGCTGAAATCGTCGCGCGGGGATGCCGTGGTGCTGCTGTCAACGTTCCTGCTGACGGTGTTCGAGGATCTCACCCTCGGCATCGCCGTGGGCGTCACGCTTGGCGCGTTCCTGTTCCTGCACCGCATGGCGGAGGCCGTGGAGGTCGAAGGCGGCGGGGCGATGGTCGCGCGGGATGAGGCCGACGGCCCGACGCGCGATCGCGTCGCCTATGAAGGCCCGCAGGGGCATGGCGAGACGGTCGTCTATCGTCTGCGTGGCGCCTTCTTCTTCGGGGCGACCTCGACGGTGATCTCGACACTTGACCGGATGGGGCAGTTGCCGCGCGTTTTCGTGTTCGATTTCTCGGCCGTTCCGATCGCGGATACGACGGCGGCGAAGAGCCTCGAGGCCTTCGCCCGCAAGCTGGCGAAGAACGGGACGACCCTCATCATCGCCGGAGCCAACCCGTCCGTCCGGCGTACGCTGCTGCAATCCGGCCTCCGGGAGCCGGAGGTGCATTATGCGACCAGCGTCGAGGCCGCGCAGGCCATGCTGCGGGAAGGCGAATCCTTCACCGCAGCGTAAGCAGCAGCCGGTGCATCAGCGTCGTGCGCGGAACGATGGAGCGGATGTCGATCTGCTCG
>JAVTWI010000081.1:0-2859 GCA_032229845.1 Rhabdaerophilum sp.
TGGCGCAGGAGGAATTTCCGCAGCATTACCCCGATTCAGGCTGGGTCGAGCACGATCCGGAGGATCTCTGGCGGACGACGCTCGCCACCCTGCGCGCGGCCATCGCCAAGGCGGGAATCGCGGCGGGCGATGTCGCCGCCATTGGCATCACCAACCAGCGCGAGACCACGCTGATCTGGGACCGGAAGACCGGCGAACCGATCCACAGCGCTATCGTCTGGCAGGACCGGCGCACCGCCGAAACCTGCAACCGCCTCAAGGCAGCCGGCCTAGAGCCCCTGTTCGCGCGGAAAACCGGGCTGCTGCTCGACCCCTATTTCTCCGGCACCAAGGTCAAATGGATGCTCGACAACGTGCCGGGCGCGCGGGCACGGGCGGAACGCGGCGAACTCGCCTTCGGGACGGTGGACAGCTTCCTGCTCTGGCGCCTCACCGGCGGCAAGGTGCACGCGACCGATGCCACCAACGCCTCGCGCACGCTGCTGTTCGATATCCATACCGGGCAATGGGACGCGGAACTCTGCGCCGCGCTCGATGTGCCGATGAACCTCCTGCCCGAGGTGAAGGATTGCGCGGCGGATTTCGGCATGACGGAAGCCGCCCTGCTCGGCACGCCGGTTCCGATTCGCGGCATCGCCGGCGACCAGCAGGCGGCGACCATCGGCCAGGGCTGCTTCGCGCCGGGCATGATGAAATCCACCTACGGCACCGGCTGCTTCGCGCTGCTCAATACCGGGACGACGCCGGTTCCCTCGAAGAACCGCCTGCTCACCACCATCGCCTACCAGCTCGGCGGGCAGCGGACCTACGCGCTCGAAGGCGCGATCTTCATCGCCGGCGCCGCCGTGCAATGGCTGCGCGACGGGCTCGGTCTGATCGCCTCCGCGACCGAGACCGGCGCCCTCGCGGCGGCGGCAGACCCCACGCAGCGGGTCTATCTGGTGCCGGCCTTCGTCGGCCTCGGCGCGCCCTACTGGGATGCCGATGCGCGTGGCGCGCTGTTCGGCCTCACGCGCGGGACGACGCGCAAGGAACTCGCCCGCGCCGCGCTCGAAGCCGTCGGCTACCAGACCCGCGACCTGATCGAGGCGATGAAGGGCGACTGGCAGAGCAGCGGCGCCGAGACCGTGCTCCGCGTCGATGGCGGCATGACGGCCTCGGATTTCACGATGCAGTTCCTCGCCGATATTCTCGATGCCCCCGTCGATCGGCCGAAGATCATGGAGACGACCGCGCTCGGCGCGGCCTATCTCGCCGGGCTTTCGGCCGGGCTGCTGCCGTCGCCGGCGGAATTCTCGCGGCACTGGGCGCTGGAACGGCGCTTCCTGCCGGCGATGGCGGCCGCCGATCGCGAGGGGCTCTACGCCGGCTGGCGCGACGCGGTGCGCCGGACCCTGTCGTCCAACTGACCGCCCACGCGTTTTTTTCCGTTCAATCGGTGTTCGCAAGCAGCATGCGGGCATGAACCGGCACGTCCGCTTCGTCGAACAGTTCAGGATGCTGCGCGGCAAGGCGGGGAATAGCCGAGAGAATTTCGCGCAAATGGTGCCGCATCAGGCGCTCGGCCTTCGCTGCATCGCGCTCGCGGAACGCATCGACGACGCCCTGATGCTGGGCGATCAGTACATCGAGCGGCGTCGCGTTCGGCAGTGACAGGGCACGCACGCGATCGGTCTGGAAGCGCGCGCTTTCCATGACACGCACCGCATAGTCGCAATCGACGATTGTCGCGATTTCGCGGTGGAAGGCTTCGTCCAGCGCCTGAAAGCGCCGGTAGTCGGCAACGGCGACAGCCGCGCGCTGCTGATCGAGGATAGACTGGAGGCGGGAAATTCCCTGCTCGTCGATCAACTCCGCCGCCGCGCGCACGATGGCGCACTCGACCGCTTCGCGCACGAAGCGCGCGTTGAGGACCTCACGGACGGAAATCTTCACGACATAGGTGCCCCGGCTCGGCAGGATCTGGAGCAGGCCCGCCTCGCGCAGCTTGATGAAGGCCTCGCGCACCGGCTGACGGCTGACGCCGTAGCGCCGCGCGACGTCGTTCTCGGAAAGCGCCTGCCCGGGCTGAAACTCCATATCCATGATCGCCTGCCGCAGGATCTGGATCATTTGCGGCGCGATCGGTTCGGCGATGTTCAGGCTCATGTTTTCTCCGAAGGCAGGCTTCTTCAAGGACTCGCTTCCCCAGGCACTTGCGCAAGCGAAGCCTTTCTGTATCATACCGGTATGGTGCCATACCGCACGAGTAAGGCCCGAGCAGGAAACGTTAGGGAGAAGAGCGATGGGATTTCAATTCTCGAAGCGCAATTTTGTGTTGGCAGCGGCCTGTTCGGCGGCTTTTTTCATCGGAACGCCGGCGTTTGCCCAGTTCCAGCTCAACGTCAACACGGCGCTCAGCAAGGACGACCCGATCTACAAGGGGCTTGAGCGGTTCCGCGACAAGGTCGCCGAACGCTCGCAGGGCAAGCTGACCGTCCGGATTTTTCCCGGCTCGCAGCTCGGCAAGGACGAGGACGTGCTCGAACAGGCCCGCTCGGGCGCGAACGTCGCCGTGGTGGTCGACGGCGGCCGCATGGCGGTGTTCGTCAAGGAATTCGGCATCCTGAGCGCGCCCTACCTTGCGGACGGTTTCAAGGGTGTCCGCAAGGTCGTGACCTCGCCGATGTTCGACGGCTGGGTCGAGCAGTTGCGCAAGACCTCGGGTCACCAGGTCCTCTCCTTCAACTGGTGGCAGGGCGAGCGGCATCTGCTGACGAACAAGGCGGTCAAGGTTCCGGCCGATCTCGCCGGCATCCGCATGCGGACCCCCGGCGCCCCGGTCTGGATGGAGACGATCCGCGCGATGGGTGCGACGCC
>JAVTWI010000082.1:0-2858 GCA_032229845.1 Rhabdaerophilum sp.
TCAGCGTGATCGGCAGGTACTTCATGAAGTCGCCGACGATGCCCGGCCAGAACAGGAGCGGGGAGAAGGCGGCGACGCGCGTCGCGGTCGCGGCGATCACCGGGCCGGTCATGCGGGTGGCGGCCAGCGCATAGGCCTCCTTCGGCGGAATGCCCTCGGCCATGCGGCGCTCGGCGAATTCGCCGACGATGATCGCATCGTCGACGAGCTGGCCGACGGCGAGGATCAGCGAGAACAGCACGACGATGTTCACCGTCAGCCCGGCGAGGGCGAGGCCGAGGATGCCGACGAGCGCGGAGAACGGGATGGCGATACCGATGATCGCGGTCGAGCGGAAGCCGAGCGTCGCCAGGATGATGATGGCGACGAGGATAATGCCGGTGACGACCGAGTTCTGGAGGTCGGCCAGCATCGTGCGGATGTTCTTCGAACGGTCCTGCGTGGTCGTCAGTTCGATCGTGGCGGGGAGAATCTGCCGCGCCTTTTCGAGCGCGTATTTCACGCCGTCCACCGTGTCGATCAGGTTGGCGCCGGTGCGCTTGGAAACCTCGATCGTGATCGCCGGCTTGCCGTCGACACGGGTAATCGAGACGGCATCCTTGAAGGTCGGGCGCACCTCGGCGACATCACCCAGCCGCACCACGGCGCCGCTCGATGCCAGCACCGGCAGCTTGAGGATGTCCTCGGGCCGTTCGAGCAGGCTCGGCACCTTCACCGAGAAGCGGCCGGTTGTCGCCTCCAGCGCGCCGGCGGCGATCAGCGTGTTCGAGGCCCCGACCGAGCGGATGAGATCGTCCATCGACACGGCGTAGGCGGCGAGCAGCGTCGGTTCGACGATGATCTCCACCACCTCGTCGCGCGCGCCCTTGAGTTCGGCCGAGAGCACGCCCGGCACCTGCTCGATGGCAGTGCGTAGCTGGCGCGCGAGCCGCGTCATGGTCTGCTCCGGCACCTCGCCCTTCATGGCGACGATGATGACCGGGAACAGCGAGAGGTTGACCTCGACGACCTTGGGCTCGTCAGCATCGCGCGGCAGATCGCGCTTGGCGTCGTCGACCTTGGCGCGCACGTCGGCGATGGCGCGCTTGGCGTCGAAGCCGGGCTGGAATTCCATCACGACATTGCCGCCGCCCTCGAAGGCGGTCGAACGCATCTCCTTGACGTTGGCGACGGATTTGAGCTGGGTTTCGAGCGGACGCAGGATCAGCCGTTCGGCATCCTCCGGCGAGATGCCGCGCTGGGTGATCGAGACATAGACGATCGGAATCTGGATGTCCGGCTCGGCTTCCTTGGGGATGGTGATATAGGCCATGGTCCCCGCGAGCAGCAGGAACAGCATCGCCGAGATCGTCAGCCGGACATGCGAGATGCCATAGGCAATCAGCCCTCTCATGGCTTGCCGTTCCCGGATGTGCCGGATTCCGCGACTGGCTCGACCTTCTGGCCCTCGGCGATGAAATCCTGTCCGCGCACGATGATCCGCATGCCGGCCTTGACGCCGGACACCCAGAGCGCGCTGTCCTCGTCGTCAACATGGATCACAGGCACGAAGCGCACGATATCGTCGGCATCGACAATCCGGAGTCCGAGCTGGCCTTCGGCGGAAAAGGTCAGGGCCGAGCGCGGCACCCGGGCAGCCTCGACCGGCGCGAGCACCAGCGCGACATCCGCAGCGATGCCGTCGGGGATCGCGGCGTCGGGGTTGGCGAAGCCGACATCGACGCGATAGGTGCGCGTCTGCGCCGTCGGGCGGCGCGAGATGAAGCGGATTTCGCCCCGGCGTTTCTCGCCCGTGACCAACGTGATTTCGCCGGGGTCGCCGACCTTGATGGCGCTCAGGCGCCGCTCGGGCAGTTCGATGATCGCCAGCATCGGATCCGGCGCGATGATTTCAGCGACCGCGGCGCCGATCTGCACGCCTTGACCGATCTCGACCGGCAGATCGTTCACGATCCCGGAGATCGGCGCGACGATGTTCGCGCGCAGGAGTTCGGCTTCGGCGCTGGCGAGCGCGGCCTCGGCGGCCTGCTTCTCGGCACGGAGCTGTTCGAGGTTCAGCGTCGGGTAGTTGCCGCGCTGGGCTAGGGCCTCGCGCGCCTGAAGCTCGGCTGAGCGCTGGGCGAGGCGGGCCTTGGCCTGCGCGACATTGGCCTCACGCGCGTCGTCAGAGAGTTCGACGAGGAGGTCCCCGACCGCGACATGGGCGCCGCGCTGCACGGCGATCTTGCGGACGATGCCGCTGGTGCGGGCACTGACGGTGACGCGCTGGTCGCTCTGCGTGCGGCCGGTGAGCGTGATGCGCCGGGCATGCGGTTTCACCGCCGCCGTTTCGATCACGACGCGGAACAGCGGCTTTTCCGCCTGCGCGGCCTTCGTCACCGGCGCATGCGTCGTCGCCCGGCCGAGATAGCCGGAACCGATCCACAGGGCGACGCCAATAAAAATCGCCAGCGCCGTCAATCGCGCCCAGAACATCAAAGCACCCTTTCGTGGCGACGCCGGCGCCTGTCGTGATTCCTTCGGTCCGGCCCTTGCCACGCTCCCGGCGGGCCCGCTAGGCAGAAACGGCGACGGGGCGGCGAAGCACCCGTTTCGAATGGCGCGGGAATATGGCCTTTCCGCGCCGAGGGTTCAACCATTTCGGATTGGCAGGAATTGTCAGGAGCGCGCACAAATCCCGAGGCTTTCATCGTCGCGAATACCGCGCTTCGGCCGGTTCCGCACGTGCCGGAAATTCGGCTGCATGTCGCACACGAGGCCATGGACCTTTGGCAGAAAACGGAGGAGGAACTGGAGGCAATCGGCCTGCCGCCGCCGTTCTGGGCCTTCGCCTGGGCCGGCGGGCAGGCGCTGGCGCG
>JAVTWI010000083.1:0-2847 GCA_032229845.1 Rhabdaerophilum sp.
TCGAAGGCTCGCGTTTCCTGCGCGACATCCTGCCGTTCATTTCCGAAGTCGAGATGGCGAGCGTGCGGCTTGGCGTGGTGGGGCTCGCGCTGGTCCTGTTCACGCTCTACCGCCCCACGGGCCTGATGGGGGATTTTACCCGCAAATGACGCTGCTCGTTGAAAACATCACCAAGGCGTATGGCGGGCAGGTCGTGGTCGACGGCGCGACCCTTACTGTCGGGCCTGGCGGTATGGTTGGCCTGATCGGGCCGAACGGCGCCGGCAAGTCGACCTTCTTCTCGCTCGTCACCGGCTTTATCGAGGGGCAGGGCGGCTCGGTAACGCTCGATGACCGCGCGATCGGCTCGCTTTCCCCGCAGGAGCGGGCGCGCGCCGGCATGGTGCGGACCTTTCAGGTGCCGCGCGAATACACGCACCTCACCGTGCGCGAGAACCTGATGGCCGCCGCGCCGGGGCAGGCGGGTGACTCGCTCGTCAACGTGTTTTTCCGGCCCGGCAAGGTCGCGGCCGAGGAGAAGGCGCTGGCGGCGCGCGTCGAGGAGACGATTTCCTTCCTGCGGCTCGGCGCGGTGGCGGATACGCCGGCCGGCAAGCTCTCGGGCGGGCAGAAGAAGCTGGGCGAACTCGGCCGCGCGCAGATGACCGGCGCGACGCTGATCCTGCTGGATGAGCCCTTTGCCGGGGTCAATCCGGTGCTGATCGAGGAGCTTTCGGCGCGGATCAAGGAACTGAACGCGCGTGGCATCGCCTTCCTCATCATCGAGCACGATCTCGGCGCGCTCTCGCGGCTGGTGCCGATGCTCTACGTGATGGATCGCGGCCGCATCATCGCTTCGGGCGCGCCGGCCGAGGTGCTGACCGATCCGCTCGTGCGCGAGGCCTATCTCGGGGGCACGACATGAAGGCGCTCACGGTCGAGAACCTCCGCGGCGGTTACGCCGAGGTCGATATCCTCAACGGCATCAGCCTCGATCTCATGCCGGCGGAAATCCTCGTCGTCGCCGGCACCAACGGCGCCGGGAAATCGACGCTGGCCAAGGCCGTCGCCGGGTTGCTGCCGCGCGTTGCCGGCAAGGTCAGCCTCGACGGCACCGAGATCACTCACCAGCCGGCGGAACGGCGCGCGCGCTCCGGTCTCGGCTATGTGCCGCAGGTCGCCAATGTGTTCCCCTCGCTGACGATTCTCGAAAACCTCGCGGTTGTCGAAGGCGTGAAGGATCAGGCGACCCGCATCGAGGCGATGCTGACGACCTTTCCCGCGCTCGCAATGCGGCGCAAGTCCCGTGCCGGCAGCCTTTCCGGCGGCGAACGCCAGCAGCTTGCCTTCGCTCGGGCGCTGATGACCGAGCCACCGGTGGTGGTGCTGGACGAGCCGACCGCCGCACTCTCTCCCGCGCTGGTCGGCGAGAGTTTCGAGCGCATCGCGCGGTTGGCGAAGGACGGCACCGCCGTGTTGCTGATCGAGCAGCGCGCGCGGCAGGCTCTCTCCATCGCCCATCGCGGCGTGATCCTCGACGGCGGCAAGGTGGCGATGGAGGGGGCGGCGGACGCGCTTCTCGCCGATGATCGCGCCGCACGGCTCTACCTTGGGCAGTAACCTTGGACAGTAACCTCGGCCCGTAAACGCACAGCGCATTTGCAGAACTCAATTCTGCGTTCTTGACCGGATCGAGGATAAACTGGCAGCCTGCCCTATGCCGAAAGCGCGATGGTCCGTTGCGCGGGCGAGAGGGGCAGGCAAGGCGTGCGCAAAAGAAGCCAGAACGTCACCGATGACAGCGCGCTGCGGGACGACGATGACCTTGCCGGCGGCGACCGCCAGTTCGTCGTCGCGCTCCAGCGCGGGCTCGACATTCTCCGCTGTTTCCGGCCGACCGACGAGGCGCTCGGCAACCAGGAACTGGCGGACCGTACGAAGCTGCCGAAGGCGACCGTTTCGCGCCTCACCTATACGCTCTCCAGGCTCGGCTACCTTGTGTATCTCGAGGAGACGGGGCGCTATCGCATGGGTGTACGCGTGCTCGGGCTCGGTTATGCCTGCCTCTCCGGCCTCAAGATCCGCGAAACGGCGATGCCCTACATGCAGGCGCTGGCCAATCACGCCGGCGATGGTTCGCTCGTTTCGCTCGGCGGGCGCGACGATCTTGCGATGATCTATATCGCCTGCGCGCGTTCCGCCGGCATGGTCTCGCTACAGCTCAACGTCGGCTCGCGGATTTCGCTGTCGCGGTCGAGCATGGGCTGGGCCTATCTTGCCGCCATCACCGAGGCGGAACGCGCTGAACTGATGCCGCGCCTTGCCGAGAAGGTCGGCTCCGAGCGCTGGCCGGTGATCGAGGCCGGCATCCGCCGCGCCGCGCATGAGATCGAGGAGCGCGGCTTCTGCATCAACGTCGGCGAATGGCACGCACAGGTGCATTCGGTCGCGGTGCCGTTCCGGATGCCGCATCAGGACATGCCGGTTCTGGCCTTCAACTGCGGCGGCCCGTCCTACCTGCTCTCGAAGGAGCGGCTGGAGAAGGACCTCGGCCCGCGCCTCGTCGAGCTCGTCCGCAATGTCGCGACGGCGGGCGGGATTTACGGTTAGTGCATCCGCCCGCCAGGTGGATACCGGCTGGCGGAAAGAAGCGGATGCTTCATCCGGAAACAGGATTGCCCTTGCCCTGCCGGTAGCGATGCGTGCCGCTCGCCTTAGCGACAAGCGTGCCGAGTTCGTCGCGGATCTCGGCCTCCGCAAAGAAGATGCTGCGCCCGCCGCCGATCCTTTTGCCGGTGGCGATGAGTTTCCGTCCGTGCGGCAAGCCAACGAAATTGATCGTGAGCGAGAGCGTCATCGCATAGACCG
>JAVTWI010000084.1:0-2824 GCA_032229845.1 Rhabdaerophilum sp.
CGGCGATGGTCTCGACAAAGGCGTCTCGCGCGATGCCTTCGTCGATCGATCCGCCTTCAGGGCAGATGTAATCGGCGAGCCCTGCGAACACTTCCTCGATCGGCCGCCCGGCGAGGCTTTCCAGGTTGAGCGTTCGTAGCGCTTCGCGAACGCCATTGGCACTGGCGTCGTTGAGGAATCGGACGAGTCCAGCACCCGCGCCCCGCGATGAGCCCATGCGTTGCGCGGCCTGGCGCGAGCCGCCCGCCGATTTAGACACATAATGCGAGACCGCGCGGCCGAGGCTTCTGCGGTCGCTACCGCCCGAGCCTACGAAGCGCGTGAAATTGTTTCGGGCAGATGTGAACCGGCCCGATGCACCTGCTGGCGCGGTCGGCCGGGGTGCCGGCGCGGGAGGAACTGCGGGGGGCGATCCATCAGGTGAAGCGGGTTGTGTCCCGTCGCTGTCACCTGCACCCGTACCGGCCCTACCGCCGCCATCCCCCTGCAGCCAACTCGGAATGAGCGGCGTGCCCCCGCCCGCACCCCCATAGGCGTTCGATGTGCCCATCAGCGCCCACCCTTCCGCGTGCGAAGCGCGGCGCTCGCCGTCGGCTTCAGGAAGGACGAACCGGAGGTGGACCATCCCTGGAGTAGCTTCTCGAAGCGCGCCACGGCGTCGGAATCTTTGATAACGCCCTCCCAACCCGACGCGGGCCACGGCCCGCACCGATCCGCCGGCAAGGCTTCGAGCAGGTCGAGAAGATTGGCCTGAAGCGTCGGATGCGCGCGAACCAGTACCGCGAGCCCATCGACGCCCGGTGGCACAGTATCGAAGGCGTCTCCGCCCATGACGCGCCCGCGCAGTTCCTCGAAGACCTGCGCGGCTTCGGCCGGAACGAGTTGTTTGAGTTCACCTTCGAACGCCTGGACGGCAAGTTTCGGACCGAGCAACTTTTCGACCACTGCGGCGAGACGCCCGAGGACTGAGGCCGCGCCGAAATAGTCCTTCCGATCCTTGGTCACGAACAGATAGGGGCGCAGATCGACTTCGGCCAATGCCGGTGACAGCCGCGCCCACGCCCGTATCGCGTCGGCCGCCTTCCATTCGGTCAGGACGGCGCTGTCCTTGGAGTCCGGCACGGCGGTCGGCTTTGCGTCATCGAAGGAACTGATCTTCGGCCCGGCCCGCTTCGCCTTGGGGGCTGGCTTCTCCTCCGATGCGGAGGCTTCAAGCGCCGCCAAGTCTATGCAGCGGCCATCCGGATCGCGGGCGGCGGCGCTGGCGATTTGGTCAAACAATCTGGAGAGGAACCGTTCAGCCAGCATTAGCTTCGCCAGGACGGGCAGCTTCACCTCTTCTCCAAAGCCGCGAGCGAGCGCGGTTTGATGGCGCAGCAGCAGGGTGTTCAGGAAGCGCTTGATCTGCCGCGGATTGCCCTGAGTGCCGCTGGCCAGGATCGGACCGATCTGATCGCTCAAGGTGAGCGCGTTCTGGACCTTGCCGGCTTTATCGCCCAAGGCGGTTTTGACCGTCTGCGCGTCGAGCCCGGCCGTCTTCCAGGGCCGTTTGAGCAGTTCACGCGCGACGGTGATCAGCGCCGAGTAAGCGGGATCGTCCTCGCCCAGCTCGGCGCCAATGAGCAACAAGGTGACATAGATGCGGGTTTCGGTCTCGCCCAAAGCTGGAATCCGGAACGGTATTTGGATCAGCTTTTCGAGATAGTTGCGCGCATAGTCGCGGGGGCCGGTTGTGTCCGGCAGCTCCGGGAAATGCTTGCGCACCGAATATTCGATCATCGCCTCGTCGGCCGCGACGATGAACGCGGTGCGGGCGGTGAATACGAACAGACGGACGGCTTCGAGGGTTTCAATCGCCGTGTCCGGCAGGCAGCGGTCGAGATCGTCGATGAGAACGATCAGTTGCTTGACGCCCGCCTGCTTGAGCAGATCGTCAAAAGCCTTTCGGAACGCCTCGATCTCTTCCGGCACATTCTTCGACTCACCGGGTTTCAGCAGACCCTGCACACCGTCGATGGCTTTGTCGCAATTCTCCTGCGTGGCGAGTTTTGAGGGATCGGAGAAGATGCCCTTCAAGGTGCCGACCACAGCGCCGACCTGATCGGCTGTGGGGACGCCGGTGAATGCGGTGAAAGCGAGACCGCCGCCGTGCCGCGCGATCTTGAGCCAGTCGATCTGCCGGAATATGTCTTTCACGGCCATGCCGGCCTGGGTAAGCAACGGACGTTTTTCGATAAGCCCGGTGACGATGCCCTCGATGAGCGCGATCTTGGCGTCTTCGAACCCTTGAAAGCGCCATCCGTTGAATTTGATGCAGAGCACGTCCTCATCCGAACTGAGGCCATTCTCGATCATCTCCAAGATGCTGGATTTGCCAGCGCCCCAGTCACCATGCACACCGACGGTCACCGCGCGCTCGGGTTTTTCGCGCAGCAACTCAATGATGGTTTTCGATATCGCCTCGTTGTTGAGGAGATCGACCCTCGTCTCATTATCCGTAAGAATCACTGTGTTCCCCCGATCCGCTCCAGCGACTCGCCGCTTTGATCGCGAGATTGCCGAAGATCCGCAACTTTCGCTATATGCACTTGGCAGCAGTAGGTTTTTCCTGCTTTTGTGTTTGCCGCGATCAATGGCCGCCCTTCGATAGATGAGGGCCGCGAACGAAAAACCCGACCGCCTTTCATTATCCAATCTGACCCCTTGCGCCCGGCCGCCGCTCCGCTCTGGCCGAGCGGGCGGCGTGGGGGGGCGGGCCCCAGGGCCCGGGCCGGCGCGCGGGGGGGCGGCGGGGCCGCCCCCGCCCCGCCGCGGGGCGTGGGGA
>JAVTWI010000085.1:0-2818 GCA_032229845.1 Rhabdaerophilum sp.
TCCGGCGTTTTCCCGTTTCTGGTCATGAAGTACGCCACGCGAACCGTGCCTGGCGCGCAGACGAGTTGGGTGCTGGTGAGCCTGCTCACTGGCGGGTTCTTCCTCTATGGACTGGTTCAGTGGCAAAAGGTGATCCGCCTCGAGATCGATGCCGAAGGGGTGACCTTCAACACCTTGGCGGATCGGGCCCCGCGCAGAATTCCCTTCAGAGAGGTTGCCGCCTTTGAGTACCATCCGGCAGCGCGCGCCAACGATGCGCTGGTGATCGTGCTGAAGAAAAACGCCGGAGAATCTTTCTGGAAATCTTCAGATAATCCGGTACTGACCGAACCCTACGGTATTAGAATGCGGGACCTGCAGCGCGAGGTGCAGGCTGCGCTCGTTGCATTTTGCGCCCGAAACTCCTGAAAGGCACCCCATGTTCTCACTCACCGGCAAATTCGCCCTCGTCACCGGCGCCTCGGGCGGCATCGGTTCCGCCATCGCCGAGGCGTTGCACGCGCAGGGCGCGACGGTGTGCCTCTCCGGCACGCGGCGCGAGGCGCTGGAGGCCGTGGCGGCGAAGCTCGGCGAGCGGACCCACATCGTCACCGCCAACCTCTCGGACCGCGCCTCGGTGGAAGCGCTGGTGCCGGAGGCCGAGAAGGCGATGGGCGGGCTCGACATCCTCGTCAACAACGCTGGCATCACCCGCGACAACCTCTTCATGCGCATGAAGGATGAGGAGTGGGACAGCGTGCTCGCGGTCAACCTCACCTCGTCGTTCATTCTCGCCCGCGCGGCGGTGAAGGGCATGATGAAGCGCCGCTTCGGCCGCATCGTCGGCATCACCTCGGTTGTGGGCGTCACCGGCAATCCGGGGCAGGCTAACTACTGCGCCGCCAAGGCCGGCATGATCGGCATGACGAAAAGCCTCGCCGCGGAAGTGGCCTCGCGCGGCATCACGGTCAACTGCGTCGCGCCGGGGTTCATCGAAAGCGCGATGACGGAAGCGCTCAACGAAAAGCAGCGGGAGGCCATCATGGCCTCGATCCCCGCCGGCCGCATGGGCACCGGCGCCGAGATCGCCAGCGCCGTCGCCTATCTCGCCAGCGTCGAGGCGGCTTACGTCAATGGCCAGACGCTGCACGTCAACGGCGGCATGGCAAGAATCTAATCGAGCCTGAATTAATCTAATCGAGCCTGAATTGGCCGGGCGGCGGCAGCGAGAACCGTTCCCAATCCTCCGCCCCGATTTCCGAGCCGAGCTTGAACTCGAAACCGGAGACGGTGCCGTCCCCTGCGAGTTCGCAGGAATAGCTGAGCCGGAACCAGTGGCCGCGCAGATCGACCGCGGCGCCCGCCGCCCGGAAAACCGAGCGTTGCAGGCGCGGCGTGCTGCGGGCATACGCACCCACCCCGCGGGCGTGGGCGCCGTTGGCCTGCCAGCGATCGATCTGCGCCATCGCCTCGATATTGCACAGCTGCATGGTGCGGGTCTCACCCTCCATCTGGCCGAGTTCGCGTTTCATCGCGGCGCCGTAGGGGCCTGAAAGAAGCGCGCCCGAAAGCATGTGCTCGGCGCGGATCGGACCCGAGGCGGCACCTGGAACCGGGACGGAAGGTCGGGCGGGGACGGGAACCGGCGAAGGGGCCGGCGGCTGTGGCGTTGGCACCTCCGCTTCGTCGACGATCTCGACCGAGGCCCATTCCATAGCCGGGCGGAAGGGAGGCGTCGTCCGCAGCGCCAGCGCCAGCAGGACCAGCACCACCCCATGCAGCAGGATCGAAAGCAGTCCGCCCGGAGCGAACGCCGGAACAATCGCGCCTTTCGACGCCGCGAATCTCCATGCTGAACGGATGCGGGCTTGCAAGGAACCATCCCGGCCGGGCGAGCGGTGCGGCGACGCCATTGTCTTGGAGGTTGACCAAAAACGGTTCATTGCGGCTATTTTTTGATGGTGCTCGCCGCGCTGCACGTTGACATTCCCCTCGGGCTTTGGAAGGGAAGCAGCGGGTTGCGCCCGTTCCGGCATGGTGCCGGTGCGGAGCGCTTTGTCCTGAAGTAACGTACCTTAAGAGAAGGGTTCACCATGAGCGATGTCGCTGAGCGCGTGAAAAAGATTGTCATCGAGCATCTCAGCGTCGATGCCGACAAGGTCGTCGAGAATGCCAACTTCATCGATGATCTGGGTGCCGACAGCCTCGACACCGTCGAGCTCGTGATGGCTTTCGAGGAAGAGTTCGGTGTCGAGATCCCGGACGACGCGGCCGAAACGATCGTCACGGTCGGCGACGCGGTGAAGTTCCTCGAGAAGAACGCGGCCTGAGCGCCGTTACGCCTGCCCGGATAACCAGCATGCTCCGTCGGGTTGTCGTTACCGGTCTCGGCATGGTCTCGCCGCTTGGCTGCGGCGTGGAGCCAAGCTGGGCGGGCATTCTCGCCGGCAAGTCGGCCGCGCGGAAGATCGACACGTTCGAAACGTCCGATCTTCCGGCGCAGATCGCCTGCTCCATCCCGCGTGGCGATGGTCCGGCGGATTTCCGGCCCGACGAGTGGATGGACCCGAAGGACCAGCGCAAGGTCGACGAGTTCATCGTCTTCGCGATGGCCGCGGCCCGGCAGGCGCTCGACGATGCCGGGTGGCATCCGACGTCCTACGAGGACCAGACCCGCTCCGGCGTCATCGTCGGCTCGGGCATCGGCGGCATCGGCGGCATTTCCGAAACCGCCGTCCTGCTGGCGGAACGCGGCCCGCGCCGCGTCTCGCCATTCTTCATTCCCGGCCGGCTGATCAATCTCGCCTCGGGCTATATTTCCATCGAGCACGGCCTCAAG
>JAVTWI010000086.1:0-15943 GCA_032229845.1 Rhabdaerophilum sp.
CATCGTCGGTAGCACCACCACCCGTGCCGACAATTACCGGCAGAACCAGTGCGAAAACCGTCGCGGTCGAGCCTCGGCAGTTCTTGATGAACCTCCGAGCCATTCTCCGTCCGATTTCGAACCAGCTTCGCATTCTGCAATCACTGTCCCGCAGAAAAACCGATCGAGAGCAGACCACATTTGTCTAAAAATGCCTTGAAAAAATGAGATTAACGGAAGTTCATGCGAATGTGCTGATGTTGGGGGCTCTGCCATTTTTCAGCGCCAAGATTCTGCGCGGCTGGTCGCACGCCTTTGGCCTGCGTTCCAAAGTTCGGGTGACGCGGTATTTCAATGTGGATTGAAAATTGCGTTTGATGCCATTTGATGCGTCGCGTGCTGCCATTTGATGCGTCGCGCTACACCTGCCCCATAGCCACCGGATTTGGAGATCGGGAATGACCCAGAAAAGCCGCAAGACCCCCCCGGGAATCGAGAATCCGCCGGAAATGCCGCCGCGCGACCCGCGCCAGCCCGCGGACTTCGAGCCGATCCCGGTCGCGCGTCAGCTGTTGCGCACCGCGCGTTCCGGCGCACTCGGCACCCTCGACCCCGAAACGGGCGCGCCGTTCGTGAGCCTCACCAGCGTTGCGACCGACTGCGACGGAACACCGGTCATCCTGATCTCGCGCCTCTCGGCGCACACCCGGAACCTGCTTCAGGACCAGCGCGCTTCGCTGATGCTGGCGCAGGGCGGCAAGGGCGATCCGCTCGCCCATCCGCGCCTGACGTTGCAGGTACAGGCGGAAATGGCCGGCCCGCTCGACCTGCCGCGCCTGCGTGACCGCTATCTCCGGCGGCACCCGAAAGCGAAACTCTACGCGGATTTCCCGGATTTCGCGTTTTTCCGGCTGATGCCCCGGCATGTCCATCTCAACGGCGGCTTCGCGCGTGCTTTCGACGGCGATGCCCGGTTGATCCTCAACAACCTTGACGATCCGGCGGCATTCCATGCCCTCGAAACCTCGGCGCTCGACCACCTCAACGAGGATCACTCGGAAGCTCTCGGGCTCTATGCCACGCGGCTTGCCGGCGCGCCTCAGGCCAGCTGGCGGGCGAGCGGGCTTGACCCGCTCGGGCTCGACCTTCAGGCTGGCGATCTTGTCGCGCGCATCTCTTTCGACGAGCCGGTCCTTTCACCGGACGTTTTGCGAGAGGTCCTGAAATCGCTCGCCACGAAAGCGAGAAATTCGTAGCCCGGAACAGTCGGCAGTCGGTTCCCGGTGTTCCGAATACTGAAACTTGCATCGCTATACTGGTATGGAAGCGCCGCCAATAACCTTGAATCGTGAAAAAGTGCTGCATTTCGCCAAAGGGCCCATTGCGCGAGCGCGGATTCCTGCTATTCGCCAGCCGCAATTGCCGTCCCGTGCGAGGGGAGACGCGGAGGACGGCAGATGGCAGCCCCAGCGGCTGCCATCCCCTCAACAGGGTCGATCCCGACCAGAAAAAACCAAGGAGCCGCCTCATGGAAACGAAAGGTCGTTTCAACGCCGCACTCGGCGCCAATTCCTTTGGCTTCGAAAGCCCGGCGCGGTTCTACTGCAACCTTGAGGCGCCGTCGCTCTATGAGGAATCCATCCGTCGCGGCGAGGCGATGATCACCGCCGGTGGTGCCCTGCTCGCCGAGACCGGCGTCCACACCGGCCGTTCGCCGAAGGACAAGTTCGTCGTCCGCGATGCGACGACCGAAAATCAGGTGTGGTGGGACAACAACGGCGCCATCACACCGGCGAACTTCGCGACCCTGCTGGCCGACTTCAAGGCCCACGCCAAGGGCAAGGATCTTTTCGCGCAGGATCTTTACGGTGGCGCCGATCCGGCAAACCGCGTCAAGGTTCGCGTCTACACCGAACTTGCGTGGCATTCGCTGTTCATCCGCAACCTGCTGATCCGGCCGGACGTGCAGGAGCTCGCCGCCTTCGCGCCGGAAATGACGATCGTCGACCTGCCCTCGTTCAAGGCCGACCCGGTGCGTCACGGCTGCCGCAGCGGCACGGTGATCGCGGTTGATTTCGCTTCGAAGACCGTGCTGATCGGCGGCACCTCCTACGCTGGCGAGATGAAGAAGAGCGTCTTCACCTATCTGAATTACGCCCTTCCCGCCGCTGGCGTGATGCCGATGCACTGCTCGGCGAACGTCGGCCCGGATGGCGATTCGGCCGTGTTCTTCGGCCTTTCCGGCACCGGCAAGACCACGCTTTCCGCCGACCCGACCCGCACGCTGATCGGCGATGACGAGCACGGCTGGTCGAAATCCGGCATCTTCAACTTCGAGGGTGGCTGCTACGCCAAGACGATCCGCCTCTCGGCCGAAGCCGAACCGGAAATCTTTGCGACGACACAGCGCTTCGGCACCGTTCTCGAGAACGTCATCGTCGATCCCGACACCCGCGTCGCGGATTTCGACGACGGCTCTAAGACCGAGAACACCCGCTGCGCCTATCCGCTGCATTTCATCCCGAACGCTTCGGACACCGGCCGCGCCGGCCACCCGAAGAACATCGTGATGCTGACCTGCGATGCCTTCGGCGTGCTGCCGCCGATCGCCAAGCTGACGCCGGCGGAAGCGATGTATCACTTCCTCTCCGGTTACACGGCGAAGGTCGCCGGCACCGAGAAGGGCGTCACCGAGCCGGAAGCCGTGTTCTCGACCTGCTTCGGCGCGCCGTTCATGCCGCGCCATCCGGCCGAATACGGCAACCTGCTGCGCGATCTCATCGCCAAGCATCATGTCGACTGCTGGCTCGTGAACACCGGCTGGACCGGCGGTCAGTACGGCACCGGCCGCCGCATGCCGATCCGCGTGACGCGCCGCCTGCTCTCGGCCGCGCTCGACGGCTCGCTTGCCAAGGCCGACTTCCGCCGTGACCCCTATTTCGGCTTTGCCGTGCCGGCCTCGGTGCCGGGCGTCGAGCCGCACATCCTCTATCCGGTCAAGACCTGGCAGGACAAAACCGCGTTTGCCGCCACCGCGCAGAAACTCGTCGGCATGTTCCGCGAGAACTTCAAGCGCTTCGAGGCGCATGTCGACGCCGACGTGAAGAGCGCCGCCCCGACGAGCCAGATCGCGGCGTAACAGAGAACGCGCGGCGGGAATGCTCCCGTCCGCGCCTTCGACACGTGATGGCGCCCTTCCCGGCGCTTATTTTGTCGCGTCGTCGGCGATCTTCGCGAAGATCATGTCGAGTTCGGCGGCGAGCATCCTCAGCTCGGGCCCCGCGCCCTCGAAATAGGGCGCGAAGACGCTGCCCGGCGTCTTGTAGGAGAGCGTGGCTTTCCTGTCGGCGCCCTCGGTGACATAGAACCGGATCGGCGCCTCGATCCCCGCCGGAATGCTGGCGGCGAGCATCCGGCGCGCGAAATCGTTGCGATAAACCCCGAAAACCTGGTTGCCGGCGATCTCGATGCCCTGGGCCTTGGCGCCCGCCGATGCGCTGGCGCTGGTGACTAGCCCCATCTTGTTGGCCTTGATCGCCGCTTCGAGCCGGGCCGTCAGCGTCGCGAAATCGAGGCTGGTGGGCTTGACGACCCAACCGGGTCGGGCGGCGATCGGCGCCGGCGTTTGCTGGGCCTGCGCAGGCGCAAGGCGACCGCCGACAACCGGTGCGCCGGCAAGGACCAGGGCCGCGAACCCGTAGAACGCTGCATTCCTGAAAAACCGGCTTGTCATGATCTCTCCCCGTCGTCGGCGCACGGGACATGCCATCTCATGCCGTCCGGCGCGGTTCGCAGTTTCAGGGCCGGAGGTTACGGGAGCAGGGCATCAACACGCAGGCACATCCTCGTGAGCGACGGACATCCTCGCCATCCGCGATGACAGGCGGTCAATCATCGCTCCAGTGCTTGTCGAGCAGTTGCTGCATCAACTTCCAGTCGTCGTGAACGCCCTCGTCGCCGGTGAAATAGCTGAACCAAACGCTGTCCGCGAAAAAATCGACCTCGACCCGGCAGCCGACAAGGGTGAAATCGACAGAAATGGAATCACTGGAACTGGAGCGAAGGCTGAAATGTATTTTCGTCTCCCGGAGAGATTCCAGAAACCCGAAAATGTCCCGAATGTCTTTCGGTCGCGGAATGGCTTTGCTCATGGGATATTCCTCATTTCCGAAACCTGTCTTCTCTCAACAGCTTCCAACACCTGTTGGCGGCAGGATCACCCTGTTTGGCTCTTGCTATCACTTCTGCAATCGGCATGTTCAGAAACTGTCCTGGCATCACCTCGCGGATTCGACCCAAGCAATAGGCTGACATGAACTGCTGCGTTGTCCAATTAAGCTTGTCGTCGGGAATGCCCCCAATTTTATCAACTGGCGTTCCATCCGGCGCTTCTCCGAATGATTCGCCGGATTCAGTCGTGCCTTCACCCGATGCAGCCTCGCCTCCACCACCATCCGTCCAGCGGCCGTGCCAGTCGCGCGGCTGGTCGGGCGAATATTTCATCTCCCGCCGCAGCAGCATCAAACGCCGGATATCATCGAGTTCTTGCCCGATCCGCGAAAGCGTTTCCTGCTCCGCTGCCTGCGCGAGCCGCAACGCCGCCATTCCTGTCCGTGATTCAAAGCGCATGCGCCGCTCCAATTGAAATCGCGAGCAGCATCGTACGGATCGGGCGCGCGGGGATAATTACCCCCGCTCCAGCAGCTTCCCCATCACCCGCGCGGTGTAATCGACCATCGGCACGATGCGCGCGTAGTTGAGCCGCGTCGGGCCGATGACGCCGACGATGCCGACGATCTTCTGTTCCGAATCCCGGAAGGGCGCGGCAATCATCGACGAGCCGGACATCGAGAACAGCTTGTTCTCCGAGCCGATGAAGATGCGCACGCCATCGCCGTCCTCGGCGCGGGAGAGCAGTTCGATCACTTCCTTCTCGCGTTCGAGATCGGCGAAGAGCAGGCGCATGCGTTCGAGGTCGGAAAGCGCGGTGAGGTCTTCGAGCAGGTTCGCCTGCCCGCGCACGATAAGGCGCATGTCGCCGGCATCCGAGGCGGTCGCGGCCAGCCCGCTCTCGACCAGCCGGGCGGTGATGTCGCTGATCTCACGTTCCATGGCCGCGCGGTTGGTGGCGACCTCGACCTTGAGTTCGGCGAGCGTGCGGCCCTTGAGGCGGTGGTTGAGATAGTTCGATGCCTCGACAAGCGCGGAAGCCGGCAGGCCCGCCGGCAGGGTGAGGAGGCGGTTCTCGATCGTGCCATCGTCCGAAACAAGCACCACCAGCGCCTGCGCGGCATCGAGCCGCACGAATTCGATGTGCTTCAGCCGCTTGTTCGACTTCGAGGTGACGACCACGCCCGCGCCACGGCTCACGCCGGAGAGCAGCGACGTCGCCTGCTGGAGCGCATCCTCGAAATTGCGGCCGGTGCCGGACGCGCGGATCTGCGCCTCGATCCGGGCGCGATCGTCCTGGCTGACATCGCCGATCTCGAGGATGGAATCGACGAAGAGCCGCAACCCCTGTTCGGTCGGCAGCCGCCCCGCCGAGACATGCGGCGCGTAGATGAGGCCCAGGTCCTCCAGATCCTGCATCACATTGCGGACCGTCGCGGCGGAGAGCGAGACCGGCAAAACTTTCGAGATGTTGCGCGAGCCCATCGGTTCGCCGGTCTCGAGGTAGCCCTCAACGATGCGCCGGAAGATATCGCGCGAGCGCAAATCCAGCTCACCGAGCGCGATACCGGGTTGATCCGGAAGCCGTTCCGCCAAGTGCGCGCTCCTTCCTGTCATCCACGCGTCATTCATGCGCAGCAAGAACAGGTAATAGCACCATCCGCCGACACAAGGAAAACCGCGATCCGCGCTTGTCTCCCACGCCCTTCGCGCCTAAAAGCCCGCACCGGCCCCGCGGTGCCACAAGGAGACAAGCGATGCGCCCCTCGAAACGCCAGCTCGACGAAATGCGCAAGGTTTCGCTCGAGCGCAATGTCGCGCGCTACGCGGAAGGCTCCTGCCTCGTCAAGTTCGGTGAAACGCACGTCCTGTGCACCGCGACGCTCGAAGAGCGCGGCCCGCCGTGGCTGCGCGGCTCGGGCAAGGGCTGGGTGACAGCGGAATACGCGATGCTTCCGCGCGCGACGCTCGAGCGCACGCGTCGCGAGGTGACATCCGGCAAGCCCTCCGGCCGGACACAGGAAATCCAGCGCCTGATCGGCCGCGCGCTGCGTGCAGTGGTCGATCTGCCGGCGCTCGGCGAAAAACAGATCACGCTCGATTGCGATGTGCTTCAGGCCGATGGCGGCACCCGCACGGCCTCGATCACCGGCGCCTGGGTCGCGCTGCACGATTGCTTCGCCTGGATGGTCGCCCGCAACATGCTGACCTCGATCCCGCTGCGTGATCATGTCGCGGCGATTTCATGCGGCATCTACCGTGCCAACCCGGTGCTCGACCTCGATTATGCCGAGGATTCCGCCGCCGAGACGGATGCGAATTTCGTGATGACCGGCAAGGGCGGCATCATCGAGGTGCAGGGCACCGCCGAGGGGGCGCCGTTCTCGGAAGAAGAACTGCTGCGCCTGCTCTCGCTTGCCCGCAAAGGCACGACCGAGCTGGTGGCGCTCCAGAAGGCCGCGATCGGCGGGTGAACCATGAGCATGTCCCGTCCGCTCTCAGGCCGCATTGTCATCGCAACGCATAACGCCGGCAAGCTCGCCGAGATGACCGAACTGCTCGCGCCCTACGGGCTCGAGTGTGTTTCGGCCGGTGCCCTCGGCCTGCCGGAACCGGTCGAGGACGGCACGATCTACGCCGAGAATGCCGCGATCAAGGCTCTTGCCGCCGCGCGCGCGACCGGTCTACCTGCCCTCGCCGACGATTCCGGCCTCGCCATCGACGACCTTGACGGCGCGCCGGGGCTTTTCACCGCCGACTGGGCCGGCAACCCGCGCGATTTCGTCGCGGCCATGGCGCGCGTGAAGCGCGAGCTTGAAATCCGCGATTTCGAACCGCAGGGCGCGAAGGCGCGCTTCGTCTCGGCGCTGGTGCTGGCCTGGCCCGATGGCGAGACGCTGATCGCCGAGGGGCGGGTTTTCGGGCATCTCACCTTCCCGCCGCGTGGAAGCCGCGGCTTCGGCTACGATCCGATCTTCGTCCCCGAGGGCGAGACGCGCACCTTCGGCGAGATCACCTCCGAGGAAAAGCACGGCATCCGCGAAGTGGATGGCAAGCTCGAAGGCCTCTCGCACCGCGCCCGTGCGTTCATCCGCCTTGTCGCCAAGGCGGGCCTCAAGAAGGTCGCGGCAAAGAGCGCTTCATGAGCAACCTTCACCTGCCGCCGTTCGACGCCGGCTTCGGCGTCTATGTGCATTGGCCGTTCTGCCAATCGAAGTGCCCCTATTGCGATTTCAATTCGCATGTCCGCCGCGGCGGCATCGACGAGGCGGCTTTCCTCGAAGCCTACCGACGCGAGATCGCGCATATGGCCGCGCTGGCGCCCGGGCGTGACGTTTCCTCGATCTTCTTCGGCGGCGGCACGCCCTCGCTGATGAAACCCGCTACGGTGGCCGCGATCCTCGATTGCATCGGCGCGCACTGGGCAATCCGGCCCGATTGCGAAGTGACGCTGGAAGCGAACCCGACCTCGGTGGAGGCAGGGCGTTTCGCGGGCTACCGCGCGGCGGGCGTCAACCGCGTCAGCCTCGGCGTGCAGAGCCTCGTCGAGGCCGATCTCAAGGCATTGGGACGACTGCACACAGTCGGCGAGGCGCTCGTTGCCGTCTCGATCGCGGCGAAGCATTTCGAGCGCTTCTCGTTCGATCTTATCTATGCCCGTCCCGGACAGACGGTCGATGCCTGGCGCGAGGAGCTTATCGAGGCGCTCGCCCATGCGCCGACGCATCTCTCGCTCTACCAGCTCACCATCGAGCCGGACACGATGTTCAAGCAGCTTTACGATGCCGGCAAGCTCGTGATCCCGGATCACGATGCCGCTCGCGCGCTCTACGACGTCACGCAGGATATCTGTGGCAAATACGGGATGCCGGCCTACGAGGTTTCGAACCACGCCCGGCCGGGCGATGAATGCCGCCACAACCTCCTTTACTGGCGCTATGGCGAATATGCCGGCGTCGGTCCGGGCGCGCACGGGCGGCTTTACACCGAACGCGGCCGGCGGGCGCTCGCGACCGAACGCTCGCCCGAGACCTGGCGCGACTATGTGATGCGCGACGGGCACGGCATCGTCTCGGACGAGACCCTGAGCCACGAGAACGAGGGCGACGAGTTCCTGCTGATGGGACTGCGCCTGACCGAGGGCATCGACCCCAAGCGGTTCAAGCTGCTCAAGGGCCATGCCCTCGATGCCCGGCGTGTCTCCGCGCTGTCTGCGGAGGGGCTCATTGAGACCTGCGGTGAAGGACGGCTGCGCGTCTCGCCGAGCGGATTCCCCGTGCTCGACGCGATCGTCGCCGATCTGGCGGCGTGATCAGTTGCCGACGAAGGTCGTCGGCGCGGCGGAAATCACCCGCGCCGAACCGCCCGTGATCTCATAAACAGCCAACCCACGATCATTGGTGCCGTTCTGGCGGAAGCGGAACACGCCGTCCTGCCCCGAGAAGCCGTTGGAATTGGTCAGCGTCGCCTCGGAAAACCGCTGCGTGCCGAAATTCTGCGTCAGCGCGCTTGCGAGCGTCACCGCGTCATAGGCGAGGCTGGCAATGCGGCTCGGCGCCGCGCCGAACTGGCTCTGGTAGCGCGAGGCGAGCGCGTTGAAGCGGGAATTGTCCGGTGCCGCATACCAGGCACCGTCAAAACCCGGCGCGCGGTAGACGCGGGCGTCGGACCAGATGCCGGTTGAGAGAAACTGGACCTGCCGGCTGGAGATGCCCGCGCCGGCCAGCGCCGAGGCCACCGTGCCGATGCCGTCGGCCCCTTCCGCGATGAACAGGGCGTCGAACTGCCCCATCGAGGCCTTGAGCTGATTCACGGCCGTGGTGATCGAGGCCGGGTTGCCCGGCTGGAACCGCGCGACCGGCCCGCCACGACGCCCGCCGGTGTTCGCGACCTGCATGAATTCCGCCTCGACGACATTGCCATAGGCGCTCTGAGGAATGAGGGCGGCATAGGATTTCTTGCCCCGGCTCGCGGCAAAGGACACGATGCGGCGGACATCGCCTTGCGGCAGGAACGACAGGAGGTAGACACCCGGCTGCGCGACGCCGGCGTCGGACGAAAAGGCGATCATCGGCTTGCCGGCCGGCTTCGCGACCGAAGCGGCGGCCTGAACGGAA
The DNA here is from genome assembly GCA_032229845.1 of Rhabdaerophilum sp. Classification (GTDB taxonomy): domain Bacteria; phylum Pseudomonadota; class Alphaproteobacteria; order Rhizobiales; family Beijerinckiaceae; genus Rhabdaerophilum. Next base: position 9,267 of record JAVTWI010000086.1, read on the forward strand.
GGGCCGAACAATGGCCCCATGATCAGCTCGGCGCCTTGCGCGAGCGCTTCCTGTGCCGCCTGCCGTGCGCCGTCGGGCGTGCCCTTGTCGTCCTTGACGTGAATCTGGATGCCGGACTGGCCGTTGCCACCGAAATCGCTGATCGCCATCGCCGCGGCGTTCTTGAGGCTGACGGCCGCCGCCTGCCCGTTCGCGCTCGACAGCGGGAGGATGAGCGCGACCTTCACCGAGCCCGTTCCGAGAACATCCCCGGCGGTCGCCGGCGTCTTCGAGGCATCGGAATCCGAGGTGATCAGGCCGTCAAGACCCGTGCCGGCGCAACCCGCGAGCAGCGCCGAGAGACCGACCGTTCCGATGAACAGGCGGCGTGAGGGCAGGATCAGAGCTTCCGGGGCGGAAGCCTCATGGCGAAATCCGTGCAGCATGACAGGCAAGTTGCGGTTCATATCCATGTACTCCAACCCTTACTCAAACCCGCCGGAAACAGGGCCGGCGAACAGACAAGCCTCCAGTCTCAACAAGACCGGCAAAATACGGCGAGTTCAAGAAACTATATCAAAGATCGTTAACGATGTTTGCAAACCATGTTTTTCGGGCAACGCTTTCCGCGCCCTTTTGCCAAACCACGCCCGCTATGGCAGAGCAGGCCAATCCGGCCCGGCGTGCCGCCCGGCCTTCGGAGCGAGACGATGGCATCGCAATTCACCGTTCTGGGGCTTGCCGCCGAGGCGGAACGGCTTCAGCCGGGCCTCCATGTCGTGGCGACGCCGATCGGCAACCTCGGCGATATCACCCTGCGCGCGCTTTCCGTGCTTGCGGCGGCCGATGCGATTCTCGCCGAGGACAAGCGCGTGACACGCGTGCTGCTCGCGCACTACGGCGTCACCACCCCGGTAATCGCCTATCACGAGCATAACGCCGCCGAAATGCGCCCCGTGGTGCTGGAACGGCTCGCCGCCGGGCAGGCGCTGGCGCTTGTTTCCGATGCCGGCACGCCGCTCGTCTCCGATCCCGGCTACAAGCTCGTCGAGGCGGCGATCGAGGCCGGCCACCCCGTCACGGCCATTCCCGGCGCCTCAGCGGTGCTGACAGGTCTCGTCCTGTCGGGGCTTCCGACCGACCGATTCTTCTTCGAGGGGTTCCTGCCCTCGAAATCCGGCGAGCGGCGGCGGCGCGCGCGCGAACTCGAAGCGGTGCCCGGCTCGCTGGTGTTCTTCGAAGCCCCGCACCGGATCACGGAGACGCTGGCCGATCTCGCCGCCGTGCTCGGTGATCGACCGGCCGCCGTCGCGCGCGAACTCACCAAGCGCTTCGAACAGGTGCGGCGCGGCTCGCTGCCGGAACTCGCCGCGACCTATGCCAAGGAAGGTCCGCCGAAGGGCGAGATCGTGCTGATCGTTGGCCCCGGCGGCGGGCAGGCCGAGGCGGGCGATGCGGCGATCGACGCGGCCCTGCGCAGGGCGCTCGAAACACATTCGCAGCGCGATGCCGTGCAACTCGTCGCCGGCGAGATGGGCCTGCCGCGCAAGCGCGTCTATGCGCGCGCGCTCCGGCTTGGCGAAGCCGGGCCGGACGGAGCGGGACCGGATGCGTGACCGCAAGGCCGCCTTCCTTCTTGGCCACGATGCCGAGTTCTGGGCGGCGATGCTGCTGCGGCTCAAGGGCTACGCCATCCGCGCGCGGCGGTTTCAGGGCGCGGGCGTCGAGATCGACCTGATCGCCGAGCGGTTCGGAACGCTGGTCTTCGTCGAGGTCAAGGCGCGGGCCGATCTCGATTCCGCGCTCGCCTCCATCACGCCGGAGAAGATCCGCCGTATCGCACGCGGGGCGCGGGCCTATCTCGCCCGGCAAACGCGGATGCCGCGCACCATCCGTTGCGATGCGATCCTTATTGCACCCGGCCATCTGCCGCGCCATATCCACGCGATCGGCGAATTGCCGCTCGATTGAACGACAAGTGCATTTTCAAGCGAAACGGCTTCCGATTCGCGTGAAGAAGATGCGAGAATGAACCAAGCTGTCGGAGATTCCATGCCGCTTCGCGTCGCCGTCCAGATGGACCCCATCGAAAAGATCAACATCAAGGGCGATTCAACCTTCGCGCTGATGCTGGAGGCGCAGGCACGCGGGCACGAGCTCTTCGTCTACGGCCCGGAGATGCTCTCGCTGCGCGACAATCACCTCACCGCGCGCGTCCGCCCGGTTTCGGTGCGCGACGAGGTCGGGAATCACTGCACGCTCGGCGAGGAATTCCGTACCGAGATGACGGGTTTCGACGTGGTCCATATGCGGCAGGACCCGCCGTTCGACCTTGCCTATATCACCGCCTCGCACCTGCTGGAGCGCATCCACCCGAAGGTGCTGGTCGTCAACGATCCGTTCCATGTGCGCAACGCGCCGGAGAAGATTCTCGTCACCGAATTCCCTGATCTGATGCCGCCGACGCTCATCAGCCGCGACCGCCGGGAGATCGAGGCCTTCCGCGGCGAGCACGGCGATATCGTCATGAAGCCGCTCTACGGCAACGGCGGCGCGGGCGTGTTCAAGGTCGCGCGCGACGACATGAACTTCAACGGCTTCATGGACCATTTCGCCGGACTTTCGCGCGAACCCTGGATGATCCAGCGCTTCCTGCCGGCGGTCCATGCCGGCGACAAACGCATCATCCTCGTCGACGGCGTCGCGGTCGCCGGCGTCAACCGCGTGCCGGCGCCGGGCGATATCCGCTCCAACCTCGTCCGGGGCGGGGCGGCGGAGGCGACCGAATTCACCGCGCGCGAGAAGGAAATCTGCGAGCGGATCGGACCGCTGCTGCGCGATCGCGGGCTGATCTTCGTCGGCATCGACGTGATCGACGGCAATCTGACCGAGATCAACGTCACCTCGCCGACGGGTATCCGCGCCATCAAGCGGCTCGGTGGCCCCGATCTCGCGGTCTCGATCTGGGATGCGATCGAAAGGCGGCGGATGTGATCGGACCCGCGTTCGAGGCGCGGCTCGCGGCCGCTGTTCCCGCCGAGGGCACGCCCGAGGCGCTGAAGGCCGCGTTCGTCGCCGAGGCCAAGGCCGTTCTGGCCGATGCACTTCGTCAGGCCGAGATCGTCCTCGGCGAGAGCGGTGGCGTCGCCTGTTCGCATGTGCTGTCCGACGCGCAGGACGCGGTGATCACCACCCTCTACGAGCTGGCGCGGGAGCGGCTGCATCGCGTCGACAATCCGACGACCGGCGAGAAGATCGCCATCGTCGCCGTCGGCGGCTACGGGCGCGGCACGATGGCACCCGGTTCGGACACGGATATCCTGTTCCTGCTGCCCATCTCGACGCCCTGGGCGGAGAGCATCGCCGAATCGATGCTCTATGTGCTCTGGGATATCGGGCTCAAGGTCGGCCATGCGACCCGCACCATAGAGGAGTGCATGCGCGTCGCGCGCGAGGACCTGACCGTGCGCACCGCGCTGCTGGAATCGCGCCTCCTCGCCGGCGATGCCGGGGTTTTCGCTGAATTCGAGGATCGGTTCCAGAAGCAGGTCGTCACCGGTCGGGCGATGGAATTCGTCAAGGCAAAGCTTGCCGAACGCGAGGAACGCCTGCTGCGCGCCGGGCAGTCGCGCTATCTGGTCGAGCCCAACGTCAAGGAGGGCAAGGGCGGCCTGCGCGATCTGCAAACGCTCTACTGGATCGTCAAATACGTCTACCAGATCAAGGACTTGCGCGAATTGATCAAGGTCGGCGTCTTCACCTCGCGCGAACTCGCGCTGTTCCGGCGCTGCGAGGAATTCCTCTGGCGCGTGCGCTGCCACCTGCATTTCGCCTCCGGCCGGCCGGAGGAGCGCCTGAGCTTCGACATGCAGCGCGTCGTCGCCGCGCGGATGGGCTACGCCGATCGCGGCGGTCTTCGCTCGGTCGAGCGTTTCATGAAGCACTACTTCCTCATCGCCAAGGAAGTCGGCGACCTTTCCGCGATCGTTTCGGCTGCGCTCGAGGCGCGCGAGGCGAAACCGAAGGCGATTCTCGACCGTGTTGTCGGCCGGTTCCGCCGCCGCACCCGGCCGCTGGACGGCTCGAAGGATTTCGTCGTCCAGTCGGGCCGCATCACGACGGCCGGGCCGGGTGTGTTCAAGCATGATCCGGTCAATCTGCTGCGGCTCTACTGGCATGCCGATCGCGACCAGTTGCCGATCCACCCCGATGCCGTCCGGCAGGTGACGCTCTCGCTCGGGCTCGTCCGCGACGAGTTGCGCCGCGACCCGAAGGCCAACGCGCTTTTCCTCGATATCCTGACCTCCCGCCGCTCGCCGGAAACCGTGTTGCGGAAGATGCACGAATCCGGATTGCTCGGGCGCTTCATCCCGGATTTCGGCCGCATCTCGGCGATGATGCAGTTCTCGATGTATCACCATTTCACGGTCGACGAGCACACGATCCGCTGCATCGGCATCCTCTCGCAGATCGACAAGGGCGAACTTGGCGACGACCATCCGCTCTCGCACGACGTGATGCCGGCGATCCAGAACCGGCGCGCGCTTTATGTCGCGCTGTTTCTGCACGACATCGGCAAGGGGCGCACGGAGGCACACGAGATCGTCGGCGGCCGCATCGCCCGCCGGCTGTGCCCGCGTCTCGGGCTTTCCCCGCAGGAGACCGATCTCGTCGTCTGGCTGATCGAAAACCATCTCGTCATGTCGCAGATGGCCCAGAGCCGCGACATCTCCGATCCGCGGACGATCTCCACCTTCGTCGAGAACATCCAGACGATGGAGCGCCTGCGACTCATGCTGGTGCTGACGGTCAGCGACATCCGCGGCGTCGGCCCCGGCGTGTGGAACGGCTGGAAAGGCCAGTTGCTGCGCGGGCTCTACCGTGAGGCGGAACTGTCGCTGACCGGCGACTTCGGCAGCGGCGAGCGCGCGGAGCGCGTTCTGCAGGCCCAGCGGATGCTGTCCGAACAACTGCCCGATTGGGACGAGGTGCATTTCCAGGCCTATGCCCAGCGCCACAACCCCGCCTACTGGATCAAGGTCGATCTTCCCCACCAGCTCCAGCATGCCCGCCTGCTCAAACGCGCCGAAGCCTCGGGCGACCGCTTCCAGGTCGAAACGGCGACGGATGCGTTCCGCGGCGTCACAGAACTCACGGTCATGGCGATCGACCATCCGCGCCTGCTCTCGATCCTTACCGGCGCCTGCGCCGCCGCAGGCGCCAATATCGTCGAGGCGCAGATCTTCACCACCAACGACGGCTTCGCCCTCGACACGATGACCATCAGCCGCGCCTTCGCACGCGACGACGACGAGCTTCGCCGCGCCGACCGCGTCGCGAAGCATCTCATCGCCGCGCTCAAGGGCGAGGTGCGCCTGCCGGAGGTCGTTGCCTCGCGCCGGGCGCAGACCAACCTGCCGCAGGCCTTCCGCGTGACGGCGGAGGTGCTGATCGACAACACGCTGTCGGCGAAATCGACCGTCATCGAGGTGACGGGCCTCGACCGTCCGGGCCTGCTCTACGAACTCACCACCGAACTCGGCAAGCAGAACCTCAACATCAACTCGGCGCGGATCGTCACTTACGGCGAGAAGGCGGTCGACGTGTTCTACGTGACCGACCTCACGGGCGGAAAGGTGCTGCAGGGGCCGCGCCAGCAGAAGCTGCGCAAGGCGCTGCTCGACGTCCTCTCGATGCCCGAGCTGGCGGAAGCACAGGCGAAATCCCGCGCGACGGCTTGATTTTCGACGGTCGAGCCTCGATATCGGGTTCGGATAACGAACGACGCTAGTGAGAGGTCTTTCATGAGTTCAGACGCGGACAACCGGGCCGAAGCCGGAGAGCCCAAGGCGGGCACCGCCACGCCGGATGCCGAGCGCCTCGCCACGCTCGAACGCGAGAACGCCGATCTCAAGGATCGCCTGCTGCGTGCTCTCGCGGAAATGGAGAACCTGCGGCGTCGCACCGAGCGTGAGTTGCAGGACCAGCGCGCCTATTCGATCACCAAGTTCGCCGGCGACATGATCGGCTCGGCGGACAACCTGCGCCGCGCGCTCGACGCCCTGCCGAAGCCGGCGGAGGACGAGGAGCCCGCCGAGCGCGAACCGGCGATCCAATCGCTGATAGACGGCGTGGAGCTCACCGAGCGCGAATTGCTCAAGGCGCTTGAGAAACACGGCGTGAAAAAGCGCATGCCGATCGGCGAGAAATTCGACCCGCATCGCGACCAGGCGATGTTCGAGGTGCCGGACGAGACCCAGTTCGCCGGCACGGTGGTGCAGGTGGTTCAGCCCGGCTACACCATCGGCGAGCGCGTGCTGCGCCCGGCGATGGTCGGCGTCTCGCGCGGCGGCCCGACGCGGCCGGTCGAGGCCGAAGCTGCGCCCGCACAGGACCATGGCGGAAAGCCGCAGGCCTCGGGCGAGGCACCGAAACCGCGGGTCGACAAGCGCGCCTGAATACCAAAAAGCCCGGCGTCAGCCGGGCTTTTTTTGCTGGCGGGAAGCAGCCGGTCAGGCCAGTTCCTCCTTGGAAGCGATGGTGGAATCGGCGTTGAGCCGATAGACGATCGGCACGCCGGTCGCGAGTTCGCGGGCAATGATCTGCTCCGGCGTCAGGCCTTCCATCGCCATGATGAGCGCGCGCAAGCTGTTGCCATGTGCGGCAACCAGCGTGCGCTTGCCCGCGAGCACCTGCGG
>JAVTWI010000087.1:0-2807 GCA_032229845.1 Rhabdaerophilum sp.
GGCGCCGTCCCAACACCGAGGGGCTTGGCCTCGAGGCTGTCGGCGTCGCCACCGAGCGCGGCCGCGTGACGATCGACGATCATTTCGCGACCAATGTGAAGGGCATCTATGCCATCGGTGACGTCGTGCGCGGGCCGATGCTCGCCCACAAGGCCGAGGATGAGGGTGTCGCCCTCGCCGAGATCCTTGCCGGCAAGGCGGGGCATGTGAACTACGATGTCATTCCCGGCGTCGTCTACACCTTCCCGGAGGTCGCGACCGTCGGCAAGGGCGAGGAAGATCTCAAGGCCGCCGGCATCGCCTACAACGTCGGCAAGTTCCCGTTCACGGCCAACGGCCGCGCCCGCGCCAACCGCGCGACGGACGGTTTCGTGAAGGTGCTTGCCGACAAGGCGGCCGACCGCGTGCTCGGCGTGCATATCGTTGGCGCCGGGGCCGGCGAGATGATCCACGAGGCGGCGGTGCTGATGGAATTCGGCGGCTCGTCCGAGGATCTCGCCCGTACCTGCCACGCGCATCCGACGATGAGCGAGGCCGTCAAGGAAGCAGCGATGGCGGTGGAAAAGCGGCAGATCCACATGTAACGATGAAGCCCCCGGAAACGGGGGCTTTTTTGTTGGATCGCTGTTGGCGGATTGCTTTTTGACGGAGGCGCGATGCTGACTCTTTATCATTGCGTGGGCGCCCGCTCCTTCCGTCCGCTCTGGTTGCTCGAAGAGCTCGACCAGCCCTGCCGGCTTGTCGTGCTGCCGTTTCCGCCGCGTGCGGTTGCGCGCGAGTACCTCGACGAAAATCCGCTCGGCACGGTTCCGCTGTTGATCGACGGCGCGACGCGGATGAGCGAGTCGGCGGCCATGTGCCAGTATCTGGCCGAGAAATTCGCGCCGAACCCGTTGCGGGTTGCGCCGGGGGAGGCCGATTTCGGGCCGTGGCTCAACTTTCTCCATTTCGGCGAGGCGACGCTCACCTTCCCGCAGACCCTGGTGCTGCGCTACAGCCGCTTCGAGCCGGAAGCGCGCCGCCTGCCGCAGGTCGTCGAGGATTACGGGAAGTGGTTCCACGCCCGTCTCAAGACGCTGGAGCCGCGCCTTGCCGGGCAGGAGTTCCTGTGTGCCGGGCGGTTCACCGCGGCGGATATCTCGGTCGGCTACGCGCTTCATCTCGCGGAAATGCTCGGGCTCTCGGAGCGGTTCACGCCGGCGGTTCTGGCCTATTGGCAGCGGCTGAAATCGCGCGAGGCTTTTCGGCGCGCGCTCGAAGCGGAACGGCAGGCGGCCGAGATGCAGGGCGTTTCGACAACGCCGGCGCCGCTCCTTCCGCTTGGCGGCTAGGGTATTTTCCGATCTCACTGAATCAGATCGGATGCTTCATCCTTTGCTTGGTCGCATCGTCCTATCCATCAACCGGCGCCCACTTGGTGGGATGATGCTCTAGGGCGTGCGATGCGGCACGTTTTCGGCCGCAATCTTCGCCTAACTGTTATCTGTTCCGTTTTTTCACGAGCTTCCATGCGCCGCCTGTTCCGCCCGCTCTGGTTTCTTCTCGCCCTGATCTTCCTCGTCGAGGCCTGGATCTGGGATCGCCTCGATCCTGTCGTCGGCTGGATCGTCGCGCGCCTGCCGTTCAAGGCGCTCAAGGTCGCGATCGCGGACGGCATCGCGCGGCTGCCGCCCTACGCGACGCTGCTGGTATTCGCCGTGCCGGGCGTGATCCTCGTTCCGTTCAAGCTGGCCGGGCTATGGCTGATCGGCGGCGGCCATGTCCTTGCCGGCGGCTTCGTGTTTCTGCTCGCGAAATCGGTCGGCCTCGGCGTCACCGCCTTCCTGTTCCACGCCTGCCAGCCCAAGCTGATGCAGATCGGCTGGTTCGTCCGCCTCTATGATCTCGTGCTGCGGCTGCGCGCCTGGGCTCATCGGCAAACCGAACCGGCGCGGCGTCTCATTGCCCGGTTGCGGCGCCGGTTCGGCGAACGGCGCAGCTATGCGCTGCACATGGTCGCGCGGCTGCGCCGCCGGGCCGGTGCTTCGATCAGGAAATGAACGGCAGGAGCGTCGGCTTCCAGGCGGCGATACCCATGAGAACGAGGCCGAACAGGCCGAGACCACCCGCGCAGTAAGCCAGCATTATCGCGCCGGTAATGACCGCGGCCGAGGCGAGCACGATGCCGATCTGAAGCATGGCCGAGGCGATCTCGAACACCTCGCCGCGCGCCTTCGAGAGGTCGCGGGCCGCTTCGGCGGCCTTGGCTTTGGCCATCAGCTCCTTGCGCCCCTCGCCGGTCTCGGGTTCGGATTCATAGCGCGCGGCGGCATCGTTCCACTTCTTGATCTGCGCTTCCATCGCCGCGCGGGTGGCGGGATCGGCCGCGCCCGGCACTTGCGTCTTGAGCTGCTCGGCGGCGGTCTGCATCGTCGTGCGGCGGATCGTCTTGGCCTGAAAGAAGGACCAGAGGTTCGAGGCCTCGACATTCTTGGCGAGCGCATCGTTCTCGCCCTGCTTGTTGCCCATTTCCGAGAAGGCGAGCAGCAAGGCGAGAAGTGCGATCAGAAGACCGATCTTCTTGTTCGAGGTTTCGATTTCAGGGCCGCCATGCGACATGATTTTTCTCCAGCGAATCAGTGATTCGCCGAAGATTTATGCGGCGTCGCGCGACGTTCTCAAGAACCCGCGCCGCCGGTCCGGCAGTTCTCAGACAGGAAATTTTCCTGTCTCCGGGTTTCGCCTCCACTTTTTCCGCCAGCCGGCATCTATCTGGCGGGCGGATGCCCTTAGGCGCGGGGGTGAGCCGCCTTGTAGGCCGCCATGAG
>JAVTWI010000088.1:0-15892 GCA_032229845.1 Rhabdaerophilum sp.
CGGCCCGAGCCGTCCGTCACCGGCGGCTTCCAGCTTCCGTCGCGGATCGAGGTGGGCAGGCCGGCCAGCGCGTCGCCGAGAATGGCGGCCTCGCGTTCGTCCACCGGTCCGGCGTGGAACGAAAGCTCGCTTTCGTCGAAGTAGCTCGACGTGCGGCGGTAGACATCGGCGAACAGGTTACGGTTCAGCCATTCGAAATCGAACAGGTAGAACATCGCCTCGCGCACCTTGAGATCGTCCAGCGGCTTGCGGCGGGTGTTGAAGATGAAGCCGGACATGCCCTTGGGCACCTTGAGCGGGATCGTCTCGCGGAGAACGCGCCCCTCGCGCACGGCGGGGATATCGTAGCCTTCGCGCCATTTCGTCGGGTCGATCTCGGCGCGCACGTCGAGGAGGCCGGTCTTGAAGGCTTCGAACAGGGTGTTGGAATCGCGGAAGAAATCGAGGCTGATCCGGTCGAAGTTGTAAAGGCCGCGATGGACCGGCAGATCCTTCGCCCAATAATCCTCGCGCCGCTTGAGGACGATGCGCGCGCCCGGCTCGATGTTCTCGACGAGGTAGGGGCCGGTGCCGAGAAAGGGCGTGAAGCCCATGCGCTCGAATTTCTCGGGGTCGGTCGCGTGTTCGGGCAGCACCGGCATCATCGCGAGAATGAGCGGCAATTCCTGATCGCCGGCGGAAACGAAGGTGAAGCGGATCGTCATGGGATCGCGCAGTTCCACCTTCGCCACCTTGCGGGCATTGCGTCGATAGTTCTCGCGGCCGCGCGTGGTGAAGAGGTTCCACGAGAACAGGACATCCGCGGCCGTCACCGGCTTGTCGTCGGAGAAGCGGGCGCGCGGGTCCATCCGGAACTCGACATAGCCGCGGTCGGCCGGGGTGGCGATGGTCCGCGCGAGCAGCCCATAGAGCGTGAAGGGCTCGTCGTCCGAGCGCATCATCAGCGGCTGGACGATGTAGGGCACCATCGCGCGTGGGGCGTTGCCCTTGATCGCCATAGTGTTGATGGCGTCGAACGAGCCTTCGATGCCGGTGCGAAGCTGGCCGCCTTTCGGGGCCTCGGGATTGGCGTAGGGCAGATGCGGGAAGTCCGGCGACAGGGCCGGCTCGCCGTGCATCGCGATCGCGTGGCGATGGGGGGCGTCGCTCGGGGGGGCGTCGCTCGTCTGCGCGAGCGCGCGCGAACGCGAAAGCGGCGGAACCAGCGCCGCGGAACCCGCCAGCGCCGCCGCATGCCAGAAAACCCGCCGGGTGATTCGCCGCTTCGTCATCGCGGCAGAATAGGCAAGGACGCTCCTGCGCACCATCCGGGCCGGACCGCACACGGTTTCAATTTCCCGTTTGCGCAGCGGGAAGTCGCCGGGCGCCCAGCAAAATACCGGTTCGGCCACCGTTAGGCCGCAATCGGGCGCAATCGAACAGCGGCGATCCCTACCCGGTTCCGGGATCGCGGCTGGTTGCGCGCAATCACTTGCGAAATCGCGAGAAACACGCTTAGAGGAAGCCTGTGCGGCTTCGAGGCCGGAAAGAGGTATAGAACGATGAAATCGCTGATCACGAAAAGCGCTGGCCTTGCCCTGGCTGCCGGGCTTGTGATGAACGGCCTTGCCGGGCTTCCGGCTGTCGCGCAGGGCGGCAAGCCCGCCCCGGCGCCGGCCGCGCCGGCCAACGCGGGCATCAAGGTTCCGCTCAAGGCCGCGCCGGAGCAGAACGACTGGCTCAAGGTCTGCGGCGAGGATCCGGCGGTCAAGAAGACGATCTGCTACACCACGCGCGATTTCGTCGCCGAGAACAACCAGCCGGTGATGGCGGTCGCGGTTTACGCGGTCAAGGACGATACGCGCCGCTTCGTGCGCTTCCTCGTGCCGCTCACCTTCCTGATCCAGCCCGGCATCCGCTTCTCGGCCGACGGCCAGCAGCCGGTGAACGCGAAGTTCCAAGTCTGCCTCCAGCAGGGCTGCTTCGTCGAAGGCGAACTTAACGACGCCGCGATCAATACGATCAAGAAGGCGAAGACCCTGCGCATCGACATGCAGAACCAGATCGGCCAGGAAGTGAACTTCGAGGTTCCGCTCGAAGGGTTCGGCAAGGCCTACGACAGCGCCGGCATCGACCAGGAGACGCTGCAGAAGCTCCAGCAGCAGGCGGTGCAGGGCGGCGGCGGTGCCGCGCCGGCGCCGGGCTCGGACGATCTGAAAAAGCGCGCCGAGGAAATGCTGAAGCAGCGCCAGAACGCGCCGAAGCCGTAAGGCGGGACCCGTTTGAATGACAAAGCCCGGCGCAAGCCGGGCTTTTTTTGTCGAGCGATTGGTTGCAGGAGGTTCGGTACCCCACGAGCGCGAACGCGCGCCCGAGCTTATGCGAGGGCCCCGAAGGCCATAGTCTCAGTTCACGAAACCGTTGCGCTTGACCGCGAACTGCCCCTCGCTGCCGGGCTCGAACATTTCCGGAATCTGCGGATGGCGCAGCGGCTTGCCGGTATCGTCCGGCAGCAGGTTCTGCTCGGAGACATAGGCGATGTATTCGTTCTCCTCGTTCTCGGCGAAGAGGTGATAGAACGGCTGGTCCTTGCGCGGGCGCATATCCTCGGGGATGGACAGCCACCATTCTTCGGTGTTGGCGAACTCGGGATCGACATCGAAAATCACGCCACGGAACGGATAAATCCGGTGGCGGACAACCTGACCGATCGTGAACTTGGCTTCGCTTGACTTCATGGGACACTACCTCAGGCCCATGAAGATAGTCATTTTGGGACAGTGCTCAAGGGTTCGGGCTACGTACTATTTTTCGTAGCGGCGATGGCCCCACATCCACTGGCCCGGATCCGCGCGCACGAAATCCTCGAAGGTCTTCTGGATTGCGGCGGTGGTCGCGAGAATATCCGCCTCGCGATCGGCTGTCGTCTGCACCGGAATCTCGACCGTCCTGATCCGGAAGCGCGCACCCTCGGTGCGCAGCACGACGCCGGCGAACAGCGGCACGCCGCGACCGCGCGCGAGCAGGGCCGGGAAGGCGGTCGACGGGGCGGGCTTGCCGAAGAACGGCACATAGAGCCCCGTCAGGTCTCGCAGGTCGGCCATGATCGTCACCGTGCCGCGCTGGCCGACGATCCGCAGCAGTTGCCGCGCGGTGTCGTGCCCCTTCGAGAAAAGCCCCAGTTTGTAGAACGGTTTGCGGAAGGCCGAGGCCGCCGCCTCGACGTGCGGGTTCTGGAGCCGTTGATACACGCCGGCGACCGGAAGGCCGAGCCGGTCGAGAAGAGGCGAGGCGAGTTCCCAGTTTCCCTGGTGGAGCGAGACGAACACCGCGCCGCGCTCCCCGGCGATCCGAACCGCCTCGCGCGTATCATCGCCGATCTCGAACCGGGAAAGATCGGCGACCAGCTCGCCGATATGGAAGGCTTCCGCGCTCGTCCGGCCGAGATTGTTCCACATCGCGTCGAGGTTGCGGGCGATTTCGGCCTCCGACAGATGCGGCAGGGCCTCGTGCATCTGTCCGGCGGCGCGGGCATGGCGCTTGTTGAACGGCGCCAGCCGACGCCAGAACCATCCCGAGATCGCGCCCGCCCGATCCGCCCCCAACATGCGCACGAGTGCCGTCAGGGTGGCGAAGCCCAGAGCTTCGACCCGGAAGCGGAGATCGCGCAGGAAGGGGCGAAATGCGTTTGCCAAGAAAATGTCCGAGAGCGGGCCGGTCGGCGTCCTGCTGTGGTTTTGGTTTGATCACCGGCACGAAGATGCTAACGAAAGCTTCTTCCCGATCCTGTCCGGCTTCGTCAAGCGCCGTCGGGTCTTGAGGGGTCGGGACTTGATGTATCGGGACTTGTCGTATCGGGACTTGCCGCTGCGGCGTCTGTCCGGTCTGCCGTCGCAAGAGTCCCGCCGCAAGAGTCCCGCCGCAAGAAGTCCCGCCCTATGAGCCCCGTCGTATCGCTCGCCTTTCCGTTTTTCGGCCTGATCCTGCTGGGGTTCGGCTGCGGACGCCTGATGAAGATACCCGAAGGCGGGCTGGCCTGGATGAATTTCTTCATCGTCTACATCGCGCTGCCGCCGCTGTTCTTCAAGCTGATCGGCGCGACGCCGTTCGAGCAACTCACCAACTGGCGCTTCATCGCGGCGACGACGCTTTGCACCTACATCGCGTTCTTCATTTCGTTCGGGATCGGGCTGTGGATTTCGGGCGGGAATATCCGCGAATCGACGATCCAGGGCATTTTCGGCGCTTATTCGAACGTCGGCTACATGGGGCCGGGGCTGACCCTGGCGGCACTCGGCCCCGGCTCGTCGGTGCCGACGGCGCTGATCTTCGTGTTCGATTCGATGCTGCTGTTCACGCTGCTGCCGTTCCTGATGGCACTCGGCGGCAACGAGAAGATCAAGCTCTGGGCGACGACCCAGCTGGTCCTGACCCGCATTTTCACGCATCCGTTCAACATCGCCACCTTTGCAGGGGTGATTGCGGCCTATTTCAAGTGGCACCCACCGCAGGCCATCGACACGATGCTGACCCTGCTCAAAGGCGCGGCGGCGCCGGTCGCCCTGTTCGCGCTCGGCGTGACGGTGGCGCTCCGCCCGCTGACGCGCACGCCGAAGGAGATGCCACTACATCTCTTCATCAAGCTCGTGTTGCACCCGATGCTGGTGTTCACGGTGCTGAGCCTGCTCGGCGGGTTCGACCGCGTCTGGATCCTGACCGCGACGCTGATGGCGGCGCTGCCGCCGGCGCTCAACGTCTATGTCATGGCCCGACAATACGAGACCTATGTCGAGCGCGCCTCCTCGGGCGTGCTGGTTGGCACCCTGGTCTCGACCGTCACGGTGACGGGCATGCTCTGGCTGATCGCCGAGAACAAGCTGCCGCTCTGGTAAGTCACGCGGACTGACGGAAGCCGAACGGTGACCGCCAACCGCCGATGCGCATCGCAAGACGGCGGATCGGCGCGACATCGCGCAGCACGGCGAGACTGGCCGCGCGGGCGATGTCGAACGGCAGGAAATCCGCGATCAGCGCCGAATTGAGCACATCGACGCCGGCCGAGCGGGCCTCGACGTCGATCCGTCGGTCGCGGGCATAGAGGGGCAGGGCGGTGGCGAGCGGATCGCCGGCCTTCTTCGCCGCGATGAGGCGCTTCACCAGTGCCTCGACATCCTTCAGGCCGAGATTGAGCCCCTGCGCACCGATCGGCGGGAAGGCATGGGCCGCTTCGCCGACGAGCGCGACACGCCCAGCGATCAGCGCATTCGCGACGAGCTTCTGGAGCGGGACGGACGCAATCGGCCCCTCGATCGTCACCGGGCCGAGCGCGTTGGTCGCACGGCGGTTGATCTCCTCCTCGAAGGCTTCACGGGAAAGGGCGAGCATCGCCTGCGCCTTCTCGGGCCGCATGATCCAGACCAGCGCTGAAATCCCGTCCGCCACTGGCACGAAGGTGAACGGCCCCTCGCGGGTGTGGAATTCGAGGCTGATATCCTCGTGGTCTTTCGGGTGGCGCAGGCGGCAGGTGATCGCGGCCTGCGGATAGGGCTTGACGCGATGGCCGATGCCGGCGCCCTCGCGGACACGGGACTTCTGCCCGTCCGCGCCGATCAGGACATCGGCGGTGAGGGTTTCGCCGGCCTTCGTCGTCAGCGTGACGCCGCTTTCGCCTTGCGTGAAATGGTCGAGAAACGCGGAGGAGACCGAAAGGCCCGGCGTCGCGCGGGCGGCGGCGCTCATCACCTCGACAATCTTCGCGTTCGGAATATTCCAGCCGAAGGCGTCCTGCCCGATCTCGGAGGCCTTGAAGGTCGTCGTCGGCGCCCGGACCAGCGCGCCGGTGATGTCGATGAGACGGATGGCGCGCAAAGGCGCGCCGTGGGCCTTGAGCCCTTCCACCACGCCGAGGGTCTCAAGGAATTCAAGGCTCGATTCGAACAGCGCGGCGGAGCGACCGTCGTCGTGGGGCGAATCCGGCACGCCGAGCGCCTGCACCGTCAGTCCGCCTCTCGCGAGCCCGATGGCGGTCGCGAGGCCGGCCGCGCCGCCGCCGACGACGATACAATCGAAACGCGTGCTCATCGTGTGTTCTCCAAGCCTTCTTCGCTTTCATTCTGCCCCTGCGGCAGGCGCTTGCAAAGGCGCTTGGCTCCCATCAAGGGAACCCATTCATCCTTGGCAAGGAGGAAGATCAAAAGCCAGCTTGGGGATAGCCTTTTGCCCGCTTGAATTGCCCGGAGAAAGATGCACCACTGGTTGCCAACAGAAGCCGTCAAACGTGCCGACGGCATGAGATGAGATCGGGTGGAAATCATGGTCAAAGCCGTTCGTGTCGCCGCCTATGGCGGTCCGGAAGTTCTGAAGTTCGAGGATGTGACGGTGCCGCCGCCGGGGCCGAACGAGGTTCGCATCCGGCACAAGGCGATCGGCCTCAACTACATCGACACCTATTTCCGCACCGGGCTCTATCCGGCGCCGGTCATGCCGTTCACGCCGGGGCAGGAGGCGGCGGGCGTCATCGCGGCGGTCGGCGCGGATGTGAAGGGCTTCAAGGTCGGCGATCATGTCGGTTATGTCGGCGGCCTCGGCGCTTATGCCGAGGAGCGGAACGTTTCCGCCAGCATCCTGATGAAGCTGCCGAAAACGGTGAAGTTCGAGACCGCGGCGGCGATCATGCTCAAGGGGCTGACGGCGGAATACCTCCTGTTCCGCACCTTCAAGGTGAAGAAGGGGCATACGGTTCTGATCCACGCCGCAGCCGGCGGAACGGGGTCGATCCTCGTGCAATGGGCGCGCTCGCTCGGCGCGACCGTGATCGGCACGGCGGGTTCGCCGGAAAAGGTCAAGCTCGCCAAGAAACACGGTTGCCACCACGTGATCGACTATTCGAAGGAGGATTTTCCGACCCGTGTGAAGGAAATCACCAAGGGCGCCCTGTGCGATGTCGTCTATGACGGGGTCGGCAAATCGACCTTCCCGGCCTCGCTCGACTGCATCAAGCCGTTCGGCACTTTCGTCAGCTTCGGCAACGCCTCCGGTTCGGTCGAGGCGTTCGATCTCGGGCTTCTTGCCAAAAAGGGCAGCCTCTACGCGACGCGCCCGACGCTGATGACGCATATCGCCAACCCGAAGACCTTCGCGGCGATGGCGAAGCGGCTGTTCAGCGCGGTCGCGGACGGGACACTGAAGATCGCGGCGCCGACGAAAATGCCGCTCGCCGAGGTGGCGAAAGCGCATATGGCGCTTCAGGGCCGGCAGACGACCGGTTCAACTGTCTTCATTCCGTAAGGAGCACCGGACCCGCGTGGAACCGATCGTCGAACTCCGGGGGATCACCAAGTATTTCGGCGCGTTGCTCGCCAATGCGCTGGTCGATCTCACCCTGCGTCCGGGCGAGATCCACGCGCTGCTGGGTGAGAACGGCGCCGGCAAGTCGACGCTGGTGAAGATCCTTTACGGCCTGCTGGCGCCGGATTCCGGCGAGGTTCTCGTCGCCGGCCGGCCCGTGAAGCTCGATTCGCCGCGGGCGGCGCGGGCGCACGGCATCGGCATGGTGTTCCAGCATTTCTCGCTGTTCGACGAGATGAGCGTGATCGAGAACATCGCCGTCCCGCTCGACGGCGCGGTTGCCGACAGCGCCTTGCGCCGCAGGGTCATGGAAAAGGCCGCGCAATTCGGGCTTGAGATCGAACTCGACCGCCCGGTGCACACACTGTCGGCCGGCGAACGGCAGCGGATCGAGATTCTTCGCGTGCTGATCCAGGAGCCCAAGGTCATCATTCTGGACGAGCCGACCTCGGTGCTGACCCCGAGCGAAAGCGAGAGCCTGTTCGTCACGCTCGAAAAGCTGAAGGCCGAGGGGGCCTCCATCCTGTTCATCAGCCACAAGCTGGAAGAGGTGCGCCGCCTCTGCGACCGGGCGACCGTGCTGCGCGCGGGGCGGATCGTCGGAACGGCCAACCCGCGGCGCGTCTCCGCGCAGGATCTGGCCACGCTGATGGTGGGCGAGGGGATCGCGGAACTCAGTCCCGGTGCGGGAGGCAAGGCGGGCGAGCCGGTGCTGTTGCTCGACAGGCTCAGCGTCATGCCGGAAACCGTGCACGGCGTGGAACTCGACAAGATCGATCTGGTCGTCCGCTCGGGCGAGATCGTGGCGGTGGCCGGTGTCGCAGGGAACGGCCAGAGCGAACTCTACAACGCCATTTCGGGCGAGGGAGGGCGCATCAGCGCCGGCACGCTCGCCATTGCCGGCCGGGTGATGAACCGCGCCAACATCAACGAGCGGCGCAGGGTGGGGGCCGCCTTCGTGCCGGAGGCGCGGCTCGGGCAGGCGACGCTGCCGCAATCCGCCCTGTCCGACAATATCGTGCTCTCCTGGCACGCGACCGAGACGATCGGCTCGCCTTTCATCGACCGCGAGCGGCTTGAGACGGTGGCACAGGGCATCGTACGGGATTTCGACGTCCGCATTCCGCGGAACGACCCGGTGGCGGCGCAACTCTCGGGTGGCAATCTCCAGAAATACATTGTCGGGCGCGAGGTGAAACGCTCGCCGCGCCTCATCGTCATCGATCAGCCGAGCTGGGGGGTCGATGCCCGCGCGGCGCGGCATGTCCGCCAGACGCTCATGGATCTGGCGGCGAACGGGGCTGCGGTGCTGGTCATCACGCAGGACCTCGACGAGGCGCTCTCGCTCGCCGATTCCATCGTCGTGATGCGCAAGGGGCGCATGAGCGCTCCACGGCCGACACGGGCCACGACGCGCGCCGAGATCGGCCTCCTGATGACGGAAGGTTCCCGGACGGTGGAGGGCGTGACCTGATGCGCCTCGTGCTTGTCCGCCGCCGCCGCATCTCGCGCCGGCGCCAGTTCACGACGCCGGCGGTGGCATTGCTGGTCGCGCTCGCGATCGGCGGGGTGATCGTCTGGCTGATGGGGCGCTCGCCCTGGCAGGCCCTGCAGGTTTTCATCATCGAACCGCTGACCGACCCCTGGGCCCTTCAGGAGGTGCTGCTCAAGGCGACGCCGCTGATGCTGATCTCGATCGGCCTGCTGTTCTGTTTCCGCGCCAGCCGCTGGAACATCGGCGCCGAGGGGCAGTTCCTGCTCGGCGGCATTTGCGGTGGCGGCATCGCCATTCTCACCCACGAGATGAGCGGCGCCTGGATCATGCCGCTGATGATGCTGGCCGGTGCGCTCGGCGGGCTCGCCTACGCCGCGATTCCCGCCGTTCTCCGGACGCGGTTCGGCATTTCCGAGATCCTGACGAGCCTGATGCTGGTCTATGTCGCAGATCTGCTGCTCGATTATCTCGTGCGCGGGCCGTGGCGGGACCCGAAGGGTTTCAATTTCCCTCAAAGCGTCAGCTTTTCGGATGCCGCGATCCTGCATCCGTTGTTCGAGGGCGGGCGCCTGCATATCGGGCTGATCCTGGCGCTGGGGATCGCGGCGATCGCCTTCGTGCTGTTCCGGCGGACGCTGTTCGGCTTCGCGGTGGCGGCGAGCGGAGATGCGCCGCGCGCGGCGAATTTCGCAGGGTTCAACGAGGCGCGGATCACCGTTCTGGTCTTCCTGATTTCCGGTGCGCTGGCGGGGCTGGCAGGCGTCGTCGAGGTAGCTGGACAGGTGCAGCAGTTGCGGCCCGGCTTCGGGCAGGGGCTTGGCTTCACCGCGATCATCGTCGCATTTCTGGGGCGGTTGACCCCTCTCGGCGCCACCCTGTCCTCGGTCGTCATCGCGATCCTGCTGATCGGCGCGGAAAGCGCGCAGGTCTCGCTGAAGCTGCCGTTCGACCTGACGCGGTTCTTCATGGGCCTGCTGCTCATCTGCGTCCTCGTCGGCGAAAGCCTCGACCGGTACGACCTCCAGATCGAACGGGAGCGCGCGACATGATGGAAATCCTTCCCCTCGTCCTCGCGACCGTTCTCACGGCGGCGACGCCGCTGCTGATCGCGGCCCTCGGCGAGCATGTCACCGAACGCGCCGGCGTTCTCAATCTCGGCGTCGAGGGGATGATGATCGTCGGTGCCGCGAGCGCCTTTGCC
Source organism: Rhabdaerophilum sp. (assembly GCA_032229845.1). Lineage (GTDB taxonomy): Bacteria > Pseudomonadota > Alphaproteobacteria > Rhizobiales > Beijerinckiaceae > Rhabdaerophilum. Next base: position 10,023 of record JAVTWI010000088.1, read on the forward strand.
GTGGCGGTGCTGGCGGATTCGAGCGTGCTGGGCATTGCCGCCGGCGCGCTGGCGGGGCTCCTCCTGGCGGCGGTTTTCGGGGTTCTGGTGATCTACCTCGCGGCCAATCAGGTCGCGACCGGGCTGGCGATGACCATTCTCGGCCTCGGCCTGTCCGGGTTGATCGGCCAGAACTTCGTCGGCCGGCCGCGGGCGCCGATCCCGCCGATCGAGTTTCCTGTTCTCAAGGAGATTCCGGTACTCGGGAAGGTGCTGTTCACGGGCGATCCGGTGTTTTACCTCTCGCTGATCCTGATCGCGGTGGTCAGCTACGGCCTGAGGGCGACGCGCTTCGGGCTTCTCCTGCGGGCCGCCGGCGAGAACCATGGTTCCGCCCATGCGCTCGGGCTGCCGGTGCGCCGTCTCCGCTTCGTCGCGGTGCTGTTCGGCGGGCTGCTCGCGGGGCTGGCAGGGGCGTATCTCTCGCTGATCTACACGCGGTTCTGGTCGCCGGGCATGAGCGCGGGGCGCGGCTGGATCGCGCTCGCGCTGGTCGTTTTCGCCGCGGGACATGTCTGGCGGCTGGTGCTCGGGGCTTATCTCTTTGGCGGCATCACGGTCGCGCAACTTCATGCGCAGGCCGGCGCGATCGGGCTTCCCTCGCAGCTTCTTTCGGCGCTACCTTACCTCATGACGATCGCCGTCCTGCTCCTGCTTTCGATTTCCGGGCGGCGGGGGAGCGGGGCGGCCGGATCGCTGGGGCAACCCTTCGTGCCGGAACGTTAGCGACTTTTGGAACAGGGCCACCGCCGCGCGGCGCGGCGCGCGGGGCTCCTATCGAACCGCGTCGGATTTGGGGATTTGAGATGCGTCATCTTCTGAAATTGGGGGCTCTCGCGCTCGCGACCGGACTGGCTGTTCCGGCACTCGCGCAGGAGAAGCTGAAGGTCGGTTTCATCTATGTCGGCCCGGTGGGCGATTTCGGCTGGTCCTACCAGCACGATGTCGGCCGCAAGGCGATCGAAGCGGCCTTTCCGGGCAAGGTCGAGACCTCCTTCATCGAGAATGTGCCGGAAGCGGATTCCGAGCGCGCGATCGAGCAACTCGCCCGCACCGGCCACAAGCTGATCTTCACCACCTCGTTCGGTTACATGGAGCCGACGCTGAAGGTCGCGAAGAAATATCCGGGCGTGAAATTCGAGCACGCGACCGGCTTCAAGCGCGACAAGAACCGTGCGACCTATTCGGCCAAGTTCCACGAGGGCCGCTACGTCATCGGCAAGATCGCCGGCAAGATGACCAAATCGAACGTCATCGGCTATGTCGGCTCGGTGCCGATCCCGGAGGTCATCTCGGGCATCAACGCGTTCTACCTCGGCGCCAAGAGCGTCAATCCGAACGTCAAGATCAAGATCGCCTGGGTCAACGAATGGTTCAATCCGGGCAAGGAAGGCGATGCCGCCAAGGCGCTGATGGATCAGGGCGCAGACATCATTACCCAGCACACCGACAGCCCGGCCCCGCTTCAGCAGGCGGCCGCGCGCGGCAATTTTGCGTTCGGGCAGGCGTCCGACATGTCGAAGTTCGCCGAGAAGAACATCCTGACCTCGATCATCGACAACTGGGCACCCTACTACGTCGAACGCACGCGCGCCGTGCTCGAAGGCAAATGGCAGAGCCAGGACGTGTTCGACGGCATCGCCAAGGGCAAGGTTGTCATGGGCCCCTACGTCAACATGCCGGAAGACGTGAAAAAGCTGGCGATGGAGACCGAGGAAGGCATCCGCACCGGCAAGATCGATCCGTTCACCTGCCCGGTCGTCGCGCAGGACGGCAAGACGGTCGAATGCCAGGGTGGCACGAAGCTGTCCGACGGGCAGGTCGTCGGCATGAACTACTTCGTGCAGGGCATCGAAGGCACGGTGCCGAAGTAACGCCCGAACAACGGCCGGATATTCGAGCGGCGGGCCAAGAGCACCTGATCTCGTCAGATCCGGTGCTCTTTCCTTTTGTTTTGTGCATCGTCTTGTCCATCAACCGCCACCCACTTGATGGGATGATGCTCGGGCCGCCGTTTTTCGTGACGACCGGCTTTTCGATGCAGATTACCAAATGGTCATTTGACGGGGCAGGGCGCCCGTGATGTTTCTGAAATCGTTCCAAATTCGGATAGATTCCATGAAACCGCTGCTCCTTCGCCTGCACCGCTGGACGACGCTGGTCTTTGCCGTGCCGCTTGCTGTCCTGATCGTCACCGGCCTTGTGCTGTCGATGGAGCCGATTCTTCAGGACAAGGCCTCGCGCACGGTCAAGCTGCCGGCGAGCGAGATCGACGCGCTGCTCGACAAGCATGACCCTGCTGGAAAGGCGCGCTCGATCTCGGTGCGGGCCTACGAGAACCGCATCAACATCCAGGGCATCGGCGAGGACGGCTCGATGGATTTCGACCTCGCCACCAAGGCGCCGGTGGATGACGGCGAGACCACCATGCTCTCCGATATTTTCGGCGACATGCGGCGCCTGCACGAGCATTTCATCTTCGATCTCGGCTGGGTCGTGACCACCTCGACCATCGCGATGGTCGTGCTGATGCTGATCGGTGTCGTCATGGGCTGGCCACGCATCCGCAACACGATTTCCGGGTGGCATCAGGGCACGGCGTGGATTCTGCTGCCTATCCTCATTCTCTCGCCAGTCACCGGGCTGATGCTGGCGTTCCGCATCAACATCGGCGGCGCGCTGCCGCCGCAGGACAAGGCGGCGCCTCCGCCGCTCAAGGAAGCGATCACGATGCTCGGCAAGGATAGTTCCGGCGCCGATCGCGATCTCGGCGGGCTGATCTGGCTGCGCAGCCGCGGCGGCCGGCTGCTCGCGCGCGTAAACGAGGGCGGCATCTTCAACATCTATCAGGTCGCGCGCTCGGGTGTGAAACTCACGCCGGCGAACTGGTCGCGCGGGCTGCACGAGGGCAATCTCGCCGGGATGTGGACCGGGTTCATGGTGCTCGTGACCTCGCTCGCCTTCGTCGGGCTGATGGTGACGGGGCTCACGATCTGGTTCCGGCGCACCTTCCTGCGCAAGCGTAACCGCGACCGCAGCCGGCCCGCGCCGGCAGCGCAGCAGGCCTAGAGCGGAATTCGATCTGATTGAATCAGATCATCCGCTCCATCCTCCTGTTTTGTCGCATTTTTTTCGATCAACCGGGCATCCACTTGATCGGAAAATGCTCTAGGCGCTCCGCGATTTCGCCCGCGTGGTGATGTAGACGCCGGCGAGGATGATGACACCGGCAACGGCCTCGCGCAGCCCGATGCGCTCGCCGAGCACCACGGCAGAGATCGCCACTGCCCAGGCCGGCACGAGATAGCCGGTCATCGACGCGCGTGTCGGGCCGGCGGCACGCAGGACATACATGAAAATGACGATCGGCACGGCGGTGGAGAACACGCCGAGCGCCAGCAATGGACCGAGATTGCCGGAGACGCCGACAAAGCTCGCGGGGCCTGCGGTGACGAGCGCGATGGCCGTCGCCACCAACCCCGAGGTGATCTGCTGCCCGAGCGCGAGGCGGCGCGGATCGGCCACCGGCATCATGCGGACATAGACATTGCCGGTCGCGTAACAGAGCGCGATGCCGAGCATCGCCAGCACGGCCAGCGGGGTCGCGTTCTGGCCGGCCATGCGTGGCCCGATGAGCAGGCCGACACCGGCGAAGCCGATCAGGATGCCGGCAAGGCGCAGGGGCGTCAGCTTCTCGTCGGAGAACATACGGTTGGCCATCAGCGCCGTCAGCAGCGGCCCGCAGGCCTGGATCATCGCTGCCTGCCCGGCGGGAAGGGTCCGGGTCGCGTACGCGACGAGCAGGTTGGGAACCCAGCCGTTGAGCGCGCCGAGCACGAGCCACTCGATCGTCTCCTGCCGGCTGCCGGGCAGGAAGCTTCGGCGCAAGGCGACGAAGAGCAGCACCAGCGTCGCCCCGCCGATCAACCCGCGCACGGCGGCGAAGGTGATGGGTGGCATGGCCTCGGTCATGATCCGGACGAGCGGAAAGCTCCAGCCCCAAAGGAAGGTCGAGAGGATCAATCCGGCGAAGATGAATTCCGGCCGCAGCCGTCCGGCATCCCCGCCCTGTTGCGGCTGGCTCAAACGGCAACCCCGTGCAGGTCGTAGGCGTCTGCCCGCTCGATCTTGACCGAGACGATATCGCCCGCGCGCAAGGGGCGCCGCGAGGCGATATAGACCGTGCCGTCGATCTCCGGCGCGTCCCACATCGATCGGCCTTTGCTCACGGTCGGACCCGCCTCATCGACAATCACGCGGATTCTTTGGCCGACGCGGCGCTGCTGGAGCCGCGCCGAGATCGGCTGCTGGTGGCTCATGAATCGGTCGTAGCGACGCTGCTGTTCCTCGGGCGGTACAACCGCCAAGCCGAGATCGTTGGCCGGGGCGCCGCGCACCGGCTCGTATTTGAACGCACCAACCCGCTCCAGCTTCGCGGCCGAGAGGAAGCCGAGCAACTCCTCGAAGTCTTCCTCCGTCTCCCCCGGAAATCCGACGATGAAAGTCGAACGGATGGCGAGATCCGGGCGGATCGACCGCCATTTCTCCACGCGCTGGAGAATTTTCTCGGCATGGGCGGGGCGACGCATCGCCTTGAGCACGTTCGGCGCGGCGTGCTGGAAGGGAATATCGAGGTAGGGCACCACCATGCCGCCGCTGTCCGTCATCTCGCCCATCAGCGGGATTACCTCGTCGACATGCGGGTAGGGGTAGACGTAGTGCAGGCGCACCCAGACGCCGAGCGTCGAGAGCGCCCTGGCGAGATCGAGGAAGCGCGTGCGGTATTCGACATCCTGCCAAAGCGAGGGCGAATATTTGAGATCGACGCCATAGGCACTCGTGTCCTGCGAGATGACGAGCAGTTCCTTCACGCCCGCCTTCACCAGCTTCTCGGCTTCGCGCATCACCTCGGCGAGCGGGCGCGAGACGAGATCGCCGCGCAGCTTGGGGATGATGCAGAAGGTGCAGCGGTTGTTGCAGCCCTCGGAAATCTTGAGATAGGCGTAGTGGCGCGGCGTCAACTTTACGCCCTGTTCCGGCACGAGATCGAGGAACGGGTTGTGCAGCGGCGGAGCAACCTCGTGCACCGCCTTCATCACACTCTCGTAGGCCTGAGGGCCGGTGATCGCCGAGACGGCGGGATAGGCCTCGCGGATTTGTTCCGGTTCCGCACCCATGCAGCCGGTGACGATCACCTTGCCGTTTTCCGCCATGCCCTTGCCGATGGCCTCAAGGCTCTCGGCCTTGGCACTGTCGAGGAAGCCGCAGGTGTTGACGATCACGAGATCGGCGCCGGCGTGGGTTTTCGTCAGCTCGTAGCCTTCGGCGCGCAGCTTGGTGATGATGCGCTCGCTATCAACCAGCGCCTTCGGGCAACCGAGCGAGACGAAGGAAATCTTGGGGGCGGTATCAGCCATGCGGGGTCTCACGCCAGGGCCGTCACCTCGACCTCGATCTTGAATTCGGGACGGGTGAAGCCGGCGACTATCACGAGGGTGGAAGCGAATGCGTCGCCGCTCACATAGCGGGATCGCACGCGGCCATAAACCGGAAAATACGCCCGATCCGTGACGAAGGCCGAAAAACGCACGACATGGGAGAAATCCATGCCGCCTTCGGCGAGGATCGCCCGGATATTCTCGAAGCAGAGCGCGGCCTGCGCCTCGATGTCCTCGGGGATCGTGTCATCCGGCGCGACGCCGAGCTGGCCCGAGGCAAAGATCATGCGCTTGGGCGCTTCCACCAGCAGCCCATGGCTGTAGGCGGCGAAGGGCGCGCGGATTGAAGAGGGATTGAGTTTCTGCGGCGGCATTATCGTTCCCGATCGAAGG
>JAVTWI010000089.1:0-2796 GCA_032229845.1 Rhabdaerophilum sp.
ACGTAGATGGCCTGCACCGAGGTGATCGAGCCCTTCTTGGTCGAGGTGATGCGCTCCTGCAGCGCGCCCATGTCGGTCGACAGCGTCGGCTGATAGCCCACCGCCGAGGGGATGCGGCCGAGCAGCGCCGACACTTCCGAACCCGCCTGCGTGAAGCGGAAGATGTTGTCGACGAAGAACAGCACGTCCTGGCCCTGATCGCGGAAGTTCTCGGCAACCGTGAGGCCCGAGAGCGCGACGCGCATGCGGGCGCCCGGCGGCTCGTTCATCTGGCCGAACACGAGGGCGCACTTCGACTTGACCGACGGATCCGGATGCTTCGGGTCGGCATTGACCTTGGACTCGATGAACTCGTGATAGAGGTCATTGCCCTCGCGGGTGCGCTCGCCGACGCCGGCGAACACCGAGTAGCCGCCGTGGGTCTTGGCGACGTTGTTGATCAGCTCCTGAATGAGCACGGTCTTGCCGACGCCCGCGCCGCCGAACAGACCGATCTTGCCGCCCTTCGCGTAAGGCGCGAGAAGATCGACGACCTTGATACCGGTGACGAGGATCTGCGCTTCGGTCGACTGCTCGGCATAGCTCGGAGCCGCGGCGTGGATCGGGCGCAGGCCCTCGCCCTTGATCGGGCCGGCCTCGTCGATCGGCTCGCCGATGACGTTCATGATGCGGCCGAGGGTCGCTTCGCCGACCGGAACGGCGATCGCCTGTCCGGTATCGGTCACGGCGTTGCCGCGCACGAGACCTTCGGTCGAGTCCATCGCGATGCAGCGGACGGTGTTCTCGCCGAGATGCTGCGCCACCTCGAGCACGAGGCGGTTGCCGAGATTGTTCGTCTCGAGCGCGTTGAGAATTTCGGGAAGGTGCCCGTCGAACTGCACGTCGACGACGGCGCCGATAACCTGTGCGATGCGACCCTGCGGCTTGGCCATTTTTCTACCCTCGTTTCAAATTTCGGATCAGAGCGCTTCCGCGCCCGAGATGATTTCGATCAGTTCCTTGGTGATCTGGGCCTGACGCGTCCGGTTGTAGGTCTGCGTCTGCTTCTTGATCATTTCGCCCGCGTTGCGGGTCGCGTTGTCCATGGCGCTCATGCGCGCGCCCTGTTCGGAGGCGGCGTTCTCGAGAAGCGCACGGAAGATCTGCACGGCGATGTTGCGCGGCAACAACGCGCCGAGGATCGCCTCTTCTTCCGGCTCGTATTCATAGGCGGCCTTGGAGCCCGAAGCTTCGCCCGCTGCGGGAATTTCCGCCGGGATGAGGCTCTGCGCCGTCGGGATCTGCTGGATCACCGAGCGGAAGCGCGAATAGAACAGCGTCGCGACGTCGTATTCACCGGCCTCGAACATCGAGATCACCCGGCGGGCAACACCCTCGGCATCGGAATAGCCGATCTGCTTGAGCGCGCGGAAATCGATCGTGTCGATGATGAGCTTGCCGTAGTTGCGGCGCAGTTGCTCGAAGCCCTTCTTGCCGACGCAGAGGATCTTCACGGTCTTGCCGGCGGCGGTGAGCGCGTTGATCTTCTCGCGCGCAAGGCGGACGATCGAGGAATTGAACGCACCGCACAACCCGCGCTCGGCCGTGCAGACGATCAGCAGATGAACCTGATCCTTGCCATTGCCGGCGAGCAGCGCGGGTGCGGCCGAACCGGAAATGCCGCCGGCGAGGTTCGCCAGCACCGTCTCCATCTTGGAGGCATAGGGGCGGGCCGCTTCGGCAGCCGCCTGCGCGCGGCGCAGCTTCGCCGCAGCCACCATCTGCATGGCCTTGGTGATCTTCTGCGTCGCCTTCACCGAGGCGATGCGATTGCGGAGGTCTTTCAACGAGGCCATGAAACGGTCCTGCCCGTGTCCCAAGAAGGGGGCCGCACCAAGGCGCGGCCCGCGATTTCAGCGGATTTACGCGAAGCTCTTGGTGTAGCTTTCGACGATGCCCTTGAGCTTGGCGGCGTTGTCGTCGGAAAGGTCCTTCGACTTGCCGACCTCGTCGAGAAGCTCCGCGTGCTTGTCACGCAGGAGGCCGAGAAGGCCATCTTCGTAGGCACGGACGCGGTTGACCGGCAGGCCGTCAAGGTAGCCGTTGACGCCGGCGTAGATCACGCAGACCTGCTCTTCCATCTTCAGCGGCGAGAACTGCGGCTGCTTCAGGAGTTCGGTCAGGCGCGCGCCGCGGTTGAGGAGACGCTGGGTGACGGCGTCGAGGTCCGAGCCGAACTGCGCGAAGGCCGCCATCTCGCGATACTGCGCGAGCTCGCCCTTGATCTTGCCGGCAACCTTCTTGGTCGCCTTGGTCTGCGCGGACGAGCCGACGCGGCTGACCGAGAGGCCGACGTTCACCGCCGGGCGGATGCCCTGGAAGAACAGATCGGTTTCGAGGAAGATCTGGCCGTCGGTGATCGAGATGACGTTGGTCGGGATATAGGCCGACACGTCGTTCGCCTGCGTTTCGATGACCGGCAGCGCCGTCAGCGAGCCCGAGCCGTTGTCGCCGTTGAGCTTGGCGGCGCGCTCGAGAAGGCGGGAGTGGAGATAGAACACGTCGCCCGGGTAGGCTTCGCGGCCCGGCGGACGGCGCAGGAGGAGCGACATCTGGCGGTAGGCGACGGCCTGCTTGGACAGATCGTCATAGATGATGACGGCGTGCATGCCGTTGTCGCGGAAGAACTCGCCCATCGCGCAGCCGGAGAACGGCGCGAGGAACTGCATCGGCGCCGGGTCCGAGGCGGTCGCGGCGATAACGATCGAATATTCGAGCGCGCCGCGCTCTTCGAGCACCTTCACGAACTGCGCGACG
>JAVTWI010000090.1:0-2787 GCA_032229845.1 Rhabdaerophilum sp.
GCGAATGCGACGCCGAGCAGGGCCGGAGGGCCCGTTGCGAGGGTCAAGAAAAGGAAAATGACATGGCTGATGCCGAAAACACCCTGATCCTCGACACCACCAAGGGCCCGGTCACGATTGAGCTGCGCCCGGATCTCGCGCCGGGCCACGTCGCGCACATCAAGAAGCTGGTGCGCGAAGGCTTCTACGACGGGCTCTCGTTCCATCGCGTCATCGACGGCTTCATGGCGCAGGGCGGCTGCCCGGACGGCACGGGCATGGGCGGCTCGTCCTACCCGGACCTCAAGGCCGAGTTCAACGACGAGCCGCACGTGCGCGGCGTCTGCTCGATGGCGCGCGCCCGCAACCCGGATTCGGCGAACAGCCAGTTCTTCATCTGCTTCGACGACGCGACCTTCCGCGACGGCCAGTACACCGTCTGGGGCAAGGTGACCGACGGCATGGAGAACGTCGACCAGTTCGCGCGCGGCGAGCCGGTGCGCAACCCGGACCGCATCAACAAGGCGACCATCGCCGCCGATGCGTGAGCCGGCAAGCCGATCCGAAATGGCTGAAACACAGGAAGGAGGGCGCAGGCTCTCCCTTTCCGATTTTGATTTCCACCTGCCGGAAGATCGCATCGCGCTCCACCCCGCGCACCCGCGCGACGCCGCGCGTCTGCTGGTGGTTCGAGGCGAGACGCGGGAAGACCGCATCTTCCGCGATCTGCCGGACCTGCTGAACCCCGGCGATCTGCTCGTCTTCAACGATACCAAGGTCATTCCCGCGCGGCTCATCGGCGAGCGCAATCGGGAGGGTAACCGCGTTGGCATCGAGGCTTTGCTGGTCAAACGGCTCGACGATTGCACCTGGGAGGCCTTCGCCAAGCCCGGCAAGCGGCTCAAGATCGGCGATCGGGTGGTGTTCGGCTCGGTCAATCCCGTATGCCTCGTCGGCCATCTCGTCGCCGAGGTGATGGCGAAGAACGAGGAGGGCATCGTCACCTTCCGTTTCGACCGCACCGGTGCATTCCTCGACGAAGCCATCGCTTTCATCGGCGGCATGCCGCTGCCGCCCTATATCCGCGAGGCGCGCCGCCACGCCGGCGATACCGACGAGAGCCACGACGCCGAGGATTACCAGACCATTTTCGCACGTCGCGAGGGGGCGGTCGCGGCCCCCACGGCGTCGCTCCATTTCACGCCGGAGGTGCTCGCGCGATTGGCCGACCGCGGCATCGGGCATTGTTTCGTGACGCTGCATGTCGGCGCCGGAACGTTCCTGCCCGTCAAGAGCGAAAACCTCGACGAACACCGGATGCACGCCGAATGGGGCGAGGTGACGCCCCAAGCCGTAGCTGCGATCCGCGAGACGAGGGCACGAGGCGGTCGCGTTGTCGCGGTCGGAACGACGGCTTGCCGCCTGGTCGAGACGGCGGCAGCATCCGGCACGATCGAACCCTATGTCGGCGAGACCGACATCTTCATCCGCCCCGGCTATCGCTTCCGGGCGACGGATGCGCTCATCACGAATTTCCACCTGCCGAAATCGACCCTGCTGATGCTCGTCTCGGCCTTCGCCGGCATCGCGCCGATGCGCGCGGCCTATACCCACGCGATCACGAGCGGCTATCGCTTCTATTCCTATGGCGATGCGAGCCTGCTATTTCCGCCCACATGAGCACCGATTTCTCCTTTGAGGTTCAGGCCCGCGACGGCAAGGCGCGGCACGGCACCATCGCGATGCCGCGCGGCGAGATCCGCACGCCAGCCTTCATGCCGGTCGGCACCGCCGGCACTGTGAAGGGGCTCTACATGGATCAGGTCCGCGCCACCGGTGCGGATATCATCCTTGGCAACACCTATCACCTGATGCTTCGCCCCGGCGCCGAGCGCGTCGCGAAGCTTGGCGGGCTGCACGAGCTGGCGCGCTGGCCGTTCCCGATCCTGACCGATTCCGGCGGCTTTCAGGTGATGAGCCTTGCCGCGCTGCGCAAGCTGACCGAGGAGGGCGTGACCTTCCAGAGCCATATCGACGGCTCGAAGCACCACCTCACACCCGAACGCTCGATGGAGATTCAGGTTCTCCTCGACAGCAATATCATCATGCAGCTCGATGAATGCATCCGCCTGCCGGCGCCGGACGAGGAGGTCGCGCGCGCGATGCGGCTTTCCTATCGCTGGGCGGAGCGGTCCAAGGCCGCATTCGAGCGGCTGGTCAAGCCGGGCGAGGGGCGGGCGCTGTTCGGCATCGTGCAGGGCGGAACCAGCCCCATATTGCGCCGGGAAAGCGCCGAGCTTCTCGCGAAACTCGATCTGCCGGGCTACGCCCTCGGCGGGCTGGCGGTGGGCGAGCCGCAACACGAGATGCTCGCGACCATCGAGGCGACCGAACCTTATCTTCCTTCGGAGAAACCGCGCTATCTGATGGGTGTCGGCACGCCGGACGACCTCATCGAAAGCATAGCGCGCGGCATCGACATGTTCGATTGCGTGATGCCCACGCGCGCCGGGCGGCACGGTACCGCCTACACACGCCACGGCAAGTTCAACCTCAAGAACGCACGCTTCGCCGAGGATACCCGCCCGCTCGACGAGACCTCCGATTGCCCGGCGACGCGCGACTATTCGCGCGCCTATCTGCACCACCTCGTCAAATCCGATGAGATGCTCGGGCAGATGCTGCTCTCGTGGAACAACATCGGCTATTATCAGCACCTGATGCGCGAGGCCCGCGCGGCCATCGAGGCCGGCCGCTACGCCGATTTCTTGGCCGAAACGAAAGAGGGTTGGGCGCGGGGGGAGTAAA